>JACQWK010000604.1 GCA_016209525.1 Verrucomicrobiota bacterium
GCGTAGCCGAGGATGGCGTTGAGCGGCGTGCGGATTTCATGGCTCATGTTGGCCAGGAAAGCGCTCTTGGCGCGATTGGCTGCGTCGGCCTCCTTTTTGGCTTTCTCCAACTGCTCGGTCTTTTCTTCCAACGCGGCACGCGCATGGCGTTCGTGGAGGAGCATCTGTTCCCGCAAGCGTTCGGCCTCCCGGCGCTGGCGGAGGTAAATCACGCGGGCGATGAAGGCCCAAATCAGCAGCCCTCCCAAAGTGCCGCCTCCAGGCACTGTGATCCAGGCGTTGGCGTGCCACGGAACAAACGCTCGGTAGGCGAGCCGGGCGGGCTCCGAGTAATTGAGATCCCGGTCAATGGATTGAACTTCAAAAGTATAAGTTCCGCCTTTGCGGGGCGTCCATACGAAGCGCCGCTCCTTGGTCACCCCCGAGAATACGGTCGCGCCAGAAGCGGTCACCAACCGGTAATAGAATTGCCTTTTTTCCGGATGCGTTTTCAGGTCGATCTCTTGGTAACTGACCATGACGAGTCGGCCCGTCTCCGTCCGAGGGAGGCTTGACGAGTCCGTAAAAGTACTGTCACCCACGGTCGCTTGGAGCAACCGAACCGAAGGCCGTGACCGGCTCCGTTGGAAGCGGCTGAGTCCGCCAGCATCGAGAAACCCGGACCAAAGCGAACCGTCGGCATCAGATGCCGAAATGAAGACACGGTTGCCTGGGAGGCCATCCCGTTTGTCCAGGACAGTCGTGGCTTTGCCGTCGTATCCAATCAACCCGCTGCTGTCGCTGGCCATCCAAATAATGCCGTCCGGAGTTCGCGCGCTGGACCAGATCTGCTGGTCTGGCAGGCCTGTGGCAGCCGTGATCGAAACCGACTTGTTTCCGTCCGAAGTGTACAGGCCGCGACTCGATGAGACTCGAAGCATTCCGTCGGCGTCGCATTGAATACTGCGCACCGCTGCGGCCGGAAGCCCCAATCGGACGCCCGCATCCTCAATCGTTTCTCCTTCCGCAAGCGCCAACCCGGCGCCGGTCCCAATCCAGACGCCTCTTCCCGGACTCCGCTCCAAATCCCAGACGTGCTCGTCCGGCAGCCCGTGTGCCCGCGTGAACAAAACCTCCTGGCCCGTCATAGGATCGTAGCGAGACACCCCTCCGCCGTTCCAGCCGTTTCCATACCAGAGCCGGCCCTGGTCGTCGCTGGTCAATGCAATCAGCCATTCCCGGCTCAGGACCTGGGTCGGAACACCATCCAGCAGTTGGTAGAGCCCAGAGGCGGTAGCAAACCAAAGCGTGCCATCCTCCGAGCGGTGAATTTGACGCACGTAACCCAGCTGCGGATAAACCGATTCCACGGCCGGCCGGGATTCCTGGGGGATAATGCGAAAGACGCCTGCCCATTCCGTTCCGACCCAGAAGCCGCCTTCTGGGTGCGATTCGATGGCGAACACTCCCGGCGTGCCCGAGCCGGATCGAAGGCCATCCTTCTGGGTCAAACGAGAAATATGTTTGGGATCGAAGCGCGACACGCCTGCCCCGGTGGCCAGCCAAAGCACATCGTCCTCGTCCACAAAAATGTCGCGGACCGATGAGTAGCTCAACCCATCTTCCATCGTGTAATTCACAATCGTCTTTCCGTTAAACCGCGAAAGCCCGCTTTCCGTCCCGAACCACAGGTTTCCGTCCGATGTTTCAGCAATGTCGTGCACTTGCTCGCTCAGCAGTCCGTCCTCGGTCCCAAGCCTTCGCAGCGCGCTTCCATCGAGACGAAATGCCCCTCCTATTTCCCAAGTTGTGCTGCAAAACCAAATGGCGCCATCTTGGGCTTGGTGAAGCTTCGACACCCCGAGAGGGAAGGAAAACGGAAAGACCAAAGGCACCGAGATGCTTTGACCGTCGAACCGCGCCAGGCCAGTCGAAGTCCCAACCCAAACCGCTCCGTCTCGGGCGTAGATCAAGGGGCCTGCACTGTTGCTGGGAAGGCCCTCGGAGACGGTCCAACTGGAAAGCTTTCCGCTACCGTGTCGATATAGTCCGGACGGCGTCCCGAACCACACGCTGCCATCCGGATCTGTCAAGATGCCGAATACCTGTTTGCGCGGCAGGCTGTCGTTGAAGGGCAACGGTTGGAACTGGCCATTCCCATTCCGGCTCATGCCGCCGCTCGTACCGATCCAGACCGTACCCATGGCGTCGTGGTTAATGACATGCACCTCAGATCTCGGAGCTTCTCCGGCTTGAAATATTTTGAAGTCCACGCCGTCGTAGGCATGCAGGGTCCCGTTTCCCGTTCCCACCCAGAGCAATCCGTCCGGAGTTCGATGGATGCTCACCGCGCTCAACTCGATCAGCTCTTTGGTGATTCGGTAATTCTGCCAAACCCCTTTCTTAGCTTCGGGAAAGACGAATTGAACAGATTCATTCGTCCGCCCCGGCGCCACGATAAGCGGCGGCGCGGAAGGGGCCTCTTGGCCGCCGTTTGGATAAACAAATCCGTCGGGCCCGTGGCATCGCAAGCGGTAGGCGCCTGGCCGCAGATTTACAAACCGGAAATTTCCGTTTGTGTCCGAAAGCACGGTCTCGGAAAATGGCGGCAAGGGGAGCAGCGAGGGGATCGTGGGACCGTTGGTAGGGCTGAGCTGCTGTTCAGCCCTGGCAACAGGGCGGCGCGGCAACGCCGCCCTACCCAAATCAGAGGATGAATCCGGTTCCCGGAGCGCCTGCACGACGATCGCGTTCTGAGGCGATCCATCCATGGCGAGGGCCCGGCCCGAAATGGAAACCGCCGGGCTCAACACCACATTCAAATCCCGCCGTTCGCCGGATTGGAGCGCCACGTCATTGAACCACGCTCCCGCTCCTTCGAACGTCACACGCAAGTCATAGATCGGCGCCAGCGGATAGAGACAGGCCTCGGCTTGGCCGGTCCCGCCGGTTCGCAGCTGCCAGATCCGTTCGCCCTGGTCATAAAACTGAAGGAGCGCTCCCGGAATGGGCTGGCCGTGCGGATCGGTCACGCGAACGGTCGCGGTGGCCCTCTCGAAAGGCAGCGGTTGCATGCTGAATACACACTCCCACTGCCCGATTCCGAGCTTGAGCAGGCATGGATTTGGCCCCGCGTTCAGTTGAATTGGGTACGCCACAGGGACATTGCCGGGCACGCCGGAAAGTGCCGGCGGTGGCTCTACCTTGATGCCATTGAGCCAAAGGAGAGAGGAACTGGCGGCAGGTCGAAGGTTCGTTTCCATCGGCCGTTCAGAGCTCAGTTCACAATAGGCATAAGCCACCGACCAGGTTTGGATGCCAAGGACCTTCTCGAGGCTCACAATGTCATAATCCGAGCGCAACCGGGTCCACGTTAGTTGGGTCCCGTCGCTTCGCGTCACTGTGTCGCCTTCCTTGGGACGGATGTTCGCTTCCCCTCCAACGCTGGCCAGGAAGTCGGTCTCCAGGTCTCGGCCGGGGAACGGACCCAACACCAGCCATTCCCGGACGAACGAGCCGTCCACGTTATGAACGGGCGCCACGCTCTCCGCCGCGTGCGCGGGAGCCGGCGCGACTGCCAAAAACCACGCCAAAGCTGTCAGCCAAAACGAAGTCTCAAACATGCTGAACAACCTGTTTGAAAAATCCACTCGCAGGCAGGGGGCGAGGCCACGAGACTCGGATTCCCAATGAAATCTTCCGCTTTGCCCCGGAGAGAATTGAGCCTCCTCAGGTCGGCTCCTACTCTCAAAACAGGCTTTTAGCCCGACGCGCACGACCGAGTGAGCGGGAATTCGATTCGTCAGCATACCAGAAGTCCGGTTCACGCACTCGGCCGTCTTTGTTTTTGGGGCAGCGGCAATCGGACATGGACCCGGGTGCCTTGACCCACGGCGCTTTCAATCTGCAGTTGCCCGCCCAGAGCGCGCAAGCGCTCTTGCATGTTCACCAACCCGTGGCGTTCCTCGTCCACCTGGCTCATCAAGAAGCCCTGGCCATCATCCTCGAAACTCAGATACAACTGCTGATCGCGCAGCGCTAGCTTGATTCGAAGCTCGGAAGCTCGCGCGTGTTTGGCCACGTTATTCAACGCCTCCTTCGTCACCGTGAGAAGGCTGCTCCGATGTTCCGCAGGCAGGACTAAGTCCGGAACCTCCGACGGAAACTCGAAGCGCAGCCGGAGCGTGCTCCCGGCAAAGAATCGATCCGCGTAGCTGTTGATGAAAAACGCGAAACTCCGGAGCGTGTCCTTGTCCGGGTCGGTCGTCCATATAATTTCCCCCATCGTTCGCGTCAGATCGCGGGCGGACTCAGTCAAGCGATTGGCCAGCATTTCGACGGCGCCCGGTTGATCGGCTCGTTGGTGGACCAAGTCCCCAACCATCGCCAGATGAGTCAGCCCGGCGCCCAGATGGTCGTGCAGGTCGCGAGAAATGCGGACGCGTTCACTCAGGAGCGCGGCTTCCCGGCTTTTGCGCATGTAAAGAGCGCGAGCGATGAAAGCCCAGACCAACAGACTGCCAAACACGAAGACCATCGGTGTCAGGATCCACGCGTTGGCATGCCAGGGAACGACGACTCGCATCATCACCCGGGCGGGCTTCGAGTAGTTGAGATCGCGGTCGATCGCCTGGACCTGGAAGGTGTAGGTTCCTCCCTGGCGCGGCGTCCACGCGAAGCTTCGCTCCTTGGTCACTCCCGCAAACAAGGTCGCGCCGGTGGGGCCTTCTACTTCATACCAGAACTGCCGCTTGTCCGGATGGGTCTTGAGATCGATTTCCCGGTATTCGACGGCCACGCGGGTCTTGATTTCGGTGGATGGGATATTCGAAAAGTCGGACGACACCACGTCATCCATCCGAACATTGACCAAGCGCACGGTTGGCGGCGTCTTCGAGCGCCGATAATGGACCAACCCGGTATCATCCGAGCCGACCCAAAGCGAATCGTCCTCATCCACCATCAGCGCTAAGACCCGCTCTCCGATCGGGCTGTCGCGTGGGTCAAGCCTGGTGAAGGCTTTTCCGTCGAATCCCACAACGCCGCGATCCAGGCTCCCCATCCATAAGATGCCGTCCCGCGTTTGCACGCTGCATCGAATGTCCTCGACCGGCAGGCCGTTGGTGGTGGTGATGGAGAGGCGGCGGAAGCCGTCGATCGTCGCGTGGGCAACTCTGGCTTCGGGTAGCGCGGGCAACCTGCCCGCCCCGGTCGGCAACTTGCCGACTGGAATGGGTGCGGGGCTCGAAGCGAAGCCAGCGCCAGAGTCAGTCAGTGCCGCCGCGACCGTTCCGTCCGGCAGGTTGCCGGACGGGACAGGCGGGTCGCCTGTGCTACCCTTCCCGAGAATGGGGTCCAGAATGTGCAGTCCTTGCGCCGTGGAAATCCACAACTTACCTCCGTCATCGCGCCGAAGCTCCCACACCGCTCCAGTCGCAATGCCGAATTTCTTGCGAAGGTCCTCAATCTTCCCATCCAGATAATGAGCCAACCCGATTTCAGTGCCCACCCACAACCCGCCCTCCGACGTCGGTTCGATGGCATAGACGCGATTATTCGGGAGTCCGTCTTTCACCGTGAAGGCGGAAAGCGCCCGGCTCGCGGGGTTGAATCGAAGAAGCCCTCCTTCCTGCCAACCGTCGCCAAACCATAGACTGCCCCGGTCATCGCTGGTCAAAGCATTCACCCAACTGTGGTCCAGCACTCGAACGGGCGCTCCGTTTTCGACCCGAAAAATCCCGTGCGATCCGCCCGCCCAAATCGTTCGATCAGCCGCCCGATGGAGTTCGAAAAAACAGGAATTTGTATTCTGTGACTCCATTCTCCCGCTGTTGCTTCGCCAGACTCCGCCCCATCCAGTTCCTATCCAAAGGCCGTCAGAGGCGTCTCGTTCCAAAGCGACGACGCCCGCTGTTCTGTGATTAAGCGAATTGATGAGGCCGTCGCGTTTCCCGAAGGCGGTGAAACCCTTTGGATCAAATCGGCGCAGCCCCTGTTCACCGGCGCACCAAAGCACGTCGTCTGTATCCACGAATAGGTCGAGAATCTTTCCAGGGGTTAAGCCGTCTGATTCAGTGTAATTGACTACCGTCGCGCCGTTGAACCGGGAGATTCCCCCGGTAGTCGCGAACCATAGAACTCCATCCGAAGTCTTGGCAATATCCTGCACCGTATCCGTCAAGAGCCCTTCCTTGGCGCTGAAATGGCGTAACGAGGCTCGATCATAGCAATAGGCCCCCTGTCCGACCGTGCCGGCGAACCAGATGGCCCCACCGCGGGATTCGAGAAGCGATTGGACGCGGCCTTCATGAGGGAACGACTTTGGCTTCAGAAAGCGCACTCCATCATACGCAACCAAACCTGAACTAGTCCCAACCCAGAGCGTCCCATCGCGCGACCTCAACACGGAAAGAACCTCGTTGCTCGGAAGTCCGTCCTTGACGGAAAACGTGACAAAATCGCGGCCATCGTACCTGCACAATCCCAATCTTGTCGCGAACCAAACCGTTCCGTCCGATTCGGCCAGAATGTCGTTCACGCCGCTTTCCGGACGGGAAGCGTCGTAGGAGACGGATTTGCGTTGACCCTCAACGACCTTGCTAATGCCGGAGGCGCTTCCGATCCAAAGCGTGGCATCGGCGGAGTATTCCATCGCTTTCGCCACCTCGTTCGGTTCGTCGGTGAGTGCGAATGATTTGTATTCCCTGCCGTCAAACGCCTGGAGCGTGTAATCCAAAGTGCCGATCCAAAGCAAGCCATCCGGCGTTCGATAGATGGAGCGGTGCTCCAATGGCGCGCGAGTCGCGAAAGGGAGGGTCGTCCAGACGCCCTTCTTGATTTCAGGCAGAACAAAGTCGATTCCCGCGTGTGTCCGGCCCGTTTCAACCTCGATGGTCCCAACGGAATCAGGCTCTTCCCCGCCATCGGCGTAAGAGTATCCGCGCAGTCCGTGACAGCGGAGTCGGTATTTTCCGGGCTGCAAATTCACAAACCGGAAGACTCCGTTCGTATCCGTAAAGGTCGTTGCGGAAAATGGCGGCAAGGGAAGAAGAGATGTGACGCTCCTATTCCCGAGAGGGCCGAGCGGAGCTTCCAGGCCAACATCAGGGCGGACCGGCGGGTCCGCCCTACCTTCATTCGGTAGGGCCGCGCTGCCGCGCGGCCCTGACTTCTCCTGGCGATCTCGATCGATCCCTTGACCGGACGATGCGGACTCCAGTATCTCACGCAACTCCTCGATCCGCACGGCCTGCACGACGATGGCATTCTGCGGAGATCCATCCCTGGCCAGGACCCGGCCGGACATGGAGACCGTGTCATTCTCTAACGCAACCGTCAGGCTCCGGCGTTCGCCCGGTGGAAGGGCCACCTCCGACAACCAGGCCTCCATTCCCTGGGCCGTCACATGCAAATCATGCACACCGGCCGTCGGGAAAATGCAGACCGAGGCCTTCCCGGAGGCATCGGTGGTCGCTCTTTCGACCGGCTTGCCCCCGCTATAAAAATAGACAACCGCCCCGGGCACCTTCTGCCCATTCGGATCCATGACTCCCACTTCGAGATGAGCTCGCTCGCGAGGCAGGGGTTGAAAACTGAAGGTCCAGCTTTCCGAAGGCTGCATTTTGAGCAAACAAGGGTTGCGTCCCGCGTTTAAGCTTATTGGCAACGTGGGAGGAGAATCGTATGTTGAGATTGACATAGGTCTCCAGGGTAGTCGTCCAACTTTCTTACTATCGAGCCAAAGGGCTGACCGAGCATTATACTCGCAGTCTCCCCGGACCTCGGTCTCTGCTGATTGGTCGGCGCTGAGCTCACAATAAACATAGGCGACAGACCCTGGCTGGATGCCGAAAACCTTCTCAAGGTTCACCAAATCGTGCTCCGACCTAAATCGAGTCCATCGGAGGATGGTTCCGTCTTTCCGTGTCACAGCATCGCCCTCCTTGGGCCGAACGTTCGCTTCACCACCCGTTTCCGCCAAAAAATCGGTCTCCATTTCCGGCGACAGAAACGGACCCAGTACGAGCCATTCTCGGACGAATGACCCATCGACCTTATGCACCGGCGCGGCGGCAGCTTGTGTAGTTGCCCTCCATGCATCGAGGACGAGCGTCAGCGCAACGAGCGAGAGCAGCTTGGCTAGAATTGCCGGCCGAGGCATGGGACAGTACGGGGCATCCTCCCTACCGCCCCCGAGCGCCGACATCGCCGGCACCAGGCGGGAACTTCCTCTTATCCGGTGAGGAGACTTATTCCGAGCCTGAGACATATTTGGCGGAGCGTGCAAGTCGGCGCGCGATCTAAGTCCTGTTTGGGATCCCAGAAACCTGCAGGATTGAACCACGCCACGCCGAGAATGCAATCACTTCACATTGGAGGCATTGACGGCGTTTGCAACCGACCTGTGAGCATCCCACGTAATAAAGTTCACGAATTCAGCGGGTACTCACGAGGGTTCGATTCCCTTCACCCGCTCCAACACAGCGCCCAAGTCTCAATTGCTATGGTAAAGTAGTTTTCCACGTGCCCAACAGCATAGCCCATTCACGATGCCTCCAGCCGCGCGGCAAGGCGGCAGCCAGCCCTCGCCCGCCTAAGCGGTTCACGCCGCCGCCTTCAACACCAATTCTGGATTCAGCGCCGCTACTCGCAGCAACACGCGCGCGGCTCCGCTCGGTGTCCGCGTGCCTTGCTCCCAATGATGCAGCGTGCGGACGCTGATGCCGAGCAATTGGGCAAACTCAGTCTGAGACAAGCCGAGCTTCAGCCGCGTGGCCGCAATGCTCTTGTCCCAACCCGCTTTTTGGGCGCGCTGAAACGCTTTCGGATCAATGGCACGCCGGGCAAATCCGCCCTTGCCGTCCGGCTTGACTTCCCAGACGCGGGCCGGAGCCCCTTCGCCGCGCTCAATGCGTTCTTTCGCTTGAATCATCTCCCGAATGCTTCGAGGTTTCATGGAATAACCTTTCGTCTAAGCTTCCCGATCTCATCGGCGGCCAGGTCCTCCTTCTCGCTCTTGCGGTAAATGTCGAGCAGGAGAATCTTGTCATCGGCGACCCACCAAAAGTAAATCACGCGAAACCCGCCGCGCTTTCCGTGGCCCTTTCCCGCCCACCGAACCTTGCGGAGTCCCCCGGAACCGGGAATGACTCTCCCAACCGCCGGGTGCGCCAACAGCCATTCCAATAGCGCGAAGAACTCGTCGTCGTCCAGCAAGCCTTTGCGCCGTTTCTGGAAGCCGTCATCTTCGATGAAGATCACTTGAGGAAGGCTACTCCATTGGAGTAGATCGTCAAGGGGGTTTGCAGCCAGGGTTTGCCGAGCAAACTCACTTCGCAGGCGGGTTCAGAGACGGCAGTTTCGTCACAGCGCCGCGCAATGTTTCGAGTTCATGATGGGTGCAACCGCGATGGAGTGGTTCCGAAGGACCTCGCCCGTGGCGGAACGCTCCATGATGTCTTGTTCGATCTTTCGGGCTTGGGCTTCGGTGAGGCTGCCCGCGCCCGCTAACTTCTCCGCGCGTTCGCATTCCAGCGCGAACGCCAAGGCTTTCGTTCGCTTTGTTTGCTTGGATGAGCGAAGAATGAGCTTTCCGTGAACGGCACGCCGGGCAAATCCGCCCTTGCCGTCCGGCTTGAATTCCCACACAGGGGCGGGAGCCGCTTTGCCGCGCTCAATCCGCTCCTTAGCGCGAACGATCTCTCGAATGCTTCGTGGATTCATGGGATCACCTTTCGTCTAAGCTTACCAATGGGCTTGCGAGCTACGACGTCCGCGCCATCCTGCAAGATCGCACCGGGACCTGTTGGGTCGGCACTTTTGGTGGGCTAAATGTCTGGAGCAATCAGCAATTCACCTCGATCACAACCCGCCAAGGCCTGTCGGATGATCGAGTGCAAACGCTTTATGAGGACAGCGAAAGCACTCTTTGGATTGGAACGCAGAAAGGGTTGAATCGCCTGAGAAAAGGGGTTGTGCGCGCCCTGACAAGCCAGGACGGCCTTTTCCACGATGTGGTGAATCAAATCCTGGAGGATGACAGCGGCAACTTCTGGATGAGTTGCCCAGCCGGCATCTACCAAGTGAATCGTCAGCATCTGAACGATGTCGCGGACGGAAGAACCAACCGGATTCGTTGCGTCGCCTATGGCGAATCCGATGGGATGGTCAGCAGCGAGACCGCCGGAGGCTCTCAACCCGCGGGCTGCAAAGCGCGCGATGGCCGCCTCTGGTTTCCGACCGCCAAAGGCGTGGTGGTGTTCGATCCGCAAAGCCTGCCCGAAAATCGCATCCCTCCGCCGGTGGTGATCGAGCAAGTCATTGTGGATGATGAAGTCGTTCACGGGGATCGTAGCAGCCGACCTAAGGAGGCTCCGATTTCCCAATTGGCGCCTCATGAAGTCAGTGCACCGTCACCTCGGCTCCTACGACTTGGACCTGGCCGCGCGCGTTATGTTGAGTTCCGTTACACGGCCAACAGTTTCACGGCGCCGGAGAACGTTCGCTTCAAGTATCGGCTGGAAGGACACGACCAAGACTGGCGCGATGCGGGCGCGGAACGCAGCGCACGCTACAACAACCTGCGTCCGGGAAACTACACATTTCGGGTCAAGGCCAGCAACAATCACGGGTATTGGAATGAAGTCGGAGACTCATTCGCCTTCTCCCTCGCGCCGCACTTTTATCAGACGGCCTGGTTTTCCATCGCATGCGCTTTGGCCGTGATTGGCGTTGGTTTCGGCATTCACCCGGTCCGTGTGGGCGTGATTCGTGAATTTGAGCGGCTTCGCCAGCAGCACGCCCTCGAATTGGAACGCGCCCGCATCGCCCAAGACATGCACGATGAACTGGGCGCCAACCTCACGAACATCGCGCTGCTCGGGGAGGTGGTGAAACAAAACCTGAGCCGCACCGAGCTCATCCAGACTGAGGCGGAGAAGATTTCCAACATTGCGGGCGGCCTCGTCGATAACCTGAGTGAGTTGGTCTGGGCGGCCAATCCCAAGCACGACACCCTGCCGGAGCTTGTGTCTTATCTGCGCGAAAAAATCGGGAGCTTTTTCGAGGGCGACGCCATCCGCTGCCGGATGGATTTCCCGGCCAATCCTCCGGACCTGCCCGTGGCTGGGAATGTCCGCCGCAACCTGTATCTCGCGGTCAAGGAAGCGCTCCACAACGTTCTCAAGCACTCGAGAGCAACGGAGGTTTGCGTGCGGCTCCGCTGTGTGAGCGACGATACCAGCAGAGAGACCCATTCTCCAAGCAAGCCGACCACCTTGGAGATCCAAATCACGGACAATGGACGGGGTTTCGATGCGAACGGAAACAACAACGGCCTTCACCACGGCCTCGAAAACATGAAACGGCGCTTGGCCGACTTGAACGGCACCTTCAACCTCCAATCCGGCCCCGGCCAGGGCACGAACATCTGCATGCGGATCACCCTTTGATCAGCCACTCGTTCTTTGCGTTCTGTGAACTGCACTCCGTCAGATTTTTTTTGGCCGCAAAAGATCGCACAGATCACGAAGAAATTGGAACGCGCTTTTTCTTTGCGATCTCTGTACTACAATGTCCCAGAGTTTTGTTTTTTCGGCAAAGTTTTCAGGTTTTTCTTCGGTTGCGGCTCCGCCGCGCTGGGTTCCTTCGTGGCTAAATCGTTCGGTTGCGCGTGCGTCTGGCTGCGCCGCGCTGTGTTCTTTCGCGGCTATTCCTTCCTCCACATTGCAATCGTCGAAATTGCTCGCAAGCTGCGATCAAGTTCCTGGCCCATTTAACGATTTAACGATTTAACCTTGTAACGTTTTAACGACTTCGGCTGCGGCTTTCCCGCGCTGTGTGCTCTGCCTACCATCTTCATACGATTGCCGGCTTGACCCAGCCGCCGCATAATCAAGCAGACACATGCCGTCTGATTCCGAACCGCTCAAAGTGGCCATCGTGGAAGACACGCGCGAAACCCGCGAATCACTGGCCTTGCTCATCAACGGTTCGCCAGGATTCCGGTGCGTCGCTGCCTGTCCGACCGCCGAACAAGCTTTGAATCAAATCCCTTCCCTGAAACCGGACGTGGTGCTTATGGACATCGGGCTGCCGGGCATGTCCGGAGTCGAGTGCATCCAGATGCTCAAAACCAAGCTGCCCTCCACGCAGATCATCATGCTCACGATCCTTGAAGACGCCGAGAAGATCTTTCAATCGCTCGCGGCAGGCGCGACCGGCTACCTCCTCAAAAAGACGCCGGCAGCGAAACTGCTCGAGGCAATCACCGACGCGCACCAAGGCGGCGCGCCGATGACGAGCCAGATCGCCCGCCAGGTGGTGGAGTCCTTCAAAAAGCACACGCCGAAGGCCGCGCCAGACACCAAACTCTCGCCGAGGGAAAACCAGGTTCTCGACCTTCTCGCCCAAGGTTTTCTTTACAAGGAAATCGGCGACCGACTTGGCATCGCGATGGGCACCGTTCGCGTCTATATTCGGAGTATCTACGACAAACTCCACGTCCACACGCGCATGGAAGCGGTCAACAAGGCCTTTCCTCAACGTCCAGTTTGAAGGGGAGCGCGCGCGCCCTCGTAAAACTGGTAAGGACGGATTCCACTCCGTCCCTGACTTTACTCAGCGATCGAAAGAACAAGATCAGGGACGTGGTGGAACGCGTCCTTACCAGGTTTCACGGAGCTTCACATGAACCGCAGGAA
>JACQWK010000605.1 GCA_016209525.1 Verrucomicrobiota bacterium
ATGATCTTTTGCCTGCTCAGCGGCGAATCCGCAAGAGGATTTCCTCAGCAATTCTCATCTTGGCAACGGGCGCGGTTCGTGACCGTAAGGCGGACACTCCTGTCCGCACATTTTCGGAAGTCTTGCGGACAAGAGTGTCCGCGTTACGGCCAAAATGAGAATTGCTGGAATTTCCCAGCCACACGGGCGCAGCTTGACACTGCCACCGTTGTTTTCTCCCTCTCCTCCACTTCGTGGAAGAGATGGAGTTACGCCGTTGGTGACTCGGTGGCAGTGTCAAGCTGCGCCGGCCTGGCTCATCGAACGCGTCCTGTGACTTTCAGCCGATAAAACCGTTGGCCATTGGGCTTGATCGCATCCGAGACGGACACACTCAGGGGGGAGACCTTTGCCGCAACGTTCGTCAGCGTCGTCCAGGTCGTCGCAGGAAGAACGTCAGTGAATTCCAAAGCGAGCTGATAGGTCGGACGGACCGTGAACACGATGTTGAGGGAGTCCTGGGCGCGCTCGACTCTATCAAAGCGAGGTGCCTCGTCCGGCGCGGGGTTCACCGTCAGCACCGCGGCATCGCTGGTCACCGTTCCTGCGGGATTGTTGACAAGAACGATGTAACGCCCGGAATTCTCAGGTTGGACGTTGGTCAGAACCAACGAAGCGCCAGTGGCGCCTGGCAAAGGAGCGTCGTTGAATCGCCACTGATAAGCGAGCGGTTCAGTCCCCGTGGCCGAGATGCTCAGCGTCACGCTGGCTCCGGCCTCAACGGTCTGGGACATGGGTTGTTGGGTGATCGTCACGGGGACCAGCACGGTTAGCGTGGCCAAGGCGCTGGTGGCGGAACCGCCCGAATCGGTCACGGCCACCGCATAATTGCCGGCATTACTCGGCTGGACATTGCTCAACGTGAATGTCGAGTTCGTGGCGCCGGTGATGTCGGCGCCGTTGAATTTCCATTGGTACCGCAAAGTGCCGCTGCCGACCGCCGTGGCCGTAAATGAAACGGTGCCGCCCAATGTGACGGTTTGGCTTTGGGGGTGTGTCGTGATGGAAAGGGGAGAGTCGTCATTCAGAATCGTTCCTGAGGCTTGTCCGCGGGCAATCGAAGCATTGACCGCGTTGGACAGGCTGACCGAGAAACTCTCATCCGGTTCAACAACCGTGTCACCGATAATCTGGACGATGATCGTCTGGTTCGTCTCTCCAGGAAGGAAAGTCAAGGTGCCAGACGCGGACTGGTAATCATTGCCGCCCGTTGCAGTCCCGTCGATTGTGGCAAAACTTACGGACACAGTCTGGCTGCTGGGCGCCGAAAGGCTGATTATGAAAACGGCGTTGATTGTGCCTGAATTGCCTTCGGTAACCGCCGTGTCACTGACGGCGAGCGAAGGCGGAGTCGGCTGATTGACCGTGAGTGCGGCGGTCGAACTCGTCGCCGAGCCCGCGGCATTCGTGATGACCACAGCGTACTCCCCGGCGTTGGCGGACTGAACATTGCTGAGCGTAAGAGTCGCGGAGGTCGCGCCGGGAAGATCGGCCCCATTCAACTTCCATTGGAAGCTCAAGGGTTCAGTCCCGGTGGCGGCAACGGTGAAAGTGACATTCGCGCCAGTGGTTACACTTTGACTTTGAGGCTGCTGAGTAATGGCCGGTGGCGTGGCTGGAGCGGTCACTGCCAGTGTCGCCGCCGCACTTGTGACTGAACCTGCCGAATTACTGACCGCCACGGTGTAAGCGCCGGCGTTCGCCGGTTGGACGTTATTCAGCGTGAAAGTTGCGCTCGTGGCGCCAGCGAGATCGTTCTCATTGAACTTCCATTGATAAGCCAAGGGATTGGTGCCAGCCGCAGTGACGCTGAAGGACGCCGTGCCACCCGCGACGACGGATTGGCTTTGAGGTTGGACCGTGATGGATGGCGCCGTGGCCTGGGCAGGTTCAGTGAACTGAATAACCAGAGACGGACCGTTGTTCGGATCTTCGCGAGAAGCAATCCTTCTTGCCGTGAGCGGCGATCCTTCCGATTGACTAATCATGATCCACCCGAAGTTGGATTGCGGATTGGCGAGCCACGCTTGAACGTCGGCCACTAAGTCGGGGGTGGAAGCGAACGTGTAAGCGCCGAGGCCGGCGACAAACCGGGTGGAACTAGCCTTCGACGCGTAGTCGGCTGTTGCCGAGGCGCCCGGCGCCGTCCAAAGGGTCGAGGGAAACGAGCGCGCCTTCCACGTGGCTTCGTCTGCGGTAGCTGGACTTCCGACGATACCGGTCTTGCTGCCCTCGCCCCAGCTTTGAAGCACGCGATGCAGGCCAAAGGTGGAAGGCACGCCCGAAGGCGGGCTCTTGTTCACTCTGATTCTGAGTTCCGCTGAGGTGATAGTCGCATTTGGAGGCACCTTGTCTGCGAGATCGAATCGGATCAAAGCGCGGCTTTTCAGGCCAAGACGTATAGTCCCAGCCGCCAAATCCGCCGCGCCCAAATTGGCGTCGGGGCTGTTTTCAAACAACGAAGTGTCGGCGGCTGCCTGCAGCGTTACAGTGGCGGCAAGCGCTTGACCGGCGGCAAGCTGAATCATCAGGGCACTAAGAAATATTTTTCTAAGCATGGCAAAGTAGGTTCCAAACGGGGCGGCGCGCTTCCGAGCGTGTTTCAAAGGCAGGGCAGGCATCTTGCCTGCTTCGGCGGCAGGTTGCCGCCGAAAACGGGCTGGTAGCCCGTTCCACCCATTTTCAAAACACGCTTTCAGAGAGAAGCCAGGCTGGAAGCCCGCCCTACGCTAACAAGCTGAACTTGAAACAATCTCATAGGCTGAGAGTCTTGAACGTGCGCCAGAGTTCCAGAAAAAATGTGGTCACTCGGTCTTTGCCTCTGTCTTAGCTTTTTCTTTGGCGTCCGGCCGCTTGGGAATAACGGTCAGCCAGATCTTGTCCGTTTGGTTGATGAGCAGGTCGCCTGCGGCCGCGTTTTGCCCTTTCAGGTTCGCGGTGGCGACGCGCACTTGCGGATTCTCGGTTGCCGGGGCAATCGCCAGGACACGGAATGGCTGGCTCGCCGGTTTGGCATCCTCCGTCGCCGAAAGTTTCACGGTGATCTCGCCTCCCTTGGCCGAGACGTTGCCAGTTGTGCATGAGATTCCTTCCGGCAAATCGCTCGCCACGACCAGGAGCGTGTCGTTGAAGCCATTGAGACGCGAGACGTTCACCTTGATCTCGCTGGTCTTCCCGGCTTCGACTCGGAATGCGTGGCTTTCCACGGTGGCTTTGAAGTCAAGACGCGGCTGAGTCATTTCAATCCGATACACATAATCGCTGCCGCCGCGTTGGAGGAGATCCCCGATCGCGATGACGTAGCGTCCGTCGGACGGCGCCGTCCAGTTCAACTCTGGATCCGGCGAGCGGCCGGTGTCATCGCCCCGCGAGAGCTCCTTGCCTGCGGGGTCCTCAATCTTGAGCACGGCGTCCAGAGGGAAACCAAGCTTCTCGGAGTCCACACGGAACAGGAAACGATCGCCTTTCTTGGCCTGAAACGAAAAACGGTCTTCATCACCAGCCGGATGAATCCGCCCGTTGACGGCGATAGGAATCGAGACTGGTTGGGCGAGATCGGAGGGACTGTTGGGTTCATTCTCTAGCGACTCAGCGAGGTCGCTGATAGGCAGACACAAGTAGTTTTCCGCGGCGGGGCTCGCCACGACGACTTGGCTGGCTTGCCGGTGGAGTCCCGACGCGTCGAATTCGTGGGAGATCGCCTCGCCGGTTTTTCCGAGGTTCCACCCGAAAATGTGCAGAGGAGTCTTTTTGCCGCGCTGGACGGCGGCCGGATAGGCGTAGCGTGCGACGGGACCGGACGAAACGGTAAGCCGATAGACTGCGGATTCGCCGCCTGTGAAACGCACTTCCGCCTTTGGTGGATAAGCGAACGCCGCGGCCTGCAGGATGTAGGTTCCTCCTTGCTCCGACTTGTAGGAAAGCTGAGGATCCAACCGGCGGCCATCGTGGTTGAAAGCGACTTTGGTCCCCTGGTTATCAAGAAGGTGCAGGATCGGGTCGATCGGCGAATCCAACACATAGCCTTCGATCCAAGCCGCGAGCCATTGACCCGGCCCCAATTTGACCGCGAAAGAATCGCTGTCGTCCGCTTTCGAGAACCGGCCATTCACTGTGATCGGGAGTTTTTCGACGACTTGAGCCTTTTCCGGGTTGTCGTTGGGCTCTTTCTCCAACTGTTCTTCCAATTGGCCAACGACGAAGCAGCGAGGAGCCGAGGCGCCGTCCTCATTGTGGAAACGGACCAAATGTGGACCCAGCGGAGCGTCAGCGGCAATTTCAACCGTGAACTTGCCTTTGGCTTCGTTGGTCTTGAACGACAAACCGTCGCCATCGATCCAGACCCCCGGGGGCCACGGATCGAGTTTTCCACCGGCGGTGAGAGTGAAGCTCGAGCCTTGCTTGCCCCCGGGCCGGGAACAGGAAATCCACCGAAGGAGGTTCGGCTTGAACGTCACACAGCAACATCGCAAAGAGCGTAGCGCAGCGAATCCACAACCAAAACGGAGCGCGGCTGTGATCGAAGACCCAGCCGCTGCAACTCGGAATTGACGGACCGCTCCGGCTGGGGCTCCGCACACAGCCGCGCTCGGGCAACTCGGAGGGGCGACGCTGGCACCGCGTCACGCGAATAATTCCTTGATCGGTTTGCCGCCGTTGACCAATTGGACGGGTCTCCCCGCATTCGTGTGCAACGTCTGGTGCGGGTCGATCCCCATTTTCGTGTAGAGGGACGCGGCGAAATCCTCGGGACTGTGAACGTTTTCGGAAGCGTAATAACCTTTTGCATCCGTGGCGCCGACGATTTGGCCGCGGGGAGTTCCCGCGCCCGCCATGAGCACCGACATCGCATTTGGCCAATGATCCCGACCCGTATCCTTATTGACCTTGGGCGTGCGGCCAAACTCGCCGAGCGCGACCACGAGTGTGCGCTCTAGGAGCCCCCGGTCGTCGAGATCGCTGATGAGCGCGGCCAAGCCTTGGTCGAACTTCGGCATATGTTTTTCTTTGAGCGATTTGAATATGTTCGTGTGATGGTCCCACCCGCCAAAGTAGCAGGTGACGAAGGAAACACCCACTTCGACGAGGCGCCGGCAGAGCAGCAAACGCTGGCCGAAGTCCGTCCGCCCGTAGAGATCGCGAATCTTGTCGGGCTCCCGACGGAGGTCAAACGCCGCCTGCGCTTTGGGAGAGGTCACGAGATCGATCCCCTGGGCATAATATTGGTCGAAGCTGACCGCTGGATCTTCGGCGACGGCTTCGGTCAAGCGCAACATCCGGTCGAGTTCGCGCCGCAACTGTTGGCGTGTCGCGGCGCGGCTTTCGCTGATGGACGCCGGCAAAACGACGTCGCGAACCCTGAAGTCCTTGTTGTCTGGGTTGCCGCCAATCACGAAGGGGGCGTGTTGTGCGCCCAAGAAGTTCGGACCGCCCGACCGTGAAATGTTCGGAAGGGTCATGTAGGCGGGCAGGCCGTTGCGCAGGCCACGCCGGTGGGAAACCACGGACCCGAACGACGGATGAAACGTCACGAACGCGCCGCAATTGACCGGGACAGGCGTCGGCGCGCCGGTCATCATGTAGTGATTGCCGCCGCCGTGGTTGGGATCGCGATGGCAAATCGAGCGGATAATCGTCAGCTTGTCCGCGACTGCCGCAAGCTTGGGCGCGGTTTCACAGAAGCGAATGCCTGGGACGCTCGTCTTGATGGGGTCTAATTCGCCTCGGATTTCCTTGGGTGCGTCCGGTTTTGGGTCGAAAGTTTCGTAATGGCTCGGCCCGCCATCCATCCAGATGAGGATACAGTTGACTTCGTCCGGACTGAATTTGCCGGACGCTTGCGCCGCCGACGCGCGCAGGCGCAACAAATCGACCATACCCCAGCCCAGCACGGTGCCAAGGCCCAGTTGAAGAAAGTCCCGGCGGGTCGTACCGGAGCAGTTGCGATTGATTTCGCTCATGAGCGGCGCTCTTCTGATCTTGCAGCCACAATATCACGATTCGTCGGCTCGATGGCAAGCCTTTGTCTTGTTGATTTTAGATCACGCCGGACGTTGGCTCGATAGCTTGCGCGTTTCCCATCAGCGCTTTATTCTTCCTGCGTGACGCGCAATTTCACTGTGATTTTGGAGCGGGAACCCACAGGCGGTTACCACGTTTATTGCCCCGCGCTCAAGGGTTGCCATAGCGAAGGAGAAACCGAGGAGGAAGCCCTGCGGAATATCCGCGAGGCGATTGAACTTTACTTGGAAAGCTTGATCGCTCATCAAGAGCCAATTCCCGAAGAGCAACTCCAGGTCAAATCAATTCAATTGATCGCGTTGCTCTGAAATCAAATCAAAGCGATGACACACCGAAACAGCGAATAGCGGCTCCAAGCCAGCTTCTTGGGCATCGCCGCAATGGCTGTGTACCGCCGGTCATTCTGCGTTCATAGCAAAGTAGCCGCCGATTGAGAAACTGGACAAAATTTGCTCGCCAATGACGCTTGGCAAGGTACGGTACCGATCCGATATCTTGGGTCTGTCCGTGAGCTGTCCTCCCTGTCTGCGGCATCGAGACGAGCGACCCGGACAACACCCCGAACACGGCGCAGGGCATGTCGCACTTCACGACCATCAAAACTCAGATGACAGAGAAGGAACCTCTGCTGAAGGCTCTGGAGGATTTGGGCTACACGCCGCAGGATGGAGCGGTCGAAATTCGCGGCTATCTGGGCAACCGAACGGCAGTGGAAATCAAGGTGCCGACGAAGAACCCTGAGTACGACATCGGGTTCCACCAATTGGGCGGAACCTATCAATGCGTCGCCGATTGGTATGGTCTGCGGGAGATCGATCAGCAGAAATTCATCGAGCAACTCACGCAGCGCTACGCTTATCATGCCGCGCGGGCGAAGTTGGAGGCGCAAGGATTCACCGTCGCCTCGGAAGAAGTACACGAAGACGGGCGCATTCACCTCGTACTCCGCCGAATCACCTGACAATGCAACTGGAAGAGATCGACGTTTTCATCGAAAAAGACGGCCAGGTGCGCATCGAAGTGCGCGGCGTCAAGGGCGCTCACTGCCTTGCCGTCACGAAGGATTTGGAACACGCCCTCGGCGGCCAGGTGGTCAAACGCGAGATGACACCGGAGGCAAACGTGCAGGACCAAAAGCAAGCAGAGGCTCAACAGTGGCAACGTGGCGCCTAGGACTGCCAAGAATGACGAATTCCCAAGGACGAATGACGAAAGAATGAGTGAATGCCGAATGACGAAAGAGCATCGCTCGAAGAGCCTGTCGGAGAAGTTGGAGCAACCATCTGGTTTGCCGGTTCGGGCGGCATCGTGCGCCCTGGTACAGGCGGCCAAACTCCCGCTTGAACTGCCAGACTGGAAGTCCACCCGATGCTTGCGGACAGGTTCTGATTTGCGCGGCACTCCTCGGCCTTCGTCATTCGGAATTCTTTCGTCATTCGTCATTGGTCATTCGACATTCATCGTTTCCGCCCAATGAAGCTTCGCCTCCACCATTTTCTCCCGCAGAGCCGCGCAAACGGCCCCGGAGTCCGCGCCGTGCTCTGGGTGCAAGGATGTTCCTTGGGCTGCCCCGGTTGCTTCAACCCGGAGACGCACCCATTCAACCGTGGTCAAAACGTGAGCGTGGACGATCTGTTCCAACGGATCGCGGACCTGACCGGAACGATCGAAGGAGTGACCCTCAGTGGCGGTGAGCCGCTCCAGCAGCGCGTGGCTGTGACGGAGTTGCTCCGGCGGGTTAGGATCGAGACAAGTCTTTCGGTCATCCTCTTCACTGGTTTTGGTTGGGAAGAGATTCTAAGCATGGGAGCATCGAAGTGTCGGAGTGTCGGAGTGTCGGAGTGTCGGAGCGCGGTTCCAGCGCAACGTGATCGAGGCCCAACGCTCGATTGCGCCGATATGGGAGCGGCTCATCACCTTCCCAACATAGCTCACACGAAGCGTTCCCCCGCTCCCCCGCTCCGCCTTTCTCCCTTTCTTCCCAACACCGCCACCCCGCCACGCCGCCACCCCGATACTTCAGCCGACCCTGCGTTCCTGAACTACATCGACGTCCTCATCGCCGGCCGCTACGATCGAACGCAACGCCTGGCGCACGCCTTGCGCGGCTCGGCGAACAAGACGATTCATTTCCTGACCACGCGATACACGCCGGACGACTTGGAGTCAGTGCCTGCCGCGGAGATAGTTGTCAGACCTGGGGGAGAACTGCTACTAAGTGGGATTGAGCCGTTGCAATGGTGAAAAGAGTCCCATGACCTTCGATCAGGAACTTGACGTTTACCTCCGCGCCCGCTTCACGCTCATCGTGCTGGTCACACAGGAGGAGGAGCGCGCGCTTCAAACGGTCAAGGCCGTCTGCGAGCGGTCCAAGCGCGTGTGCTTGACGTGGGATGTGGCGGACGGATTCCAAGCGCTGACCACCGGGGCATCGGCGCCATCGGCGCGGGACCCCCTTTCCGCGCTTGAACAAGTGGACAAGGCCGACGGCGAAATATTGTATGTCCTCAAAGATTTCCACGAGTGCTGGGCCAACGCTCAGCTCAAACGGAAACTCCGCAATCTGGCCCAGCGGCTCAAGTTCACGAAGAAATCCATCCTCGTGACCTCGCCGATCGGCAAGCTCCCGGACGAGTTGCGGGACGAAGCGGTGCTCATGGAACTCGCGCCGCCGAATGCTGCTGAACTTGCGGGCGTCTTGTCCCGCCTGACTCAAACCCCCGGCGTGAAAATCTCGCTGACCAAACTTGGCCACGAGAAGCTGGTCCAGGCCGCGTTGGGCTTAACGGTGGCCCAAGCGCAGCGCGTTTTCGCCAAAGCCATCGTGGCGGACCGGGTTTTGGATGACCGGGCCATCGACCTGGTGACCCAGGAGAAGAAGCAAATCATCAGCGAGAGCAAAGCGCTCGAATTTTACGCGGTGACGGAGACGCCCGACGACGTGGGCGGGCTTGGCGTGCTCAAGGATTGGCTGCGGTTGCGCGAACGCGCCTTTACGCATGAGGCTCGCGATTACGGGTTGCCCGCGCCCAAAGGCATCGGGCTCATCGGGATTCCTGGCACGGGGAAGAGCCTGACGGCGAAAATGATTGGCGGCTTGTGGCGGCTCCCGCTGCTGCGCCTCGATGTCGGCGCGTTATTCGGCAGTTTGGTGGGCGAATCAGAAGAGAACGCCCGGCGGGCCTTGCGTTTGGCTGAGACGGTTGCTCCCTGCGTTGTGTGGATCGATGAAATGGAGAAAGCGCTCTCGCAAGGCGGCTTGGATGGCGGCACGAGCCAGCGCGTTTTCGGAACGATTCTCACGTGGATGGCTGAAAAGACGGTTCCCTGTTTTGTCGTCGCAACGGCCAACGATATTTCCCGCCTTCCGCCGGAACTGCTGCGAAAAGGGCGGTTTGACGAGGTGTTCTTCCTGGATTTGCCGACCCTCGCCGAACGCCAAGAAATTTTCACTGTCCATCTGGCGAAACGAAAGCGCTTGCCGCAAGACTTCGACCTGGAACGGCTGGCTCGCGAGTCGGAAGGCTATGTGGGCGCGGAGATTGAGCAGGCGATCGTCGATGCGATGTACGTCGGTTACAACGATCAGCGGCGTGAATTCACGACCGAGGATATCTCCGGAGCGCTCAAACGGCAGGTGCCGCTCTCCGTTTCGCAACGAGAAATCGTCGGCGCACTCAGAAATTGGCTGCGCGAAGGCCGGGCTCAATCGGCGTCGTTCCAGGAGATCAAGCAAGCGGAGGAACAATTCGTGCGGCTGCAAATCGACAACTGAGCCGTGGCTCTTCGGTCAGAAGGATGCACTGTCCTGCTCATGCACTTGAAGACGGACCCCTCACCCCATCCCTCTCCCCTCGGAGGGGAGAGGGTGTCCGAAGGACGGGTGAGGGCGAGTGTTTAATCGCGATGAATGTTAAGGTCGGGCCATGATGGACGCGCGGCAATTGGAGAGGCGCCAGCGCCAGCTTTATTGTTCGACCCCGTTGATCGGCTGGTGGAGGCAACGCAATGCCGTCAAGAGACTCGCCGGCGATGGTTCGACTTCCGCGATCCGCGTTCTCGCCAAAGCCCTGATTGGTCACCCCGACTTTCAACTTCGAAGAACCATTGCCATTACGTTCCGTCATCTGGACAAGGCCGATGCCATCAACGCCTTCTGTGGTGTTTGGCAGGAGACAAGACACGATGCCTTGACGGCGTTCCTGCGCGAACGCCGCTGGCTTGCCACCGTCCCGACCGAGTTGCGCGTCCTGACCGCGCTCAAAACCGGACAACGAAATGTCATTGCCAGCTTGGGAAGTTCGGCGATTCGACCCTTGTTTCATGCCGCCACGGATTTGGACCCGGACATCGCTTCGACCGCGCTGGCGCTCCTTGGCGACTTGCGGGCGCAGGAGGCGATCGATGTCTTCTGTGACTTGCTCATCGCCTCCGATCACCCCGCGTTGGCCAAACTGGCCGCGGACAAAGGCTACGCGCCACGCGAACAGGGGCCGCGAGCGCTCTTCTTTTTCCTGACCGGCCAGATGGAGCGCTTTGAGGCGCTGGACTTCGACTTTCGTCTGTTGCGGGCGAACTACGAAGCCGCCGAGGCGCCGGTTCGCCAAAGAATTGCGGCCCGCGTCCGGTTCAGCGGGCGAGCCGAACTCGCCAAAGCAATCCAGGGAGGACCGCAAAAGCGGCTCGTGACGGAAATGAGCACTCGCGAGTGGGAGGCGATTGTCAGCGTGTTGCGCCAGAACAAGCGGTATCAGGACATCTGGGCGCTCATCTTCGAAGCGCATCCGGAATGGGCCTCCGAAGGATTGGGTCTCCTGAAACAGGCCGGGTATCGTCCGGCAACGGACACCGACTGTGCCGCCTTTGACAAGCTCTGCAAACTTCGGCCAACGGAAGGAAAGAGGCTCCGCCTTTTTCTGCCCACGCCTCTCTGCCGGACCGTCATTAGAATGCCTGCACAAGGCATCCGAATGCTCGCCTTTTCGCCGGACGGCGCCGCGCTCGCGACGGTTTGCAGTGATACGACCGCGTTCCTCTACGATGTCTTCACCGGCCGTCTGAAAGAAAAACTGACTCGGCGGATCGGGCTGAGCTCGCTGGTTGCCTTTTCGCCCGATGGACACAAGCTGGCGACCGGAAATGTGGACAACACTTCCCGCGTTTGGGACGTGCTGACTTGGCAGCTCCGGGCAACTTTGAGCGGCCACACGGACAAGATCAGCGCGCTGGCGTTTTCACCGGATGGGAAAGTCCTCGCCACCGGCAGTTACGACAACACGACCCGGATCTGGGACCTTGCCACCCACCAGTGCCGCGCGGTCTTGAATGGTCATCGCGGCGCCGTGTTGTCGATGGCCTTCTCGCCCGATGGCCAAACGCTGGCGACCGGCAGCCACGATGAAACTGTGCGCGTTTGGTATTCCGAGGGCGGAGCCAACAAAGCAACTTTCACGGGTAACCTGAGTTCCGTTTGTTCACTGGCTTTTTCTCCGGACGGGCGCACGCTCGCGACCGGGAGTTCCGACGGCGCGGTGCGGCTTTGGCACGTTGCGAACGGCGAAATCAAATCCATGTTTCAAGGTCACCTCAGCTCCGTGATGACGCTGGCTTTCTCTCCGGATGGCACGAGGCTGGCCACAGGCAGCCTGGACCGGAAGGTGCGGATGTGGGATCTGGCTTCTGGACTACTCAAAGCCAATTTGGAGGGTCATTCCGACGAAGTTCATTCTCTGGCCTTCTCGCCGGATGGGAAAGCGTTGGCCACCGGCAGCCGTGATCGAACCGCTCGAATCTGGGAGATCGCGGTGAGCAAACCGCTGATCGGTATGACCCAGGACGACTTGCGTCAAATCGAAATTTGGGCCGGCGGCCAGGCCAATCCGGAGGAAGCGCGTCCGTGGCACTTCCTCGCCGCGCTGCTCCGTTACCGCTTCCGTTTCGATATTGAGCTGGGCGAAGTGGCCGGGCGAGTCTTCAATGAATTCGATATTGAGATTGAACCATCTTGAGTTCCACCGCTCGCCAGAGCCTCTGCCGGAAATCGGCCCGGATGCCTCCAACTCGCCGCTGAATTCTGATCGGTCACTCGGCAGAATCCTGGTCATACGGGGCGGAGCCATCGGCGATTTCATCCTGACGCTTCCGGTGTTGGCGGCACTTCGGCGGCAATTTCCTCGGACGCATTTGGAAGTGCTCGGTTATCCCCACATCGTGCAGTTGGCTCTCGCCGGAGGCTTGGCGGATGGCGTCATGTCCATTGAGGCGAGGGCACTGGCCGGTTTCTTTGCGGTGAAAGGAATCCTGGATGAGACCCTGGCCGACTACTTCGCTTCGTTCCATCTGATGATTTCCTACCTGTACGATCCCGATGGAGTCTTTCGAATCAACGTAGCCCGAGCTTCCGGCGCGGAGTTCATCTCTGGCGCGCACCGGCCCGACGAAAAAGGCGCCCTGCACGCCACCGAAGTTTTTCTCCGGCCGCTCGAACGGTTGGCGATTTTTGGCGCGGATTCAGTGCCTCGCTTGGGCTTGGAAATGTCTTCGCACAAACCGGCAGGCTGGCCGCCGGCCCTGGGTTTTCAGACGGGCTCTGAGTGCCCGCAAAGTCCTCGTCTTGCGCTCCACCCCGGCAGCGGCGGCGAGCGCAAAAATTGGCCGGAGCACAATTGGGCGGAGCTCATGAGATGGTTGGCCGATCACACCGAGGCGAGTGTTCTGCTGGTCGGAGGCGAGGCGGAAGGAGATCGTGTCCGCCGGCTGGCTGCTCTGCTTCCTGCGGATCGCGTCGAAGTGGCTCAAAATCGGCCCCTCGTGGAACTCGCGACTCGGCTCCGTCGATGCCGGACATTCGTGGGCCACGATTCGGGAATCTCGCATCTCGCGGCGGCGCTAGGCTTGGAGGGCCTGATATTGTGGGGAACGACAAACCAGTCGGTATGGGCTCCGCGAAGCCCGAGGATGAAGATCCTCCGCCATGAGGGGGGCCTGGACGCTCTGACCGTGCGGCAGGTTCGTCAAGAGCTAGCTTTGCTCCTCAACCGGCATTCTGCACATCTGCGTTCATGAGCTCCGGGTCTGGCCTGCACAGGTAATTCCACGCCCACAAACCGGCGAACAACGCGATCCCCGCGCAAGCCAAGTACGGCAAGGAAGGTTTCAGCGCGTACAAGGTGTTCGCAAAAATGGGCCCAAAGATTCGCGCGAGACTGGCGGCGCTTTGCGCGACCCCTAACGTCGCTCCTTGCTCCTCCGGCGGAGTGCGCAATGAGATCAAACCGAAGGTCGGCGGCCGGTTGATTCCGGAGCCGGCAGCGAACAACCCGAGCGTCAAAAGGACGCCGGTCAAATGGCTCACGACCGGCAGGACGGCCAAGCTTACCGCCACGGCGATCAAACTTCCGGCGATCAGGCGTTGCTCGCCGAATCGCCGGTTGAGCCAACCGACCACGCCGGCTTGCAGAAACGCGCCGAACAGTCCGCAATAAGTGAACAAATACCCGGTGTGGCGTTCATCGAAGCGAAACTGCTCCTTGACCAAGAGGCTGAACGTGCTTTCGAAACAGGCGAAGCAGAACGTGGCCAGGAAATAGGTCCCGATCACAAACCCAACTGTAGGCCGCTGCAGCGTCTGCATCCACTGCGCGAGCTTCGGCCGTTTCTGGACGTGCTCGGAATTTGGTTTCCAGCTTTCGCCGAGCACAAAGCAGCCCAGCAGGAAATTCATCGCGCAAAGGCTCGCCGCGGTCCAACCGGGTCCCGGCAACCCAAATTGATGGAAGCTGAAGGATCCGAGCGCCGGCCCAAAAACAAAGCCCAGCCCGAAGGCCATGCCGATCAATCCCATTCGTTGCGTTCGTTTCTCCGGCGATGAAATGTCCGCGATGTAGGCGTTGGCGACGGAGAGATTCGCGCCGCAAATGCCGGCAAAAATCCGCGAGACCAGGAGGAGCCACAGCCCGGATGGCCCTGTGAGGGTCGAAGCCACGGCGAACAAGGCATAGGAAATGGTCGAGCCCGCGTTGCTGATCAAAATCACCGGCCGCCGCCCAATCCGGTCGGAAAGACGGCCCCAGGCCGGCGCGAAAAGAAATTGCATCAAGGAAAACGAGGCGATGATCACGCCGATGATGGCGCCGCCGGCTCCGAACTGTTTGCTGTAAAGGGGCAGCAGCGGCAGCACGATGCCAAATCCGATCAGGTCGATAAAGACACTGAGAAAGATGATCAGTAACGACGGCTTCTTCATTCGAATCAGTTGCCCGGTGAAGTTACAGCAAGAGGTCTCGAAACGCTAAGGACAAAATGAGCTATGGGTGGAACGGGCTACCAACCCGTTTTGGGCGGCAACCTGCCGGCCGACAGGCTGGGAAGCTTGCCCTACTTTGGGACAATGTGTTGCGGCACGTTTTGGCCAGTGGCGCGCTCGAGTCGGGCGCGAGCCACCGTGTAGTCGTGGAGGGCTTGAATGCGCGTCGTGCGCGCCTCCGTCAAGGCGGTCTGAGCATTGAGGACATCCAATTGCGTGCCGGTGCCGGCCTCGCCCCGCACCGTCGCCAACCGGAGCGCCTCTTCCGCTTGTTCTTGAACTTTCTTCTGTGAATCGAGCACTTCTTTCGCTTCCACAAAGTTGGAATAAGCGGTTCGGACTTCGAGCTCGATGCGGCGGGCGCTGTCATCCAATTCCACTTGCGCCTTTTCATGAAGGGCGGTGGCTTGCTGCACTTTGCCCCTGGTCAGAAAGCCGTCGAAGAGGTCCCAGTTCAGTTGAACTCCCGCATTCCAGCCGGAAACTTCCCTGTAGAAATCGTTCCCGAAGCTCGTGTTGCGCGCCCCGTAGCCTCCAAAAAGCGCAACGCTCGGTTTGTGGCTGCTCTTGGCCGTGGCGATTCCTTCCTTCCGCAGACCCGCCGCTTTGCGCAGCACACCGAGCTCGGGACGGTTTTCCAGCGCTTGGGCGATGGCGGAAGGCAATTCCGCGGAATAGGGCTCGGCGGTGAGTTCGCCCGTGAGCGTCATCGGAATGTCTTCCCATACTTCAGGCGGCACGTGGTAACCGAGGAGATTCGCCAAATTGTTTTTTGCAATTCGATGGGCATTCCGGGCGCGGATCAATTTGGGACGTGCGTTCGCGATCTCGACTTCCGCACGCAGCACGTTGAAACGAGGCACCGTGCCCGCGTCGAAGCGCCGCTGGGTATCCTCCAATTCTTTCCGCAGCAACTCGAGGGAAGCTTCCTGCACCACGATCTGTTGCGCCGCCAAGAGGACGTCTGAGTAGGCGACTCGCACTTCGAGGACAGTGTCAGCCACGATCGCCTGATACTGCAGCAAGGCCTGCTCCTTCGTCAGCTTGGCGGTTCGAAGCGACGAGCGGATTCGGCCGCCTTCGTAAATGAGTTGTTCGATGCGCAGACTCCCCGTCCATCGATTTTCGCCCGGATTGATCGCGTCCGGCGGAAGCCCGGGAGCGGCGAACGGAAATTTCTCAATCGCATTGTCGAAGGTGTAACCGCTGGTGCCGCGGACCTTGGGAATGGCTATGGCTCTGGTCTGCACGACCACCCCGTGCGCTGCTTCCAGATCCGCTTGGCCCTTGAGGATGGCGCCGTTCTGCCGGAGCGCAATCTGGAGGGCGTCTTCGAGCGAAAGCGGTTGCGTCAACCAGGCCGGGGCGTTCGTGGAACGAATCGTCTCCGCCAAGAGTCGCGGGGACATCGAGGTCAACAATCCGAGCCAGAGCAGGGCAAACGAAACGCATCTCGAGTGGAGTTTATTTCTCATCGCATTCTTCGGGGGGGACACTCGAAATGGCGGTTTCGAATGTCAAGCAGCGATTCCTACACGCGCTGCGCCGCCGAGCCGAATTCGTTCCGGCAATCGGCGAATCAACGCCAATACGCGCGAAAGAAATTGATGTTCTGGGGCGATGTTTGCCGAGGACCGTTCCCCTCCGATGGCGATCTCAACCTGGCGGACGACAGGAAATTCACCCTCGAATTGGCGCCAATTAGTGTGGATTCGCGGATTCTTCCTCGAACTCCTGCGGCCCTATCCCAAAATACCGGTCAGCGCCTGATCGAGCGGCTTCAGGAAGTAGGCGGGCATGATGCGCTCGGCCATGGACACCTGGAATACGACGGAACAGAAGAACGGATCGAGGTCCTCACGCACAACGCCTTCATAACTTCCGGCCAATTCCTCTGCGATCGCGCGATTGTCGCGATGGTCGAAAAACGTTCTGGAGGCCCGCACTTTGCAGTTTGGACGTTGATAGGGAAGCGGGATGGGTTTGCGCGTTTGATCCGCAGCGGCGGTTTGCAGCGCACCGACATCGGATATCGTGAGCTCCAGGTAATTGGTGTGAGGGGGGAACGGCGAATTCTCGTCGATGGTCTGGCAGAAGGCCAACACGGCCAGTTTAAGGTTGTTGTTCATGAACTGTCTCGTTCGCCCGTTACAATCCCATTATCCCGTGAAGCACCTCGTATATCATCGTCCTAGTTCCGGCTTTTTTCAAGGTGGCATATTTTGCTTTCCCTGGGGCAAAAAATGGCTGTCCTGCGGCAAGCGCCTTTGCTATTGACTCCTTCGACATCAGGCTCTTAAAGCTCAACCGAATCGTGATGAAACCGGCTCTGGCCGAGAAACTCGCAGCTTTGTGCGGCTTGCTGGCTGTTGGCCTCGGGGCTTTTGGCGCGCATGGCTTATCTCGAACTCTGGCGCAATTCCAAACGGCTGAGATCTGGGACAAGGCGGTGTTTTACCATGGCATCCATGCGGTCGTTCTTTTCATTCTGGCAGGCCGCGCGCCATTTCGCTTCGGACCTTGGCTCTGCTTTCTCTTCGGGATCCTTCTGTTCAGCGGGAGCCTGTATCTGCTGGCCGCCACCAATGCCCGGTGGCTCGGGGCCGTGACGCCTATTGGCGGGACGAGTTTCTTGATTGGCTGGTTTTGGCTCATGCTTCGGCCGGTTGACGATAAGGCGAGGAAGGCTCAGCCGTAAGCAGGCAGTCACACTTGGGGGAGCACACGCGCCCGTGTGGTCGGCGAAGGCGCCGTCCACGGCACGCGGGGCGCGTGCGCTCCCCAGTTTGATTGAATAGCACAGGTTCACGCTCATTGTTTGATCACCCCACCCTCCATCGGTTCCTGGCGGAAGTTAAGGTAGGCCAAAACAGCGAGCATGAAGGATGAGAAGTACAAACCTGCGGAAAAAGTCCACAAACAGAGCACGCCGGCCAGCACGAGCCCAATCCACGCGGTGATCTGAGCGCGTCGAGGCCCAAGGACCTCGCGGAGGATCTGGCCGCCATCCAGAGGTTGGATCGGAAGCAGATTGACCAGGGTCCAGGCGAAATTCACCCAGAGTGCATCGCGCACAGCGATTCGCATCCAACGAGGTTGGTTGCCGACAATCGAATCAAGGAGCAGAACTGCCAGGCCAGTCACGAAGCCGGCCAACGGACCCGCCGCGCTGACGAGAATACTTTGCGTCCGCCGGAATCTTGCTCCCGGCAGGTACGTCGAACCGCCGAAGCCGTGCAAGTGAATCGAAGGCTGTGCTCCGAAGCGGCGTCCCACCATCGCGTGACCCAGTTCGTGAATCATGATCGAAACGAACACCACAGTCATCCAAATGGCGACCTGCATCCAGTCCTCCGGAGTGGCTACGGTCAAGTTGGGACCGAGGATGAAGATGATCAGCCAAAACCACCAATCGATTGTGACCGGAATGCCCGCCAGCGCAAATCTCAGCATGCGGAATTCCTTAGCCGAAACGCCCCGGCAACGCCATGAGCAAATCGACGAGCGCTGGAACTCAGCCAAAAACGCGCTGTTGATTGACCATTGCGACTCCGGCACAGTGGGGGCATGAAAAGAAAAGCGAAGCCAAGGGTGAGAATGATGGACCCGAAAGTTTTGATGAATTACCACCGTTGGGTGGTCGAGAACTTGGATGCGATGTCTCGAAAATATCCGCACAAGTTCATCGCCGTGTATAGGAACCGGCTTCTCGCGGTGGGGAATTCCCACAAAGAGGTGTACGCGGTGGCTGAGAAGGAGGGCATCGAGGAACCGCCGTTGACCATGCAGGTGCCAGCGCTTGATGACGTAGAAGCGATTCTTTGACTGAGCATTCCCGTGGCGACTTCCCGACCCATCGTCTTCCCTTATGGAATAGTATGCGGACGACCGTCGCCGGTGGCCACGGTGGGAATCTTCATCAATGGCCGCTGGCGGGTCGTGGAATTATATGTGGATACCGGCGCGTTTTACACTTTGCTGCACGTCCAGTTCGCAACGGATTTTGGATTGGACTTTAAGCGAGGGCGAAAAGTCTTGGCTCAGGTGGGAGACGGAGGTCTGATTCCTGTCCATTTGCACAAGCTTATGATGCAGATTGGCGATACACAGTTCGTCACTGAGGTTGGCTTTTCCGAAAAGCTGGGTGTTTCGTTTAACCTATTGGGCCGGCTCGGAGTATTTGAGCATTTCAAGATTTGTTTTCACGAAAAGCGAAAGGTGGTGTCGTTTGAGGTAGTCGATTGAATTGCCTGGAATCCGCGGACTCGGACAACCGACCGCCTCATTTGCGTCCGTTGGCGTTATGGACGGATTCGAGTACCGAGAATCGAATGAAGATTTCTCGGACGCGCGCTCACCGGAGCGTGGCGCGGAAAAACTGGCGGTCGGAAACTGCGCCCAGGTTCTCCAAATAAAGCAGCGTGCCGGAACTGTCGAGGAACTCGAGTTGAGTCCCTGGTGTCCAATTTGGGAGGTTCGTGCTGTGATCCAGCGTGAAACGCTGGTCCGGCTTGCCGAGGAATAGGAAGGCGTCCTGACCAGACTGGCGGCGGTAGCTCTTGATCAGAATCGGGCTCTGATCGGGGATAACCTGGCTTCGCAGGATGACCCCTTCGACTCCGGCGGCGATCAACTGCCCCTCGAACGCCGCCAAGGCAAACAGCGATTTGCGAGTGATCGTTCCAATGTTTTCCCACTGTATGCCGTCGCTGCTGCGGAGGACCGTCCCGTGTGTTCCCGCGATGAAGAACGTCTCCCCGACTCGCGCGACATCGTTCAGCCATTCGCTCGTGCCGCTGGAACGGCGCGTCCAATTCGCCCCGTCCAGGCTGGTGAGAATCGTTCCATTCTGACCGACGCCCACAAACTGGCCGCCCAGGAAGCGCATCCGGTAAATCCAGTTCGTGGTCCCCGACGAGCGTTGCGTCCAGCTCATTCCATCGGAACTCTGCAGAATTGTGCCCAGGCTCCCGGACGCGACCCAACCGCGCGGCGACGATGTCACACTGGAAAGAAAGGCGGCGGTCGAGGCCGTTCGAATCGTCCAGTTGGTCGCATTCGGACTGGTCAGAATAGTTCCGGCTCCCCCGGTCACCACAAACAGATTGTTCAGTGCGGCGACCCCTTGGAGGTCGTTACTGGTCGGCATTCGGACCACATCCCAAATCACGCCGTTGGAGCTGGTCATGGCCCGGCCTTGATTGCCCACCGCCAAAAACAGATTCGTCGTTCCGCCCACGCCAAGAAAGATCGCGTTGGTCAACGAATTCGGCACGAGTTCCAGCGTCCAATCGATTCCGTCCTCGCTGGTCATGACCGTGGCCCGGTCGCCGACGGCGATGTAGAACTCCGGTGTCCGCGTCAGATCCCAAATCCAATTCCGGAGCGAGTCGTGACGATCCACCCAAAGCATCGGACCGGTAGAATTTGTCTTGAATCCTTCCAACACCCGCCCCGAACGTCCGCCGAGCAGGAACAAACTCCCGTCCCAAAGGCTGCTCAAATAGGTCCAGTCGGGCGCTGCGAACGATCGGTTCGAGGCGCGGATTTCGTCGGACCAGACGCCGTTTTCCTGCAGGCGTACCTCGCGCTCGCCGGCGGCCACCAAGCTGCTGGTGTTCGCGGCGATGGCATAGAGGGCATTGGTCGCTCCTGTCGAAATGGGTTGCCAGTCTCTTCCGTCCGCGCTCGTGATCGCTCGCCCGGCCTCGCCAAACGCTAGGAAGCGGTTTTGGACCCATGCCACCTGATTGAGATGTTCCGCGACGCCGCTATTCTGTCTCTGCCACGCAGCGCCGTCGGAACTGGACGCCACAAAGCCGTCTTCGCCGACGGCGACAAACAAATTGTTCCCGAAAGCCACGGCGCGCAGCCAATTCGAGAACGCTTGGCGTTGAAGCCGCCAAAGCGAGCCGTCGCTGCTGGTGTAAATGGCGCCATTGTCTCCCGCGGCCACCACAAGCCGGGAGGAAGCGGCGACACCCTCCAACCAGTCGGCGGTGCCGAGGTCAGTTCTATGAAATTCCGGACGGGGGCTGCTGGCATCGGCTGTGAGAATCGTCCCGCCCTCGCCCGTGATGATGATCTTCCCGCCGAAAAACGTCGCACTCCTCAAATCGTTTGTGGTCTTGCCGTCGCAAGGAATCCACTCGTCCAAATTCCGGCTCAGGTAAATCTGGCCTCTCTCTCCGACTTGAACGACCCAGCCTTCACCGTAAGCCATCCCGGCAATATTGTTTCCGTGCGGGCGAGGATTCGACCAACGCCAGGAGACGTTCCGGGAGTTGGGCGTCGCGCCGGCGTGAATCGCGCTCGTGAGGCTCATGGCGAAGATCGCTGTCAGACAGAGAGCCGCCAGCCGGCACGATGAACTCCATGAATGCCGGCGTGGGTTCTTGGTCTGGGAACATGCGCAACCACCAACACATCTGCATTTCATCGCGTTCATCTCAACCTATTTGTCCGCAGTCCAGCAGGCCGGTTCCAGAGCCGTGCTTTGACTGCCAATGTTAGCCTGAAGAGGCGCAGTTAAACAGAGCTGCTTAGTAGCACATCTTTGGAAACTCTCCTCCCGGCCGCCCCCACGATGCTGTTCCTGGCCGCAATGATTTAATGGCCCAGCGGTCGGTTGTCGAGTCCCGAAGTTTCCCTCTGTCTCTTTAAGTCTGCCGAAAAAGCCAGGCGCCCTCTGCGGGGCGCCTGATGTTTTCTGTCCTGCAAGGTTCGAGCCTGTTCGAGGCTAGTTCTTGCCGTTTCGATTTCTGGCCTCTTCTTTGGCGTTTGCGATCACGGCCTCGATCTCCGTTTGGTTCTTGAATTCAGCGCGAATTTCGGCCAAGCGAGCCTTGGTTTCGAGGGCGAGCGCTTGTCGGGCCGCCAGCCAGGCCTCGCGCTTCTCCTTCATGCTTTCGCGAAGTTCTTCCCGTTTCTCCGCCGCGGTGCCTTTGGCCTCCGCGCGCAATTCGGCTTGAATGGCCAAGAGGGCTTCTTTTTCGGCTCGGATTTTGTCAATCATGGCATGCACCTCTCCAGAGATTTGGCTGCCAAGTGTTGGGCGTTCGGGGCGTTCGGGTTTCTCGGTCCGGAGGCCAAGTTTAAGGCCGGCGCCGAGTTCCGCCCGGAGGTCTGCCGCTGTCTTGCCATCAGTTCCCAAACCAATGCCGTTGCCAACGCCGGCGCTCACCCCGGCGCCGGACTTCACCTCGCCGCTGGCGCCCCCGGAGGTTTCGGTGTTCGCGCTGTCGCTTGTTTCAGTCTTTGCGGATGCCGATGAATCTGCCTTGGCGTCAATTCCGGCTTGAGTGCTCCCGCTCGCGCTGGCCGAGGAGCCCGCTGAGGTTTCGGACTTGGCGGTGGTCTCGGTGACTGCCTTCGCGGCTGCGTCTGCTTGGGCCTTCGCGTCCACCGAAGCGTCGGCGGTCGCTGTGGCTGAGGTTTGGGTTGCTGAGCTCACGCTGCCGCTGATAGCGGAATCGGTCTTGGAGTCAACGCCTGCTTGGACGCCCGCACTGGCTTGAGCAGCCGCGTCGGTGGTCGAAGTTGCGTTCACTTCCGCTCCCAGAACGGCTCCGCCGACCATCGATATCCCGATCAAACTAAGCGCCGTCAATGTTCTCGTTAGTTTCATAGTCTTGTCCTCTGTCCTTTCAGTTATTCTTGTTTTCGGTTCTTGATGTGCATCGGTTGTTCTTTGGTCAACCATCTGGGAGCGACCTTCTGCACACGCGATGCCACGGCAGGCTGCGTCCGCTCTAACCAATTTGACGCGAACCGATTGTCAAACTTGAGAAAGAAATCCGCGCAATCGGCGAGGTCCGAGTTGGGAAATATTTCCCAAAGGACGCCGGCGAGAGGGCGCTGGCTGAAGCGGATTTCCCAAGGAAACTCGCGAATCGCCATTTTCAGGTCAACCGCGAATGAACATAAATCCGGCAGTTGGGCAGCCACCAGAGAGCGCAACGAACTCAAAGAGAAGCGGGGACATGGACCAATCGAATTCACCCGCTTGGTGAAAGAACAGGTTGGTCAAGCCTCCTCTTGCTTTGCGATCTATGCGTTCTTTTGCGGCTCAAGTGCTTTTTCAAGGATGAACGCCGATGCCCGGGAATAGAAACCAAGGAAATGAGAGAAAGGCGGTTTCGGATTCCTGATGCGCGTCGATTCGCGATCATGGGCGGTTTTCCACGCCAGCCGCCGAGAGTTCAGCTTAAGCTGAGAAAGTTTTTCAGGATCGTTCGGCCGTGTTCGGTCAAGATGCTTTCCGGATGAAATTGCACGCCCCAAATCGGATGCTCTTTGTGCCGCACTCCCATGATTTCGCCTTCGTCCGTCTCGGCCGTGATTTCCAGGCAGCTTGGCACAGATTCCCGTTTGATCACAAGCGAGTGGTATCGGGTGGCCACGAATGGATTGGGCATGCCACGAAACAGATCCTGGCCGTTGTGTTTTATCGGCGAGGTTTTGCCGTGCATCATCCGGTAGTTCACAATGACCTCCGCGCCGAAGACGTGACCGATGCACTGGTGCCCCAGACAAACTCCAAAGAGAGGCGTGCTCGGCCCGAACGCGCGGATGATGTCATTCGATAAGCCCGATTCGCGAGGCGAGCATGGGCCTGGGGAAATGAGAATGCGCTCCGGCTTCAGCGTGCGAATTCTCTCCAGTGTAATCTGGTCGTTGCGGTGAACCTGCAAGTTCACCTTCATCTCGCCGAGATACTGGACCAGGTTGTAGGTGAACGAATCGTAGTTGTCGATGACGAGGATCATATCGTCTCAGCAGCGCCGGAAGGTAGCTGAGTTCTGCCGTTCCGCCAAACCAATTAAAGAGACGCTACGCATCGGGCGCCTTCCCCGGCGCGTCCTTTAGAATTGCTTTGGACCGCTTCGTCTTGAAGAATTCCATCTGGCGCTCTTTGAAAAAGTCGTAATTCTTCAAGATGCGCAGAATCTGCAGCAGGTCGGATTTCTGGTAGTTGCGGTTGACTTCCACGCCTTCGATCAGGTCGCTCAACATGGCGCGGAACGACACGACCGCATCGACGCCTTTGGACTTGAGCAATTCGAGGCTTTGCCGGCGCGCTTCTTCGGTTTGAGGCAGAGACGGCACGACGAGAATTTTCGTCAAAGAACCTTCGGCGCCGAAGGTTCGGGCCGCGCGCTGGAAAATCTTGGGATCCACAAATCGGAAGATCTCCGGCTGATGACTCAACAAGGCGGAACTGAACGTTTCCGAATGCCAGCCTTTCACCACGACCACGGCGCGGGCGACACCGCGCAAGTCGTCGGACCCCAGCACGGCCGGCAGCGGATGCTCCAAGGATTTTGCCTGCGGGTTGAACACGAGAAAGTCAATCTCGGCATCCTCGCGCTCGGTGCGCGGAATGAACTTCCGCTGTTGCCGGACGAGAAAGCCGTGCAATTCGAAGTATTCGCGGACGATGGATTCGCTAACAGCGGACACGCGATGGGTTGAGGATTGAGGGTTGAGGGTTGAGGGCGGGTCCTGCGGCGTCGAGGGTTTCTTCGATCAGTGCCGTGGGCACTTTTTCGCCCCAGACCACATGGCCGATCCGTTTTGCCAGGACAAATTTGATCTCGCCGCCGCGCACTTTCTTATCGAGCCTCATCGTCTCGATAAGTTTTGCGCGCTGTGCTCCGCGCAACTGGATGGAGGTGGGCAGATCCGCGCGCTTGAAAAGATTCGTGATTCGTTCGACGTCCGACGGTCGCAGGCGCAGGATTCTCGATGAAATCCTCGCGGCGGCTGTTTGACCGATGGAGATCGCTTCGCCATGCAGAAACTTGCCGTAACCCGAAACCGCTTCAATCGCATGCCCAATGGTATGGCCAAAGTTGAGGATCGCGCGCAGACCGCTCTCCGTCTCATCTTGGCGGACGACGTCCGCCTTGATCGCGCAACAACGGGCGACCACGGCTGCAAGCACTCCGCGCTCGCGCCCCAAAATGCCGGCAAGATCGCGCTCCAACAACCGGAAGAGCGCGGCGTCGTAAATAATCCCGTACTTGATGACCTCGGCGAGCCCAGCTCTAAATTCCCGCCTCGGCAGCGAGTTCAGAGTGTCCAAATCGCAAAGCACGAACCGCGGCTGGTAGAACGCGCCCACCAGATTCTTGCCGGCCGGCAAATTCACGCCGACTTTGCCGCCGACCGAACTGTCCACCTGCGCCAGCAACGTGGTCGGCGCTTGCACCAAGGCGATCCCTCGGAGGTAGGTCGCGGCCACAAAGCCGGCCAGGTCTCCAACCACTCCGCCCCCCAGAGCCACGATGAAAGAGCCTCGCTCCAGCCGATGGACGGCCAATTGTTCATAGCATTGCTGAACGAATCTTAGGCTCTTGGCCTTTTCTCCGGCCGGCACAGCAATGAGGATCGGATCGAAACCGGCTTCGCGCAATGAGCGCAGGACCCGATCGCCATAGAGCGGAGCAACATTCCGATCAGAAATAACGGCACAGCGCGCGGCCAATTGCCGCCGGGCACACTCCATGGGCAGCCGTGACAACGCCCCGGCGCCAATGTAGATGGGGTAGCTGCGGTCACCCAGCGGGACCTTTACCGTGCGCATGGTCGAAGGATACGGCTTAGTCGGAGCCTGTCAAAGGTTTGGCAATTTTCTTGCCACAACGCACTTCTTCGAATCAGGTTACCACAAGGACAAGATTATGTGCAGGTTGTCTTGCTCAATATTGGCTTTCATCGCACTGACCATGGCGTCGTGCCGAGAGAAACCTGCCGCTTCGTCGGCGGTTAAGAAGCCGGCCCAGACCAACCAACAGATTTTCGCCGTCAAAGGCCTCGTGAAGAGATTGGAGGCCGAGGGCCAGGCCGTAGTCATCCAGCATGAGGAAATTCCGAATTACATGGCGGCCATGACCATGCCTTTTTCGGTGAAAGACACCAACGACCTGCGCGCCGTGCGTCCAGGCCAAAGCGTGACATTCCGGCTCCACGTGACGGAGGACGAATCGTGGATCGATCAGATTGCCGAGGTGGGCGCGCCGAAAACGAACGATCCTCCGGAACGACCTTCGGTCCGGGTCGTGCGTGAAGTCCAACCTCTTAAAGAAGGCGACCCGATGCCGGATTATCGTTTCACTAACGAGCTTGGACAAGCCGTGAGCTTGAGTGACTTCAAAGGCCACGCGCTGGCGCTCACTTTCATTTTTACTCGCTGCCCGCTGCCGGAATTCTGCCCGCTCATGTCTCGGAATTTCTCCCTGGCGCAACAGCAGCTCGCGTCCAGTCCCGGCGCTCCAACCAACTGGCATCTCCTCACCATTTCATTCGACCCGCACTTCGACACGCCGGCCGTGTTGAGAAGCTACGCTCAGATTTATCGGCGGGATGCCCGGCGTTGGAGCTTTGTCACCGGAGCACTCATCGATATCGATGCCATCACAGAACAGTTCGAATTGCCCGTGATCAAGCAAGGCGAGACATTCGAGCACAAACTCCGAACTGTGGTGATCGACGCGGTGGGTCGGATCCAGAAAGTCTTCATGGGCAACAAATGGACCGCCGAGGAACTCGCCGACGAAATCCGCCGGGCTGCGGCGGCTAACCCGGCACGCCCACCACCGCCACAATGATGCCGACCGCGACCACAAAGGAAGAATCCCTCCGCAAGGGAGCTCAATTCTCGCCGTAAGTCCGAAATTCGAAAGTGATCGCCATGTGGCACTACTCAGTTTTGAGTCTTGTGACTTTCGCACTTCCGATTTGTTTCCGATTTCGGATTTCGCGCCTTGGATCTTGGCGTGCGTTCAACGGCGCCAGGACCGGCCTTAGAAGGAGGCCAGGAGTTCGGACGTTGCTTGTGCCCGAACCCTACGCGGGCTGTTCGACTTTCGCGGCGAGCGATTCGCGCGGGTAGCACGCTTCGATCGCGTCGATGCGATAGCGCTTGCGCGTGCCGTCCATTTCGAACTCGATCTCTTCCCCGACTTTGTGGCTCAGCAGCGCCTGCGCGAGCGGAGCAAGGTAGCTGAGGATTCCTTTCTCGGGATCGGTGTCCCAAGCTCCAAGAATAGCCAATGTTTCCGCGTGTTGGCTGCCCACTTCCGTGATCTTGATTCGAGTGCCCAAGCCAACCGCATCGGCCTTCGCGTTCGCGAAATCCGACCCGCGGGCCCGCACGAGCTGAGTTTCGAGCTCGGATTTGCGTCGCATCAGGAGCCGATGCATTTCCTTCGCCGCTTTGTACTCGTGGTTCTCCCGGAGGTCGCCGTAGCTCCGAGCGATGGCGATTTCTTTGGAGTTGGCCGGAATGCGCTTCTGAACAAGCTCATTGTACTCTGTTTTCCGCCGTTCCAAGCTCTCCCAGGACACGAAGAAGCTGGTATCTTGTTTGGCATGTTCTCCGGTGATCAACGACTGGACCGCCGGATGGCTCTTCACGATGCGGGCGAGCAGCGAGCGTTTGTCCATGTCATCGAAGCAGGGCGACAATTGCAGCGCGCGCGTCAGGTCTTTGATGACTTCGAGGTCGGCCGACCCAATGAGTTCGACGATCAGTTCCTGATCGTCGAGAATCAGGTCGCGGAGTTTGTTGGATTTCTTCTCGTTGAACTGGTCGCGCTCCATCGCCGTGAGCATGGCTCGGAACACTTCCGGTCCCAGGATGTCCGCGAAACTGTCCGAACGTTCCTTCCCCAGCCAGAGCAAGAGTTCGCTGCTGGCTTGGTGCTGGCTGATCAAACGAGCCAACTGGTCTTTCAACAGATCCTGTCTGCCTTCATGAATCAGGAGTGCGGTGCACTCGCCGCACAGCTTGGCTGAGACTGAGTTCAGCGCGGCGAGCAGAACTTCAACCCACCGGTCGGGATACATCTCCCGGAACGACTGGAGCCCTCTTTTGTGCTTGCCCGCTGGCAGCGCCTCCAAGACCAAGCCAGGTTTGGTGGTTTGAGCCCAAATATCTTTGTCCGTGAGTTCACCCTCTTGGCTGGCGAGGCCCGCCGCCGGTCTGAGTTCGTCCCGGAGGAACACAGCCTCCAAAGCCAAAGCGGACTGCGTCCGTTGGTGGCTGGCGATGTCTGCGTTCAAAGCGCCGAGCACTTCGGTCACACCGGGCTTCGGATCGGTCAAATCATTCAGATTTTTGAGGAACTCCGTGGCCACTTGAATCTTGGCCTTGAGGCCTTTGGCGGCTCGGAAATCTCCCAGCAGGCGGTCCTGGAGCGTGACTTGTTTGACATGGTAGATCAGGGGGTCTGATTTCTTGACCGGGACCTGGAAATGGCCATCCTTCTTCAGTTCGCGTTTTGCCACCTCCCACCACTTCTTCCAATCGTCTGCGATCACGTCCGGAACCAGGACCTGTTGGATTTGATCGACGGTCGCTTTCCCCCCGTAGCTCTGCAGGACCAGCTTGATCAAATCCAGATGGTGCAGGGCCGCCATCTGGCGCAGCGCGGTCAGATCCGCGGCTTTGCGCACGAGAATGTGATCGACCGGAATGGGCTTGAGGGACTCGGCGGCAAACGCGAGGTCCATGGAATGCCCGGTCTTGCCTTGAAAATCGATCGTGAAGCGGCAAAAGACGGTATCGACGGTCGTAATCTTTCCAAAACCCCAACTGCGATGCATGCAGTACCCTCCCTTGGCGAGCTGCAACAGCGGCTCCATATGATGGCGGCTGATCTTCCCGGCGGCGACTAGCTTTTCGAACTCTTCTCTCATAGATTCATCGACTGGACATCTCGGGTCACTTTGTATCATTAAGATTATTAAGCAGTGGTTCCGGAAAAACCAAGAGAAATTGCCTTTCGTGTCCTGCACCACTGGGAAAAGAGCAATCGCTTCGTCGAAAGCATCCTGGAGAAGGAGTTGGACGAGGCGCCAATCTCCTCCCTTGACCGAAAACTGGCGCAAGAATTGGTCTATGGCGCCATCCGATGGCGGCGAACACTCGATTGGATCATCTCCGGCAGGACCGAGGACCGTCCACAACACTTGGCCATCCGGCTGCTCCTGCGGCTCGGCCTTTACCAAATGTTTTGGCTCGACCGGATCCCGGATCACGCCATCGTCCATGAAACGGTCCAATTGGCGAAACGGGTCGGGTCCGCGACTAAGGCCGGATTTGTCAACGCGATCTTGCGCGGCTGCCTGCGGGAACAGGCGGCCATCGAGAAAGCCCTGACCGAGCTCAAGACCGAACGACCGGCCGACGGTTATTCTCATCCGGCATGGCTTTTTGAGCGTTGGGCCGCGCGTTGGGGCAAAGACCCGACGAACCAACTCATGGAATGGAACAATTCTCCCGCCAAGATGTACGCCCGCGTGAATCTTCTTCGGACCACCGCGTCGAGGCTGGTGGAGGAATGGCAGGCGGAAGGGGTCGAATGCAAGCCGTTTCGCCGGGATTGGATCGGCGAAGAACTCGTTTTCGAACTGAAGGCGACGGCGGATGCCGCCAAGCTCGCCACTTTTCAGAAAGGATGCTTCTACATTCAGGACCCAAGCACTCTCCTCGCCGTCGAAGCGTTGGATCCTCGACCCGGCGAGCATCTGCTTGATCTGTGCGCTGCGCCCGGCGGAAAAACGATTCTCATCGCGCAGAAAATGCAAGACCAAGGGCAGGTCGTCGCCGGTGATATCCAGAAGGACCGCCTCGCCCTCCTGCGGCAAAATTGCGCACGACTTGGCGCAACGTGTGTGGAAACTGCCCTCTCGCCGCTTGCATCTCGCCGCTCGCCTTTCTTCGATGGCATACTCGTGGACGCTCCGTGCTCCAACACCGGGGTCATGCGGCGGAGGGTCGATCTGCGATGGCGGATCCGTCCGGAAGAGCTGGAGCGTTTGCGTCGGGCTCAACTGGCTTTGTTGCGCGACGCGGCGGAAGGATTGAAGCCGGGCGGGAGGCTGGTTTACAGCACTTGCAGTTTGGAACCGGAAGAAAACGGCGACGTGGTGCGCGATTTCTTGGCGGAGCGGCACCAATTCAACCTGGAGCACGAGCGCCAGCTCTTGCCATTCGTGGACGGAGTAGATGGCGCGTATGTGGCCCGACTCACCAAGACGGCTATTTCAGCGGAATCCGGATTTCGTCATTCGGAATTCGCCCGACCGTCAGGCCAAGAAATCAGCGAGAAATCTTCCTGCCAACAAGGGACTGTGGGGCCCAACGAGATCGGGTCTGGTCCAACAACTCATTAGGGTCTTTGCCCCACTTACCCTTCACCCCGCCTTGTGATAACTATGCGATCCGTCGGACTTGCGGATTGAAGTTGAGGCTACATCCGATGAGCGCAAGGGCTTTCGAAGTCTGTCAGCCACCCGATCGAGCTGCTGGTCGTGATTGCCGTCATCGCGATTCTGGCGAGCATGCTCTTGCCCGCCCTCAGCAAAGCCAAAGCCAAAGCCAAGCAGACGCAGTGCCTCAACAACCTCAAGCAAGTCGGGCTCGCCGTTCTGCTTTACGCCGAGGAAAACAAAAACCGCATCCAAATATCGGCCCCCCTCGACGTCCAGTTTACATGGGGTGGTTTGCTGTATTCCAATCAAGCGCTTGGCTCGCGGTCGCTATTCCTCTGCCCCGCTTACCCTCCGCGCTCGTTTACGAACTGGTTCCGGACTTTCGGGGTTTGGTCAGATCCCCCCAAGGAGGTGACATCCGGTGAATTTGACCAGGAAATCGTCGTCTCCGCCATTGCCCAACCCGTCGAATACCTGCATCTGGCGGACACGACCAGCCGGGGCCGCATGGGGCTGGGTGCCGAACAGTTCCACACCTTTCCCAACATCCTTCGCCCGCACGTCGTGAACAACAATCACGCTCCGACCGAGAAAAACCCCGACAGCCTTCGACCCAGGGATTAGGAACATCCGGCGGAAACGGTTCTTGGCTTTGAATTCTCCGCACTTGTTGCAGACATCGCGAAAGAATCCAAATTGACAAGGGCCGTCCGACGCGGTAATCGTGCCACTGATATAGACGCACCTAAGATTGTGAGATTTGCCTTGATTTGCGCAGCCGGCTACCCCATCAAGCCGCCCTCGGCGGCGGCATCCAGGGCCGGCTCGCTCCAACCATGTCACTCGCTTCACCCATCCTCGCGGCCCTCGCGGTCGCATGGCTGGTCTGGCCGCGCCGCGGATTGATTGCGCGTTGTCGCCACGCTCTGCTGTTGTCCGACCGGCTCCGGCGCGAGGACGCGCTGAAACATGTCCTCAAGCTGGAGGCCAACCGGCAAGTCGCTACCGTGGAGAGTGTGGCCGGCGCGCTGCACATCCGCTCCGATCAAGCGGCCACGCTGCTCGAAGACATGGAACAGGGCGGGTTGCTGTCCTACTCCGAAGGGCGGCTGCTGCTGCGGCCGGCAGGAAGGGAACTGGCTGTTCATGTGATCCGCGCTCATCGGCTTTGGGAGAGTTACCTGGCCGAGCAAACCGGAGTTGCGGAATCCGAGTGGCACCAGCGGGCCGAGCGGCAGGAGCATTTCCTGTCCCGCCAGGAGACCCGTGCGCTTTCGGCCCGGCTTGGCTATCCGCAGCAGGATCCGCACGGAGATTCGATCCCTGACGAGCGCGGCGAACTGGATGGCGACTGCGGCCAACCGCTGAATGCCGCGCCACTCAACACGCCGTTGGTGCTGACTCACATCGAGGACGAACCCGAATTGATCTACGCGCAAATCGCCGCCGAAGGGTTGAGCGCCGGCATGAAGGCTGTGGTGATCGAAAAGACACCAAAGCGCATCCGGTTCCGGGCCGACGGCGCGGAGCACGTGCTGGCACCCATCCTTGCCAACAATATCTCGGTTGCGCTCCTGCCGGAGACGTCAACTCAAGAGCTGTTTGCCGAAGAGTACCTTGCCAGCCTCCGTCCGGGCCAGAGTGCCCGGGTGTTGGGACTGGCGCGGGGCTGTCGCGGTGCCGAGCGGAGACGGCTGCTCGACCTGGGCTTCGTGCCGGGCACGATCATCGAAATGGAAATGGTTAGCCCGGGCGGCGATCCCACCGCTTATCGGGTTCGCGGCGCCTTGATCGCCTTGCGCCGTGAACAGTCGAGATTGATCCGCATCAGCAGAGCCACTCCTCTCGCCGCATGATGGCCGCCACGTCACGATTCACAAGGCGCAGTCTGCGCTACCCGAATTGAATCGGCTCAACCGCCCTTATGGCAACTGACGCGCCCGAAATCTGCGCCAAGTGCAACGTCTATCGCGCCGCGCGCCTCAAGAAGTTGGGCGTGGACGTGGGAAGCTGGAACTCGGTGGTCGCCCTGGCCGGAAATCCCAATGTGGGCAAGAGCACAGTCTTCAATGCCCTGACCGGGTTGCGCCAACATACCGGCAACTGGCCGGGCAAGACCGTCACACGCGCCGAAGGCGGGTTTTCGTACGACGGCCGCCGTTACAAGATCGTGGACCTGCCCGGGACCTACTCGCTGCTGTCCACGAGCCTCGACGAACAGATTGCGCGCGACTTCATTCTCTTTGGCCAGCCCGACGTGACGGTCGTGGTCGCAGATGCCAGCCGCTTGGAGCGCAATCTAAACCTTGTGCTGCAAATCCTAGAAATTGCGGATCGCGTTGTCGTGTGCCTGAATCTGATGGACGAGGCGCGCCGTCAGGGCCTTCAGGTGAATGACCGCCAGCTCGCGCGCGATCTCGGCGTGCCAGTGGTGCCGACGGCGGCGCGCTTCCACGAAGGCTTGCCCGCGTTGCTCCAGGCTATCCGCGATGTTGCCTCCGGACAAGCCGTGTGCCGCCCGCGCCGTCTGGCGAGCGAGCCGCCGGACTTGACACGAGCCTTGGGCGAATTGGTGAACCGGCTGCGGACCCTCTATCCCGCGCTTCCGAATCCGCGCTGGATCGCCATGCGTCTATTGGCCGGAGACGATCATATGATAGAAGCCCTGCGCACCGGAGAACTGGGTTTGCTCAGCACGAACGCGATGCCGGCGTCTGCGGGCGGCGCAGACGTTCCCGCCACGGCTTAACCTGGAAATGTTGAGGGCGAGGAGAAAAATGACCGCGAACAACTTGTCGATGGTTTCCTGGTCATCGAACGCTTCAGCCCAAACTGTGCCCGCGGGGGTAGCGGACGTTTTGAACGCCACTCACAACCTGCGGCGGCAAATCAGAGGCGACTTGCACGAGCAGTTCGTGGAAGCGATTTACGCGGACGCCGAACGAATCGCCAACCGCGCCGTGACACGGGACGGCGAGAAGGCGTGTCCGACGTGGGATAGGGCGATTGACCACGCCGTGACCAGCCGGGTCTGGGGATTTCCACTGATGCTCGCCTTGTTCACGTTGATGTTTTGGCTCACGATCAACGGCGCCAACGCGCCTTCGGGAGTTATTTCCGGCCTTCTCATCGAGCGGATCTATCCGGCGTTGCGCGACGGCGCGACACAGCTTGGTTTCCCATGGTGGCTGCGGGGGGTGTTGGTTGACGGAATGTATCTGGCCACCGCATGGATCGTCAGTGTGATGCTGCCGCCGATGGCAATCTTCTTCCCCATGTTCGCGCTGCTCGAGGATTTCGGCTACCTGCCGCGTGTGGCCTTCAATCTGGACCGGATGTTTAGGACAGCCGGCGCGCATGGCAAACAAGCCATGAGCACGATGATGGGCTTCGGCTGCAACGCCGCCGGGGTGGTGGCCGCGCGGATCATTGACAGCCCGCGCGAGCGGCTCATCGCGATTCTCACGAATAACTTCGCCCTGTGCAACGGCCGCTGGCCCACGCAGTTCCTCATGGCCGCTCTCTTTGTCGGCAGCCTGGCGCCCGCGCATCTCGCCGGCTTCGTTTCCGCGGCCGCCGTGACGGGGGTGGCATTGTTTGGCATGCTGATGACTTTTGCGGTGGCTTGGGGTTTGTCGCGCACCTTGCTGAAGGGGGAGGTCTCCACGTTCAGCCTGGAATTGCCTCCCTACCGGCTGCCGCGGTTTTGGCAGACGCTCTACACCTCACTCGTTAATCGAACGATCTTCGTTCTGTGGCGTGCCGTGGTTTTTGCGCTGCCGGCAGGCGCCATCATCTGGCTCAGCGGGAACATCCGATTCGCTGACGCGAGCCTGGCGGAACATCTGATTCACGGGCTCAATCCGGTCGGCCTGTCGGTGGGGCTCAATGGAGTCATTCTACTCGCGTACTTGGTCGCGATTCCTGCCAACGAGATCATCATTCCGACCATCCTGATGTTGACGGTGATGGAAACGGGCGCGACCGGCCTGGGCCAGGGTGCAGGCGTGATGTTCGATTTGGATTCGGGTGCCTCCATCAAGTCGCTTCTGCAGAACGGCGGCTGGACGTCGCTCACGGGCGTCAACCTGATGTTCTTCAGTCTGCTGCACAACCCGTGCAGCACAACCCTCTACACGATCTACAAAGAAACCGGCAGCGTCCGGTGGACGGCCATCGCGGCTTTGTTGCCCTTGGCACTGGGCCTTCTGGTGACCTTCCTCGTGGCAACCCTCTGGGAGTTGAGCCGCTAATCGACTCTCATTTTGCTTCGTTCCCATTGCTTCCACCAGGCGGCGAAAGTTTCGCGCGACCGCGCCAGGCTGAGGTTGCCATCTTCATGCCATACGACCGGCGCGAGTCCGTGAGAAAAGCGGTTCTCCCACGGAATGTGATACGCCCCGGCTTCCATCCACACAAGCAGATCGCCTTCCCGGATGCTCCGGGGCAGTGGGCGCCGGGCCAGTTGGTCGAAGGCCATGCAAGTCGGACCGCAGACCACCGCGAGACAGTCCGGGCTGTGGCGCGGTGGACAAACGAACAACTGATGCGATTCCCAGTTGGAAACCAACGCATGGGTCGTGCGCCCGCCATCGCAGATCAGTTGGCGGAGCCCGCGGCGCTCTTTGACGTCCAGGACTCGTATGACCAGAACTCCGCTGCGGGCCGTGAGATATCGGCCGTTCTCGAGCCAAAGCTCGCGCAGGCCAGGGAATAATCGCCCGGCCCTCGCATACACTTTCGCAAGCTGAGACAGATTGAATTTGGCCGCATAGGAGCAGCCGTTGCGCGAGAGAGTGTGTGGAGGCGGAATTCCTCCTCCGCAATCGAGAACAGTTGGGAGCCAGCCCGCCGCGCGGCAAATTCCGGCCACTTCACGGATGGCGCGCTCGTAAACTGCGGCGGAGGACACGTTGGTCCGAAGATGAAAATGCGCGATTTCGAATCTCACGCCAGCGCTTTTCAGGCGTTTGAGCGCGGGCACGGCTGCGACGGGATCCAAGCCGAACTGGGTTGGGAATTCGGGCGCTTCCGAGTCGTATTCTTCGCGAGTTAGAAACCTCACGCCAACCCGCCAGTCCAGCAGCTTGGCCAGCGGCAGCAGCACATCGATCTCGCGGTTGGAATCAAAATTGACCGATAACCGACGCACGGAATATCGAGGAAGCCAATGATGTTTGGCAGGACCATTGACGAGGATTTGTTCCGGCTCGTAACCTTCCTCAATAGCGGCGAGGAATTCGAACTCGCTGACGACCTCGATCCCGCGGCCTTGTCGCCGCCACCATTGGAGCTGGGGACGAATCGGTTGAGTTTTGCAGGAAAGCCAGTGCCGGATGGGAAGGCCAGTGGCGAGGATTTCCAGCTCCTGAAGCGCCCGGCGGATCGGATCGGCGGAAAAGATGTAAAGCGGAGTTTGGCATTGCCGGACGGCCTTCGCAACCAGTCGGCGCCAGAAGGAGACGGTCTGGGGCGAATGGCCGAACTTCAAATCGGCCTGTCTCATGGAACGTGTGGCTTTCAAAAGCAAGGGGGAAAAGGGCAGCGGACTGAGGGCAGGAAGGCGTAGAGAGGCGCTTCAATGACGAATGACGAAACAGGAATGACCAAAGAATCACGAATTACCGAATGTCCAATGGCCAACGGCAGCCTCGGTCACTCGTCATTCGTCATTCGCCTTTCGTCATTCTTTGGTCATTTGTTCTTAGTCCTTCGTCATTTTGATCTGTTTGGCCGCATGAAAACTCGCTCAAGCCTCAATGAGATTTGACTGAAGAGGTTCACACGCGTTGCCAGCCGCTTTTTCCTGGCCACTGCTTACTGACCACTGACCACTGGCCACTGGCCACTGACCACTGGCCACTTCCAACCGCACCTACATCCCCATGATCTGATAGCCTGAATCGACGTAAATGACCTGGCCGGTAATCGCAGCGGCGCCGTCGCTGGCGAGGAATGTTCCGGCAGCTCCGAGTTCCTCGGGGAGGACGTTTCGCTTCAAAGGCGCGTGGGCTTCGTAATGTTTGAGCATCTCCGCGAAGCCCGCGATACCGCGAGCGGCGAGGGTGTTCACCGGTCCGGCGCTGATGCAATTGACGCGGATTTTCTTCGGCCCCAGATCATAGGCCAGATAACGCGCGCTGGCTTCCAACGCGGCTTTGGCCACTCCCATCACATTGTAACGCGGGACCACTTTCTCCGCCCCGTAATAGGTCATAGCCAGAATGCTTCCGCCCTCCGTCATGAGCGGCGCCCCTTCGCGTGCGAGCGCCACCAACGAGTAAGCGCTCACATCGTGAGCGACTCGAAACGCCTCCCGGCTGGTGTGGATGAATTCTCCTTCCAGCGCTTCTCTGGGCGCGAAAGCGACGGAGTGCAGGAGCAAATGAAGTTTCCCAAACCGCTCTCCGACCTGTCGGAAGACCTCGGCGATTTCCTCATCCTTGGTGACGTCACAAGGCAGAACAACGGTGTCTTCCCCGAACGCGCCCGCCAATTCCGCCACGTTCTCCTTGAGCCGTTCGCCTTGATAGGTGAAGGCGAGGCGGGCGCCGGCCTGATGCCATGCCTGCGCGATGGCCCAGGCGATGGATCGCTTGTTAGCGACACCAAAGACAAGGCCCAGCTTGCCGGCGAGGATAGACATTACATCGGCCTTTCCGGCGCTTTGCTGTTTTGACGGGCGATATAGCCGCGGAAATCCGAATGACGAAATCCGAAATCCGAAAGAAATCCGAAGTTCGAAATCCGAACCGGGAACCCAGCCGCCCGGGCCATCCCAACGGCCATCAAGTCAGCCATGTGCGGCCAAGGTCTGAAACGGAAGCGGAGTGTTATGCTTTTGCACGGTTCCCTGTTGGGGCCTTGTGCGGCTGCATCAAACCTTCGGGCTTCGGATTTCGGGCTTCTTTCGGATTTCGTCATTCGGATTTCGAATTTCCTTCCCGGGATTCCACTTCGAAGCACGATGAACCACCGTTCCTGGAATCCTTCCAGGGCGCGCAACCACTAACTCGATTGCTGGGCTTTGCCGCCGCGAGGCTTTCGCTCAGGCCGGTCCTTTTTGGAGTCGGCTCTTGCGCTGGGCGCCCTCTCCGATGCGAGTGTCTTGGCGTAAGTGGTTTCTTTGGCCCCAGGGGCCGCCGAGGATGCGGGAGGTGGAGCCGTTACGGGCGTCGAGCTTTCAACCCGAATTTTCAAGGTGGTCACTACATCGGCGTGAAGACGAAGCTCGACGTCATAGTCTCCGAGTTTCTTGATGGCCTGAGGAAGATGAATTTTCCGCTTATCGACGGTGGCTTCGAATTGGTGTTTGAGCTCCTCGGCAATAGTGCCTGCGGTGACCGAACCGAACATCTTTCCATCCTCGCCGGTCTTGACGGCGATCACGAGGGTGAGTTTGGAAAGGCTGGAGCCCAACTCGGTCATGGTGTTGAGCTCGTGGGCTTCGCGTTCGGCGCGGCGCTGGCGCAGGACTTCCAGACGGCGCTTGTTGGCGGACGTCAGAGGGATCGCCAGGCCTTGCGGAAAGAGGTAGTTGCGGGCGAAGCCGGCCGCGACTTTGATCTGGTCCGATTCGGCTCCGAGTCCGACGACGTTGCTGGTCAGGATCACTTCAGTTTTCGGCATAAAGGGATAAGAGTTCGAAGATCAGAATGGCACATCGTCTTCCTCAGGGGGGGCCGCTTCACCTTCCGGAGGGGGAGTCGCGGCCGGGGCCGGCCGATTGCGCGGGGCCTCCGTGGCTCCAGCCTCGCGGTTCTTGAGCGAATCGAGGAATTGGAAAGATTCCAGGACCACGCCCAGCTTGCTGCGTTTCTGATTGGTCTGTTTATCTTCCCAGGTGTCGAGGCGGAGGCGGCCTTCCACCATGAGAGGGCTGCCTTTTTTCACGTATTGTCCCAACGTTTCGGCTTGCTTGCCAAAAGCGTCGATATCGACGTAAGTGACCTCCTCTTTCAACTCCCCGGAATTGGCGTCGCGCCAATTGCGATTGACGGCGAGGCTCAGTTTGGCGATGGCCATGCCTTTGGGAGTGTAGCGCAGTTCGGGATCACGGGTCAGATTCCCGATGAGGATGACTTTGTTGTAATTGGCCATGGGAAGTTTCCTTACGCGCCTTTCTTCGCGGCCGGAGCCGTCGTGAACAGCACGCGGAAAACTTCTTCGCTGAGCACGAACCGGCTTCGCAATTGCGCAAGCACAGACGGCTGGCTTTCGAAAATGATGTTGACGTAGAACCCGGCAGTGTGCCGTTTGTCCGCGACGCGGGCAAACGGACGTTTGTCCATTTTCTGCACGGTTTCCACTTTCCCGCCGGCGGCGGCGATTTCCGTGGTGATCTTGTCGATGGCTTCTTTGATGCCATCCTCGCGTCCGGTGGTATTGAGTATGAACAGGCCTTCGTATCTTTTCACTTAGCTTTCCTTTGCCGATGGAGTTTCAACGACTCCATTAAAGTCATTCATTGCTTGTTGAATCCCTGCGGCGGCCCAACACTCAATCTGGCGCGCCACCCGTTCCAGGATCATTCCCAAGAGTCTTAATTCTTCGGGCCGAAATTTTCCCAAGACATAGTCGGTAATTTCTCGGCCACCGTCCGGCTGCCGGCCAATGCCGATCCTCAGCCGCGCATAGCCCCGCGTTGCCAAATGCTGCTCGATCGACTCCAACCCGTGGTGCCCGCCGCTGCTGCCGCGCGTCCGCAGTCTTAGGTGGCCCAGCGGAAGATCCGCATCATCCACGACCACCAAAAGCCGGTTCAGTGCAACCTTGAAGTAATCGGTTAATGCGCGCACGGCCGAGCCACTGGCATTCATGTACGTTTGTGGTTCGCACAGCAAGAACTTGCGCCCGTTGAGTTCGGCACGCGCCAACCTGGCCTGGAACTTTTCCTCCGACCTCCACTTTGCCTGGATTCGCTCGGCGAACCGCTGAACTGCCATAAATCCAACATTGTGTCGCGTCGAGGCGTAATCTGCGCCCGGATTGCCCAAGCCCACGATAAGATAGGTATTCTCCATCCAATCTCCGCAGGCCCTGCCTGTGGCCGTTCGGCCCGGCTATTTCTTCTTCTCCGGTTTCTTCTCCGCTTTCTCAGCCGGCTTTTCCGCGCCCTTCTCGGGGGCCTTCTCCGGCGCCTTCTTGTCAGCCGTCTTCTCTTGGCCTTTCTCCGCGCCCTTTTCCGCAGGCGCAGCGGCGCCTTCTTCCTTCTTCTCGCGAATCATCTCTGGCTCGGCCGGAGTTTCCTCGGCGGCGGCGGCTTCAGCGGCTTCCTGGGCTTCGGTCTTCGGCAAGGCCACGGAGATGACCACGATCTTCTTGTCGCCCAGAATCTCCGCGTTTTCGGGCGGTTTGATGTCTCCGATGTGAATGGAATGTCCCACTTCCATGTGCGAAACATCCACTTGAATGTATTCCGGCAGGTCCTTGGGAAGAGCGCGGACTCTCAAGCGGAAGCGCACGTGTTCCAGGACGCCGCCGCCCGTTTTGACGCCGACCGCTTCGCCGGCGGTTTCCACCGGGACCATAACGGTGACCTTCTCATTCTCCACCACTTCATGGAGGTCAATATGCAGGACCTTTCCGCTGAGCGGGTGGTGCTGAACTTCCTGGACCAAGGCCAACCGGCGGGCTTTGGCATCGTTCTGCACGGAGAGGTCAACCAAAATGTTCTCACTCATCGAATGATGGATGAGGTCTTCGATCTCCTTGAGATTGATCTCAAGGTTTTGGGGCGGATGATGGCGCCCATAGATGATGGCTGGAACTCGCGAGTTCGCGCGGACTTTTTTCAAGCCGGCACGGCGAGTCAGCGCGCGCGGATATGCGGTCAACGATACGGATTTCATGCTTCAATCTCTCAAGCGCCCGGCGTCAGAGTCTTAATCTGTGCGCCCGCCCTTGAACTCAAAGAGCGAAGTCACCGACGAATTGGTGTTGATTCGCTTAATGGCTTCGCCCAACAACCCCGCTACGGACAACGTGGTAATTCTGACCCCGTCGAACGCAGGGCGCAAGACAGTATCAGTCGTGATGAGTTCGTCAATAACAGAATTTCTCAGGCGTTTGACCCCCAAATCGTTCAGGATCGCGTGCGAGACGCAGGCCAAAATCGACTTTGCTCCCCTGCGCTTCAACAAGGCGGCGGCGGCGGTCAAGGTCCCGGCGGTTTCGGTTAAATCGTCCACCAGCAATACGCTTTTCCCGCGAATTTCACCGATGACAGTCATGGCCTCGATCTCGGTGGCGTTCTTTCGCCGCTTGGCCACGATGGCCAATCCGCCCTCCAGGACCTGCGAATACGCGTGCGCCATCTTGAGTCCGCCCACATCCGGGCTGACGACCACCAAATCCTGCAACTGTTTCGCTTTCAGATGCTCGTACATCACCGGGGCCGCATACAGATGATCCACAGGAATGTCGAAGAAACCTTGAATCTGCTGGGCGTGCAGATCCATCGTCAGAATCCGATGGGCTCCGGCTGCGACGAGCAGGTTTGCCACTAATTTGGCGGTGATCGGCACGCGCGGCTGATCCTTTCGATCCTGACGGGCGTAACCGTAGAAAGGGAGCACCGCGGTGATGCGCGACGCGCTCGCGCGCCGGAGCGCGTCCATCATGATGAAAAGCTCCATCAAGTGGTGATTGGTCGGAGGCGAAGTGGACTGCACGACAAAGACATCTTCGCCGCGGACATTCTCTTCGATTTTCACGAAAGTTTCGCCGTCCGGAAAAGAACTGACCGTGCATTTCCCGAGCTCGATGCCAATCGAGGCCGCGATGGTCTTCGCCAACGGCGGATTGGAAGTTCCGCTGAATATCTTCACAGGTTCACGAAAAGCTTCGGGTAACTGAGAGCGTATCCCAAAAGTAGGGCAGGTATCCTGCCTGCCTCAGGGTTCGCGCCACGAAACCATCCACAGGGGAAGGCTGGAAGCCCGCCCTGCGCTGGCGAACGGATACCTACAACACTCTCTAAATTAAAAAACCACCGCTCAGGTGGGTAGCCAACAGCAAATGCTGAAGGACTCTAACAACCGGTCGGGTTCGTGCAAGCGGATTCTTGGTCGTCAGAAGCTGCGCGGTGCATCCCGGAGTCGCCAGTGATCGTAGCGCAGCCGTCCTCGGCTGCGAGTTCGGGCGGCGTCTCGCCGCCGGGCGTGTCCGAGCGGGACGCCCGGCGAACTCGCAGGTGAGACCCCCGCGCTACCAGCAACGGTTGGATGCGCGGGAAGCTGCAAAGCCGCGAAACGTTTTGGAGTGCAGTCGATTTATCGCCGCTTTGGATGGAGCGAAGGGTGCGGCCGTGGCTGAGCGTGCCGGAGGTGCCGAGAGAAAGCGGTGCTCAAGCACGCGAACTCCAAACGCTGGCGCGCCAGGGGCTGCCTCGCTTAGCTCCTAGACGTAAAGCGCCGCTTGGACGTCGCGCACTAACACACTCATGTAAGGGTAGCGTTTTTCCATGTCGCGCTCCAGGCATTTGAGGATGGCCTTTTCCAAAGCCGGGGGAATGTCGGGATTCAATGCGCGGGGCGCCAGGAAATCGGGGGTGCGGTCAATCTGCTTCCGAAGAATCTCATCCGGCGTCTCGCCGATGAATGGCTTCTTTCCGGCCAAGATTTCGTACGCCGAAACACCATACGCGAAGATATCCACCCGGTGGTCGAACGGTTGGCGGAGCAGTTGTTCCGGGGCCATGTAGGCCGGTGTGCCGGGATTATCAGGGCTCTTCCTTGGTTTCTCCGGCTTAGGCTGGGCGAGGTCGAAATCCACGAGCCGAATGCCGGCGTTCCGAGTCACGAGCACGTTCTCCGGCTTAAAATCCAAGTGCATAAACCCGGAGTCGTGGACGTGCTCCAAAGCCAGCGCCATGTCGATCAATATGTTCCCGACGTTTTCAGCGAGCACAGGGTCATCGCGCGCGAAAAGTTGCTTGAGGTTGGACGCCTCCACGTACTCCATCAGCAGGTAGTAAGAGCCGTTGATCTTGCCGTGCCCTGCATAGCCGATCACGCAGTCGTGATGATGAATGCGGGAGAGCACTTGGCAACCCCGCAGAAATCGCTTCCGCTCCTTGAAATTGAAAATCGACGAGTTCCGAAGACGCCGCAGCGAAAAAGCTCCTCCGTTTTGATCCGTTGCGAGCCAGATGTCGGCCATCCCCCCGCTGGCAATCAGTTCTTGAAGGTGGTAAGGCCCGAACTGAGTGGGCTGAGCCCAAGGTTTTCCATTGCCGCTATCGTGGCTTCGGTCGGACTGCATGGTTCGTTGTGATTGGGTGTTTAACAAGTTCGCACATCTCGTGCCACTTCTATTTCATCCGAATCTGGGCTTGCTCGGGAGTGGATAAAATCTACTTTCAAGCATGCGTCCGGTGCGAGCGGTGGCCCTTTACTTTCTCCTGATTTTCTTGGGGAGCGCGTTGCTGACGCCCTGGCTGTACCTCTCGATTAACCGGCTCAAGCTTTCCTTCCCGGCGTTGGAGACTCTGGCGGACGAACCATTTCCCCGATACTTCAGCCGGACGTTGATGGCGCTGGGACTCATTGGCTTGTGGCCGCTGACTCGCGCTTTGGGATTCCGCTCCTGGCAAAACGTCGGGCTGGGGACGCCGCCATCTTGGGGCAAGGAATGTGCGAAAGGTTTCTTGCTGGGATTCGGTTCACTTGCATTTGTCGTCCTTCCCGCGCTTGTCTCAGGGGCGCGAGCAATCCAGGGAGATCTGACGCTATCGAGGGTCTTGCGACATCTTGGGAACGCCGGCGCGGCGGCCATCGTCGTGTCGTGCTTGGAGGAGATATTCTTTCGGGGCGTTCTTTTCGGCGGCCTGCGGAAGAGGGTTCGCTGGCCAACGGCGCTTGCGGCCAGCAGCCTCATTTACGCGGCACTGCATTTCCTGCACCGAGCCCAACTGGACGGGCCGGTCGATTGGACGTCGGGTTTCGTTGTGCTTGGCTTGGTCTGCGAAGGTTTCTTGAGAACAGAACAGCTATTTCCCGGGTTCGTGAACTTGACGCTGGCGGGGATGATTCTTGGATTGGCCTACCAGCGGGCCGGCGTTCTTTACTATCCGATAGGACTTCATGCCGGCTGGATATTCTGGCTGAAGACGTATGGATTCCTTTCCCTTGAGATGCCCGGCACAGCGCGCTGGTTTTGGGGGACGGGAAGGTTGGTAGATGGTTGCTTGGCCTCGGCGGTACTGGCCAGCCTGCTGGTGTGGCAGTTGAAGGCCAAACCTAATTCCAATGAGCGATCCAGATCAGACTAATTGATTGATCTCGAGTGAAGCGAAGCAGCACTTTAGAGTCTGTGAAAAGCTGGCTTGATACCAGCCTCGGATTTTTTTATCCTAACCTCTGTCAGATTTGTCGTTCACAGCAGGCGACGGCCCGAGAAGGTTACGTCTGTGCCGGATGCCGGCAGGGTGTGCACCTCATCAAGGAGCCGTACTGCGAGCGGTGTGGATTGCCCTATGAAGGGGAAATAACCACCCGCTTCGAGTGCAGCAACTGCCGTGAAATGCAGCTCCACTTCAAGTCGGCGCGTGCGGCTGTGGCAGCCGAGGGTGTCGTCCTGGACGTCATCCACCGCTACAAGTACCGTCGCGCGCTTTGGTTCGAACCTTTCCTGGCGGAGTTGTTGGTCCGCCAAGCCGCCCCAGTTTTGCAATCGACCCACTGGAACTTCATTGTGCCAGTCCCACTCCACCCCTTGAAACAGCGCGAACGCGAGTTCAATCAGGCGCGACGGCTGGCCAGACATCTCAGTGCGGCCACGAAGATTCCTCTCAATTGCTCTCTGATCAAAAGAGCCCTCCCCACTCGCACACAAACCCTCCTGACTCGCTCGGAACGAACCGCCAATGTTCGACGCGCGTTTGCCGTGAATCGAGGTTCCACCCTTGACGGTGAGCGGATCGTCCTGGTGGATGACGTATTGACCACGGGAGCGACGACTAGCGCTTGCGCAGAGATTCTCGAAAAGAACGGCGCTGGAGAGGTTTGTGTCTGGACCGTTGCTCGCGGGACCTGAACCCAGTAGAATCTGCACCCAACATGGCTACTACCACCTTCACCAAGAAGATGCTCAGCCTCGAAACGGCTGAAGCGGCAGCCCCGCAACAGCCTTCACCGCCCCCTGCCACATTTCCCAAGAAACCAAAACTGGGACAGACCAAGTCCAGGAAGCGCGACATCCCGGAAGGCTTATGGACCAAATGCCCCAAGTGTTCGGTCATGATTTACGACAAGGAGTTGGACGAGAATCTGAAAGTCTGCCTGCATTGCGGCCACCATTTCGCGATCAGCGCCCGCGAACGAGTTCATTCTTTGGTGGAGACTTGCTCTTTCCAGGAGATGGATGCCGATTTGACCAGCGTCGATGTGCTCGAATTCACAGGTGTCGCTTCTTACACCGCCAAACTGGAAGAGTACCAGAAATCCACCGGACTGAAGGACGCCGCCATTACTGGTATCGGCAAAATTGACTCGCACCGAGTCGCCTTGGGAGCGATGGACTTCAGTTTCCTGGGCGGATCGATGGGTTCTGTGGTCGGTGAGAAGTTAACCCGTCTGATCGAAACGGCCACTTCAAAAGGCTTGCCCATCATTATCATTTCCACCAGCGGCGGCGCACGCATGTACGAAGGGATGTTCAGTCTCATGCAGATGGCGAAGACGTGCGGCGCCTTAGCCTATCACGCCCGGCAGAAGCTCCCTTACATCAGCGTCTTGACGAATCCGACCACCGCCGGCGTCATGGCAAGCTTCGCCAGCGTCGGCGATCTCATCATTGCCGAACCCGGCGCGATGATCGGATTTGCGGGGCCGCGCGTCATTAAGGACACGACTCAATCCGAACTGCCTCCCGGCTTTCAGACCGCCGAGTTCCTCCTAGAACACGGCCTCATCGACGCCATCGTAGCCAGGAAGGAAATGAAAGAGCGCCTTTGCGCGTATCTGGATTTTCTCACCGAGGGCCGGCGTCAGATGGCCTCGCTGGGGTGAGGAGGCGTTGACGCGCATCCCGAATTCCGTTGTAGCGGCAAGCGTCTCGCCGCTCGGCGTGGGCCGCAAATTCGGAGTTGTTCCCAGTTCCACGCCGAGTCCGCCGGGCGAGACGCAACGCCTCTACGGCAGATTGCAAATCTGCGCTACGATGTCGCCGCTCTATAGCCCGGCAAGACTGACAAATCACTGCGCCCACAGCAATTTCCTTGGCCGGCGACATTCGCGACGGTATAACTTGCCCGTGCGGCACTCCAGCGAGCCACCACCCAGTTCGACCCAGTCTAAACCTCTGCTGTTTGCCACCACGCACTGGAGTGTTGTGCTCGCGGTCGGGCAGACCGACTCGCCGGGCTCGGCTCAAGCCTTGGAACGACTTTGTTCCACCTATTGGTACCCGCTCTATGCCTACGTTCGGCGTCGCGGTTACAGCCAAGAGGACGCGCTGGACCTCACGCAGTCGTTCTTCGCTCATCTGCTCAAGAGGGATGCCTTGAAGCAGGTCTCTTCGGAAAAGGGCAAGTTCCGCTCCTTCTTGCTCGCTTCGCTCAATTACTTCCTGGCCGACGTCCGCGACCGCTCCCTCGCCCAGAAACGCGGAGGTGGCTTGGAGGTGATCTCATTCGACGCGCAAGAGGCTGAGGAACGCTACCGGCTTGAACCGGTCGATTCCCGGAGCTCGGACCGCATCTTCGAGCGGCGGTGGGCTTTGACGATGCTGGACCAAGTGCTCTCCCGACTGGAGCAGGAGTTCGTCGCCGCCGGAAAAGCAGGGCATTTCCAAAAACTGCGCGGGTTCCTCGTCGAAGGGGCGGGGAGCAACACCTACGCCAAGGCCACCTGTGAATTGGGACTGACAAAGGATGCGGTCAAGAAAGCGGTGCAACGGATGCGACGCCGGTACTCCGAACTCTTCCGAGAAGAGGTCACAAACACAGTCGCCAATTCGGCGGAAGCGGATGAGGAATTGAGATACTTGTGCGCCATCATGACCGAAGAGTGAGATGGGCTTTTCGGGCTCGCGTTGCCGCCGTCCGGTAATGGCAACGAGGTCTCCACGCGCCGATCATCAGCGAGTCCCTTGCTTGGGTTCCGGAAAGAAGAACATGCGACCGATCCACCTTCTTGCTCCACCTCTGGATGGCAGCCACGCAAGAGCCGTCACATCCTTGGGACCATGAACCGAGGATTCGGCTGGAGCGCGGGCGGCTCGCCCGCACTCTTGGACGAGGTGGAGAAACTCGCGGGCGAGCCGCCCGCGCTCCGATCAGTCGGTTCATGGAGAGCCCCCACGCCAAATTTGGCGCGCATTGAGACCTTGAACCGGAGCTCGGTAGGGCGCGTCTGTCCCAGCGCGCCGTTCTTCAGGCACCGTTCTTTCGGCGCGCAGAGACAGGCGCGCCCTACCTTGCGGTTCATGGAGAGGCTCCAAGTACTTCGTGCGTGAAGCGGGGCCATGAACCCCGTTCCTTGGTGGGGCGAGACTCTGTCGAGCTCTGGACTCCTTCCTGGCCAAGAAGTCAGGGCTCGACAGGAGTCTCCTCACCTTGAAGTTCAAAAACTGCGCCGTCAATTGATCGACTTCAGGAGCCAGCAATAGTATAAGCGCCGAGCCTATGACCATCGACGCGACTTCAGTCCGATCTTCAGCCTGGCGCTGGTCCGTGTGCGGCCTCTTGTTGTGCGCTTCCATGCTCATGTACATGGACCGCCAAACGTTGCCGAGCGTCGCGACCCGGATTACGCGAGAGTTCAGCCTGAGCCAGGAACAATACGGGGTCCTGGAGATGAGTTTCAGCTACGCGTTCGCCGCCGGGGCTTTCGCTTTTGGGTTCATCGCGGATTTGTGGAGCGTGCGCTGGCTGTATCCGGCGCTGCTGATGGCGTGGTCGGCGATGGGTTTCCTGACCGGCGTGGTGGAGACCTACAGCGGGTTGCTCGTTTGCCGGACGTTGCTGGGTTTCTTCGAGGCTGGCCACTGGCCGTGCGCGATCAAGACGACCCAACGGCTGCTTTCTCGGGAGCAGCGGACGATGGGCAACAGCGTCCTGCAAAGCGGCGCTTCCTTTGGCGCAATTTTCACTCCGCTGGTCATGAATTGGATGTTGGCGGGCCGAACGGAGCCCGGGTTGTGGCGGCAACCGTTTCTCGTCATTGGCAGCTTTGGTGTCCTCTGGCTGATCGCGTGGTTTTCGCTGCTGCGCGCCCCCGACTTCGGCACTCCTTCGCCAATCGCCTCCGAACCGCAGACAAGCTCTGAGTTTTCCGAGGGCGAAGGGAGCTTCTGGCGCATCTTGCTCAACCGCCGCTTCTTCGTTTTGGTGGCGATCGTTTCCTGCATCAACACTTGCTGGCAAATCATCCGGGCCTGGCTGCCGAAATTCCTGCAAGAGGGCCGTGGCTACACCGAATCCGACGCCCTCTATTTCAATTCGCTCTATTATGTGGCGACCGATGTGGGCTGCCTAGGCGCGGGGGCCACCTCGCTTTGGTTGGTCAAACGCGGTTTCACGGTGCACGGCTCGCGAGCGCTGGTCTATGGCTGTTGCGCGGGACTCACCGCGCTGACTGCGGCGGCGGTCTTGATGCCCAAGGGATGGGTGTTGCTCGCGCTGCTGCTGGTGGTCGGCGCGGGCGCATTGGGCCTCTTCCCCTGCTATTATTCCTTCACCCAAGAATTGAGCACACGGCACCAAGGCAAGGTCACAGGGTTTCTCGGCACGGCCGCCTGGGTCACGGCCGCACCCATGCAGAAGTTTTTCGGCCGCCTCGTGGACCAGACCGGCTCCTTTGACCTCGGGTTGGCGCTGGTCGGCTGGCTCCCGCTGATCGCGTTTGTTTTTCTGTGGCTGTTCTGGAATCGCTCGGAGCGAAAGGCGGGCACTTCAAGTCCGGACTGCGACGCAGGCAAAGTGCGCTGAATTCAGCGCCGGACACTGCAGCGACCACTCTCAGATTCAAGCCGCGATCGGCGAACTCCCGGAAGCATGAGACGCCGCGAAGCGCTTGGAGTGCGTGCGATTTATCGCCGCTTTGGATTCTGACCGCGGTGGAGAAAGCGGCGATCAATCGCGCGCACTCCAGACGCTAGCGCGCCGCGGCTCACCTCGGAAACAGGCCGGCAGCCACAGATGCAAGAGTCGCTGTCGTGCTGCCTGTGAATCCTTGGTCCCGGAGCAGCCGAGGTGACGAGGCTCTGACTCAAGGAATCTCAAATTTGAAATCTCAGATTGACGGTACGCCTCCTTGCATCGGCTGCTACGAATCTTTGGACAGGCTCTCAGGGTTTGCCGGTTTTCTTTAGGAGACTCGCGGCTTTCCGGATCTCCGCAGCGTAGCGCTTCAGAGCGTCAGCCGCATGCCGGATTTCCTGATCGGCCTCCTCCCACTTCCGCTCTTCGATGGCTTCGCGCACGCCCGGGAGCGTCTTCACCCCGTAACCTGTGTAGAAGCCCGGCGCGTAAATCTGATGGCGGAACCAGGGCCGGCGCGGAAGCCCCTTCTCGCTTAAGAGGGCTCGCTCGGAGTGGAAAAGCGCACGATTCAGCGCCAGCAGGTCGGCTTTGGCTGGAGCCTGTTTTCCATCCAGAACACTTCGCAGCGCTTGGTGGTACGATTCGGCGGCAGCTTTCAAGTCCTCGGCGGCATTTTGCAGCAAAGCAAAGTTGAAGAAGGGAACCGGCTCTTTGGGCTTCGGCGGCACGAACGGCAGCGTGGGATCGGCGGCCAGTTTCGGCAGCCCTTCCTCCAGAAGTTGATTGGCTTGTTCGGTCGATTTGCGCAGATCATCCGCCAGTTTTGTGACTTCGCCAAGATAACGGGAATAGGTCTGGCTGGCGCCGCGAAAGTCGAAGGGCAGGACTTCGGCGTCGGCCAGACGGAGCGTCAGTCGTCCGCAAACTTTTGCAAGCGCCAGGCAGTAGTCAAATCCGGGATCGAGGAAGCGCGTGAAATGGTCGAACGTGTCGAAGCAAGTGTGGTATTCGCCCCCTTGGGCTTCGCCCGTAAACCGCACGTCGAAGGACGCGATGCCCAGATGCTGCAAAAAAGGAGTGTAGTCTGAGCCCGAGCCGAGCGCTCCCAGATACAAGTCGCGGCGTTCCTTGGCCAGTTTCTTGCGTTCCTCGGTGCCGTTGACCAGCCAAGAGGCCCGCAACCGATCCGAGACGCTGGCGCCGGTTTGCGGATCGACAACTTCGTGCGCGGCTTGCGCCGCGAGCGTCTCCAGCGCATGCGAGCCGGCTACCCCCAGGAAACCGCGCGAAGTGCCGTCGGTGTTGACGTAGGCCACCGCCTTCTCGCGCAATTCGGCCGCGTGATGCTCGCACCATTCGGTCGAGCCCAGCAACGCCGGTTCCTCCGCGTCCCAGACGCAAAACAGCAGCGTGCGCTTGGGATACCAGCCGGTTTTTTCACGCAGCATCCCGAAGGCGCGGGCTTGTTCGAGCAACGGCACCAGCCCGCTCATCGGATCACGCGCGCCGATGACCCAGGCATCATGGTGATTGCCCCGCAAGACCCATTCGTCCGGATATTCGCTGCCTTTCAGGCGGGCAATGATGTTGTGAGCCGGCACCAGCCCCCAATTGAATTCGAGTTTGAGGCGGGCGACCGTCTTGCCGCTCCCGCCGAAGCGGTAGGTCAACGGCAACGCTCCCTTCCAATGGTCCGGAACGACCGGGCCATCGAGCGCGCGCAGCAATTTCTCCGCGTCCACCGATGAAATCGGGAGCACCGGAATCTTCATGATGGTGTCCGCTTGATCGCGTGGGAGCCGTTGCGCGTCTTGTGTCGCGCCGCGAAACGGGGTGAGGGGATCGCCCGCCCGGACGGGCATGTCCAGCACGGAACCCCGCTGCACGGCGGTGTCGTGCTTGAAGGCGCCGTCCGGATAGGCGGAACCTTGAGTGTAGCCGTCGTCGCCCGGATCGTTGAAGATGATGCAGCCGATCGCGCCTTTCTCATGCGCGACTTTCGGTTTGATGCCGCGCCACGAGCCGCCGTACCGCGTGATCACGATTTTGCCCTTCACGTCGATGCCGAAGCGCTCCAGCACTTCGTAGTCGTCGGACAATCCACGATTGGCGTAAACGAGCGGCCCGACCACCTCGCCGTCCCCGGAGTATGCGTTGTAAGGAGGCAAGGCTTCGGCGCGCAACGCCTCGGCGACGGCATCTGAGCCGATAATCTGCTCCGTCAGCGGTAGCGTGACCGGATAGGGCCGCAAGAGTTGGAGCTCGCGAGTCTTGGGCCGGGGAATGAGGACGTGATAAATCTCCAACTCGGTTTCATAGCCCCACGACCGAAACAGGCCGGCGATAAACTCGGCGTTTTCTTTGGCTTTGGGCGAGCCGGCATGGTGCGGGCGCGTCGTCATTTGGCGCATCCAAAGCTCCAAATTCTTGGCGTCGAGCAATGACTCATACGCGGCTTCGCGCTGCAATTGCTTGGTCCCATCTTCGGGACGAAAACCAAACGGGGTTCGATCGGCGGGGGATTCGGCCGCATCACTGGACGCCGCCCAGAAGATAGCCAGAAATAGGAAGGCTCTCGGTGTCATGTGCGGCGAATGCTATCACGCTTGGCCTGTTCATGTCTATTTCGCTCCGATTCCGGGCGTGATTATTCAGTCGCTCAATACTCACGGATCAGAAACTTGTTGACTTAAAAATCACAATTGTGCTAATTAGACAATCACAACCGTAATATTTCAAGTCTATGCCGCACCTGCCGAAAATCTCCGAAGCCGAATGGGAAGTCATGAAAGCGCTCTGGCAGCGCTCGCCCCAAACCGCCAACGAACTGGCCGAGGCCGTTGCGCCGCCCAACGAATGGAATCCCCTTACGGTCAAAACCCTCATCAACCGTCTGGTCCGGAAGAAGGCGATTGGCCGCACCAAGCAAGGCCGCGCCTTTCTCTTCCACCCGCTCATTCAGCAAGCGGACTGCGCCGTGGCGGAGACAGAGTCGTTTGTGGAGCGCGTCTTCAACGGGTCGCTGAACCCCATGCTGACGTTTCTGGTGCAGCGGAAGAAACTCTCCCGAGGGCAAATTGCGGAGCTGAAAAAGATCCTGGAAGAAGAAGAAGGCTAGGCTGGTGCAATACCGTCTGCGAATATCCATCTTTCCATAAGCAAATGCACCCCTCACCCCTACCCTCTCCCCGCGCTGATGAATGCGAAGCCGGCACAAGCGCGGGGAGAGGGAGAGACTTTGCGGCGTCTGTGGTTGGGTCACTGATAAGTGAAATTTTCCAGCGCGGGAGATTAGCGTCCCCTCTCCTGGGGGAGAGGGTGAGGGTGAGGGCGATTCACCGTTTCCATTGAGGAGACACGGCTCAGCGAAATCTATGCATACGAACTCTGTGTTGATGTTCATTTTCGAATGCGTGGTCAAATCTTCGTGGCAGGCCGCCGTGCTGGTTGGCTTGGTCCTGGCCGTGCAGCGGCTTTTGGCCGGCAAACTCTCCCCGCGCTGGCGCTACGGCCTTTGGTTCTTGGTGCTGGCTCGCTTGCTGATCCCGGTCGCGCCTGAAAGCGCTTTCAGCATTTACAACCTGGCCCCTGACAGGGCGGCCTACTCGCGAGCCGAATCGGGCTCGTTTGGGCGCGAACCCGCCATGGCGAATGCCGAACCCCAAAGGGCGTCAGCCCAAATCCGCCAATCCACCAATCCACCAATCCATCAATCCTATTTGCCTCCTCCGCCTGCCAGCCAACGGCTCTCCGTGCAGGCGTGGCTGATTGCGCTGTGGCTGGCCGGAATCGCGGTCCTCGCCGGTTATTTTGCATGGGCGATGATTCGGTTTGGCCGTCGCGTGCGGCGCCATTTCAAGGTGAACGAAGCGTCCGTGATCGCCCTGCTGGAAGAAGCCAAGCGCGTCGTGGGCGTGCGGGTGCCGGTGCAATTGGTGGAGACCTTGGAGACGCCGGTGCCGGCCATGTTCGGCTTGGTCCGGCCCCGCTTGTTGATGCCCTGGCGGTTTGCGGAGAGTTTTTCGGCGGAAGAACTGCGGCTCGTCTTCCTGCACGAACTGACGCATTTGAAGCGGCGCGATCACGTCGTGAACTGGTTCATGTTCCTTGCGACGCTGATCCACTGGTTCAATCCGTTCGTCTGGCTGGCGTTCGCCCGGATGCGCGCGGACCGGGAACTGGCCTGCGACGAGCACGTGCTGTCGCTCTCGCCCGAGCGCCAGAACCAGGATTACGGGCAAATGCTCATCAAACTGCTGGAGGGCTTGCCTCGCCCGGCGCGTCTGCCCGGATTGATCGGAATTGTCGAAAACACCAACCAACTCAAAAGGAGAATCACTATGATCGCGAAATTCAAACGCCCGGCGCGCTGGTCCGTGCTGCTGGCGCTGCCAGTCATCGCGCTCGGCCTCATCACGTTGACCGATGCGCAAACCAAGAAGGAAAGAGCCGACAAGGAAATTATTGCCGAGATCGAGAAACTTGGAGGCAAGGTCAAGTATGACGAGATCAGACCGGAACGGCCGGTGATCAGCGTGGATTTCTTCGTTAACGACGAGGATTGGTGGAAATCCGATCAGCCCCTAATGAAGGTTGATGACGCCATGCTGAGTCGTTTTGCCGTGTTCAAAGAACTGGAAGAACTCGATCTGACCGACGCTCAAATCACTGACGAAGGTTTGGCGTACCTCAAGCCGTTCACGCGACTCAAGAAACTGAGCTTGCTTTCCACGAGAATCGACGGATCGGGCCTCCGACACCTCCGGGCACTCACCCATCTCATCGACTTGGATCTGCGGGATACCCAGGTAACCGACGCTGGACTGAGCAACGTCAAAGACTTCCCAAACCTGGAAGTTCTACGTCTCAACTGGGCGAGGAAACTCACAGACGCCGGCTTGGTTCACCTCAAGAGTTTGGTGAACCTTGAAAAACTCGAACTCTGGGGAACGAAGATCAGCGATGCAGGCGTTGCACATCTGACGAACCTGACGAATCTCAAACACGTGGATTTGAATCAGACGCGGATCACCGGGGCCAGTTGGGACATTCTTTGCGGCTTCACCAATCTCACCGAACTACGGATATCATCGACCGGAATTTCCGACGCCGGTCTTGCGCAGCTTAAGCGCTTGCCGAAGCTCGAGGTGTTGCACTTAGGGGGCTCCAAACAAGTCACCGACCTCGCGCTGCAGCAACTCCAGGATTTGCCCCGACTGAAAGTCGTGAGCTTGAGAGACGGAACTATTTCGGAAGTTGGCTTGATGGCTTTGAAAAATCGACCACCCTTGGAGATTACGACCGGCAGCTACTGGACTCCATTCACCTTGAGCGGTCCCACAATTACCGACTCGTGTTTGGTTCATCTTAAACGCCTTTCCAAACTCAAGTCCCTTTCTCTTAGGAACACGAGGATCACTGAGCAAGGGATGGCTCATTTGAAAGAGATTCCCGGTCTGGAGGTCTTGCACCTGACTGGGGCTCAGATCGGCGATTCCCAGTTGGCTCATCTTCGTGAGCTTCGCGACCTGAAAGCGCTATTCCTGGCCGATTCCCAAGTAACAGATGCCGGCCTCAAGCATATTCAATCGTTGAGGAAACTTACGGTGCTCGATCTGAAACAGACCAAGATCACCGATGCGGGTCTGGAGCGTCTTAACGGTTTGTCAGAGCTCGAAATCCTGACTTTGGGCGGAACTCAAGTAAGCGACGCCGGAATGGCTTATCTGAAAAGCATGAGTAAGCTCTACGACTTGGACTTGTCGAACACGCGAGTTTCCGGCGCAGGCCTAGTCCATCTCTCGGAACTGCAGGAACTGAATTCCTTGTATCTTTCAGGAACTTCCGTTACCGACACGGGCCTTGCTCCCGTTACGAAACTTTCGAAATTGACCAGTCTGCTCCTGAACAACACACATATTACAGACGCCATTTTGCCGCAACTCGCGAGTTTACCAAGACTCGGCGAATTGGGGCTCGGAGGAACGCGGATCACCGATGCCGGGCTGGAGCATCTTAAAGAGATGAAGTCGCTTTATCGACTGGTTCTCGGTCGAACCAAGACTACGGACGGTGGGTTGGCTCAACTGAAAAAGATTCCTGGCCTTCGCATGCTGAATTTGCAGGGTGCAGACATCACAGACGCCGGTTTGATCGAAATGACCGGTTTGCCGAACCTCACTGTGACGACATTAACCCAGACGAAGATCACTCGGAATGGCCTTCGTCACTTGAAGGCGATGAAAAAGCTCGATTGGGTCCGTTTGGACGCTGAGCTGGTTGACGACGAGGTCAGAGCCGATTTTCAGAGAACTCGTCCGGACATCTCAATTGTTACACGACCCGCGCCGGTTGATTTCCAATAGCCACCTGCCGAAACAAAACAAATCCACGTTCTCGTCATCGAATAAGGGAAGTGCCCAATATGCAGGCCGATCACTGACGCCGCGCCGCGTCGGGGCGTTTTCTCGGACTGCAGGCTATCCCTGGGCGCGGTGATTCGAACGTGGAGCGCAGCTCGACAGTGTTCGACAGTGTTGGTTGGGTGGAGCCGCCGCGGCTTGGAATGAACCGCGGTGCAGAATCTTTTGCATCGCGGACGGCAACGTAATCGAAAATATCTCGATGCTCACGTTAATCTTCGAAACCGTGCTCAAGTCTTCTTGGCAGGCGGCGGTGCTCATCTGTTTGGTGTTGGCGGTTCAGACGGTGCTGGGCCGCAAGCTCGCAGCACGGTGGCGCTACAGCCTGTGGTTCCTCGTGCTGATCCGGCTGTTGATTCCGGTGACGCCGGAAAGCGCCTTCAGCGTTTACAACCTGGCGCCCGACAGGACTACCTATCCGCGCGGGGCAGAAAGGCGCGAATTGGCATTATTCGCTCTGAACTCTCCTTCGGCGGTTGACGCTCCTGAGTCGCCGGCGCCAGTTCAACTCCAAGAGACCCGCGTGTCTCAGCGTCGTCCGGGCAAGGCGCGTCCTTGGATTGTTTGGCCGGCCCTTGGGTGGCTGACCGGAGCCTTGATCATGAGCGGGTATTTCGCGTGGGGCATCGCACGGTTTGGCCGCCGCGTGCGTCGATTGGCGCGGCTGGAGGACGCCCGAGTGGAGTCGCTGCTTGAAGAGGCGAAACGGCGGGTTGGGATCAGGTCCGTGGTCGAAGTGGTCGAAACTTGCGAAACGGCGGTCCCGGCGATGTACGGACTGCTCCGGCCGCGGCTTTTGTTGCCGCGAGATTTTCGGAGGCATTTCTCGGACGAGGAACTCCGGCTGGTGTTCCTGCACGAGCTGACGCATTTGCGGCGGTGCGATCATGTCATCAATTGGGTGATGCTGATCCTTTCAGCGATCCACTGGTTCAATCCGCTGATCTGGCTGGCGTTCGCCCGGATGCGGGCGGACCGGGAACTGGCTTGCGACGAGCAAGTGCTGTCGGTCTCGCCGGAGCACCAGAACAAGGACTACGGCCAAATGCTCATCAGACTATTGGAAGGCTTGCCTCGCCCGGCTCGTCTGCCTGGATTGATCGGAATCGTCGAGAACACCAACCAACTCAAAAGGAGAATCACCATGATCGCGAAGTTCAAACGGCCGGCGCGCTGGTCTGTGCTGCTGGCTTTGCCTGTCATTGCACTCGGCCTCATCACGTTGACCGATGCGCAGACCAAGGAGGAGAGGCCGGACAAGGGAATCATCGCCGAGATCGAGAAACTCGGAGGCAAGGTCAAGTATGATGAAAGCCGACCGGATCGTCCGGTGGTGAGCGTCAACTTCTTCAACATTCATTGGTGGAGACCTGCTGAGCCGCAGTTGAAGGTCAGCGACGACATGCTGAGGCGGTTCGAGGCATTCACAGAACTGGAAGAACTCGATCTAACTCACACTCAAATCGCCGATGAAAGTTTGTCACACCTTAAGGGCCTGACGAAACTAAGTAAACTGAGACTGTGGTCCACGAAGATTAATGGCTCAGGTCTCCGACACCTTAAGGCTCTCGCAAATCTCAAGGAGTTGAATCTGAACAATACACATATAACTGGAGCCGGCCTGGCCCAACTCAAGGACTTCTCCAATCTCGAATCGCTTCATCTCAAAGATTCCACCCAGCTTGCAGACGGCGACCTGCAGCATCTAGCAGGGCTGACGAGACTCAAGCATCTGAGTTTCGAAGGAACGAGTCTTACAGGTCTGGGCCTCAGACACCTCAAAGCGCTTACCAATCTCACCGGGTTGCATTTGTCAAACACGCAGGTGACGGATGATGGACTCGCTAATCTTAAAGACTTCTTAAGCCTGGAAAGCCTCAACCTCTTCCTCGCCAGGAAGGTCACGGACGCCGGCCTCCAGCATCCCGCAGGGCTGACAAACCTCCGATCACTGACCCTGGGATTCTCAGCGATTACAGATAGCGGCTTGGTTCATCTCAAGGAGCTGCAGAAGCTGGAACAGCTTGATCTATTGAGAACGAAGATCGGCGATGCAGGTTTTGTTCATTTGCAGAATTTGACCAGACTCAAAGGACTAACGTTGGCCGGCACCAAGATCACCGACGCCAGTTGTGAGGTTTTGGGTGGTTTCACGAATCTCACCTTCCTGCATATTTCTGATACAGACGTCACCGAGACCGGCTTGGCGCGTCTCAAGACCCTGTCGAAACTCGAGGTGCTACGCCTTGGAGGGACCAAGCAAGTGACAGACGCCGCACTACAGCAGCTCCAAGATTTTCCGTGGTTGAAAGCGGTAAGCTTGGCCGGCGGAATTGTTTCTGAGGTCGGTTTGAGGTCTTTAAAGAACCTCCCGCCTCTCGAGATGATTGGCGGCTATTGGAGTCCCTTAACATTAGGTGGCCCGACGATCACCGATTCAAGTCTTGTTCATCTCAAACGCTTGAGCAAACTCGAATCCCTTTCTCTGAAGGATACGAGAATCAGTCCCGAAGGGATCGCTCGTTTGAAAGAGGTCCCCGGCTTGGAGGCTTTGCACCTGACCGGGACTCAGGTCACCGATTCACTGTTGGTCCATCTCCTTGAACTGCCCGGTCTCCAAGCGCTGTTCCTGGTCGATAGTTCAGTGACAGACGTGGGCCTCAGTTATCTTAAGGAGCTGAAGAACTTGAGCGTGCTCGATCTGAAGCGGACGAGAATTACCGATGCCGGCTTGATCAATCTGAAAAGCTTGAGAAAACTTGACCAGGTGTTCTTGACTGGCACTCGAGTTACTGATGCTGGCTTGGGGCATCTCTCGGAACTGCAGGGCTACTTAGATCTTGGAGGAACTCAAATTACCGACGCCGGTATAGCGCAACTTAAGAAAGCTTCAAAGCTCCGGGAATTAAACCTGAGAGACACCCAAGTGACCCCTGCGGGAATCGGAGCGTTGAAGAACGCCCTTCCTAATTTGACTGTCAGTCGTTGAACCCACGCCGCGCCTCGGCAGATGCTCCGTCCGCGGTCTGTCCCCAGAACTCCCTCAAAGTCTGTGCGGCCCATGTCAGGGTGCGGGAATTGAACTTTTCGCTTTGCCTTCTCCGTCTCCTCCGTTGGGTCCTGTTTTCTGAACAAATGCCTAGTTGCCGGCGGGAAGGGCGCCCATCCCCTCCGCCAGCGCTTTGGCGGACGCGCGAATGACAGCCTCGGAGGTGACCGTGGCCCCGCTGATGGCATCGACACCGTTGACGGTTTGTTTTTCCAGGATGCGGCGGATCGATTCCTCGATCGCGTGGTAATACTGGCGGTCGCTGTGGTGCGTCACTTTGAGGTTGTCTATGCGGCCCGCTTTCACCAACGCTTCCACTTCCACATTCCCGGAATATCCCAGGCTTTTCCCCGCATACGTGCCGTCCGGAATCCGGCGGACGTCCAACGCATCGAACAGGCGGATAACTTCGATCGTGTCGCGAGCGCGGTCTTGGTCTCTTTTGATCTGTTCGACTTGCGCCGGGCTGCCTGTGGGCGCCAAGGCCAAGACCCGGCGGTAAAATTCGGTGGCTCTGGAAAAATCTCTGGAGGCGCGGCAAGCATCTCCCGCCAGCAAATAAGTCTGACTGGGTAGAAATCCGCGTTTCAGGCCTTCGTCGCAAAGCCGGAGCGCCTTGTCCGTTTCTTTCAGATCTCCCCAGGCTTTGATCACCGCCGGGGTCAGCGGAAGCCGATCAAGCAGCTCGACGGTCCCCGCTCGGTCGCCCAACCTGTAATAGCATTCGGCGAGTCGGGCGGCGCTGGGTGTCTCGGCAAATTTCGGGTTGCGATCCACCTTCGCTTGGCGCCACCAGAACGCGGCTCGCGCGTAATCCCGGAAGAATTCAAAATACATCCGTCCCAATTCGTTCATGGCCCGGACGCTCACGCTTTCGTTCATTTGATTGAGGACCAGCAGATGATGCACGAACCGCACGCCGCTCCGATACCGTTTCGGATTGGAGTTGACGATGTCCCAAAGGTAGTGGTCCACGTTGCGCGTATAGTTCCAGATGATGGGGGTCGGTTCGGGCCAGGACAGGTCGAGCGTTTCCGGATATTCCAACGGCGTGGCCTCAAACCAATCGGGAGGAGTGCGGCCCATTTGCCCGATCAGAGCATCGAGGGTCCGGGCGCCGCCGGAGGAATCGCCGGCCGCCGGCTTCGTGCCGGGAGAATCGGCTGCAGGGGCTCGCGATGGTTCGGAGTCTTTAGGCCGGGGTGACAAGACCTGCCGCTGGCCGTCCTGAGTGATGGCTCCCACCCGGTTGAGCGGATAGCTCCGAATCAATGGCCGGTTTTCCACGGTGATCTGGATTCTGACGGATTGTTCCGTCCGTTCGATGATTTTGCCGCTGATTCGAGTTCCACTGAGGAGTTCGATTTCGTCTTGCGCCACGGCGGAGGCAAACTGCAGGCCAACCAGACAGGCCCAGGCGAGGCGAAAATTCGTGAATCGTGAATCGTAAATCGTAAATCGCAATTTGGGGTCGCGGCGGCGGCTACCGTTCGGAGTGACATTGGGCATCCGGAAGAATCTGCTGCTTCCGACGAGAAAGTCCAGCCCGCAGCCTCCAACAAGGGTGTGTTTAACAGGTACCTCAACGAGTTGTCGCTGATTTTCGGCGCGCGGCCTTCCAGGAGGGCGCATCTAGACACTGCCGCCGAATCTCCAACGGTGTAACTCCCTCTCTTCCACGAAGTGGAGGAGAGGGCCGGGGAGAGGAGGAGCATTTCATCCAAGCACATCTG
>JACQWK010000606.1 GCA_016209525.1 Verrucomicrobiota bacterium
CGCAACTCAACCAGACCAACACGGTTTTCCCTGGCTCTTCACTTCGCCTGCGTTACGCCATCCAAAGTGAACGGTAAAAAAAGCGGACATTTTACGCGCCCCCTATGTCAGGAGTTCTGGATTCACCGCCATCAGGCCCGGTTCGTCCAGAATGGGGCAAGCAAGAGCGATTCTACGCTTGATGGTGATGAGCACATCGCCCCGCTTCACGCACACGCGCGAAAGCTCGCCGTTTGCATGGCGCGCCCACACCCGTTTGGACTTCTCCAGATTCAGCGCGAGCGGGTCAACGCATTCGACGGTGATGAACGGGGTGTCGCCTTCCGAAACGTCGTGACGAAGCGGCGTGTGTCCGCTCGTGAGTTTTTGCGATGAGCTTGAAAGTGAAACCCAGTCCGTCCACCGACTGAAGGTCTGCGTGAGGTAATCGTTGTAAGGATTGACGAAAAACTCCGCGTCCCACCGACGCTCGGTTGCGATGGTGGCTGCGTTGATGGAATTCCAGGTTGCCACGCGCTATGCCTCCGAAAGAAAGGTCAAACCCTGTTCCTTGCCCCACTTGAGGAATGCCTCGGCGATTTCGTTGAGGTCGTGGTCAATCGCGGGCGGGCGGTTTGATTCGGTGATGGGCGCGTCGTCTTCGTCCACAAGATTGCCGAGATTGTCCGTGCGATGGATATAGTCGCCGCTGTTGTTCTTCCCGCTCTTCTGGCTCGTGGCGAGGAAGACCGGGTAGTCATCGAGCGGTTCGCCTGCATCGCCGCCCCACTTTTGCAAGAAGATGACACTCGTCTTTGTGCCGGTGAAGGGCTTGAAGGTGTTCACGTGCAGGCCGACGACGGCGAGCAGCCGAGCGCGCTTGGCGATGTATTCACGCAGCGCGCGAGTGCCGAGGTTGTTGAGATTGCCCTGCGGCAAGACGATCGCGCAACGCCCGCCGGGTTTGAGCAGGTCGAGAGCGCGTTCAACGAAAAGGATGTCGCGCTTCATCCCGGAGACTTTCTTGCGCTTCCTGAGCTTTTCAGTTTCGGATTCGCCCTCGTCGGCTTCCTCTTCTTCTTCGTCGGTGGAGAGTGCCCCGGTGGCGGCGAGTTCGTAGAGGTCGTAGGCGGCAAGCTGGGTCTTGCCGGTGACTTTGCCGGCGAAGGGCGGGTTGGTGAGCACGAGGTCAAAGCTGCCGTCACGCGCCTCTTTCGAGAACTCGCCAATGCGAGTGCGGGCTTCGGAGTTTTGCCAGTCTCGCAAATCGAGGGAGGAGACGCCGAAAACGTTCGCTTTGCCGTCGCCCGCGATAATCATCATCGTCTTGGCGACCTTCTTGAGCCGCTCGTCGAAGTCCACCGCTTAAAGGTGCTCGTTGGCGTAGCGATAAAGTTCGCCAGCGTTCCAGCCGTAGAGTTGCTGGGCGTGGCGGATGGTGTGAATCAGGAAGCCGCAGGAGCCGCAAGCCGGGTCGATCACGCGCTCGCCGTCCTGCGGATTCAACATCTTCACTGCCATTTTCACCACCGGACGCGGCGTGAAGTATTGGCCCTTCTGTGCCTTCTGTTCCGGGTTGATGAGATACTCGAAGGCCGCGTCCACCGCATCCAGGTCGGTGTGGGTGAGTGAATACGGCTCCAGCGCGGCGGCGCAGAGGCGGAGGGCGTCTCCACGGAGCTTGAGGGCGTCGCCTTCGTCAAAAATCTGGCCCCAATGCGGTCGCCTTTTTGCGGCGAGAAAAAGGTCGTTGAACCGCTTGTAAACGACATCCGGCGAGCCGGTGGGCACGCGGAACTCGACCGGGTCTTTGGCCTTGTGCCCGGGGCGGAACTCGTCATGAAGCTTGGCGAAGAAAAGTTTGAAAAGTTCATCGAAGGCGTTGACGCCAGCGTTGGCGAGGGCGTCGTGCTCCAGACGCTCGATGAGGGCGCGCATGTCTTGAATGGGCTTGAGTTCGGCGAACGTGAGCGGAGCGAGGATGTCGTCGAGGTCTTCGTCGAGCTTCGGCAGGCGAGGGATGTCGCGGAATTTGTAGGGGCCTTTCTTGGTGTCCTTGTCCTCTTCCTTGAGTTGAAACGAATGGTCGTTGCCATTGCTCCAACAGCCGAAGAAACAGCCCGCCCAGCGGAGATAGCTGCGGAGTTGTTCGAGACCTTCCTTGCTGTCCGGCTTCTTCAATTCAAACACGAGGTAAGGGTCGGTGCAGGCGTCGTCGGTGAAGACTGCGATGTCAGCGCGTTCTTTTTCCTCGTCCTCGCCCATCTGAATAGGCCACTCGACCAGCACGCGTTTGAGCGGGTATTTCAACGACTCCTGCACCCACACGAGGAACAACTGGCGGACCACCTCTTCCGGTTTCGCACGCAGCCACCGCTCGCGCTTGGCGCACCAGATTTCGACTTTCTCATCGTCAGCTTCGCGGAGCTTAATGCGGTTGCGTTCGCCCTTCGTGAAGAAGCGGAGGCCCTGCTTGACGCCGGGGTCGCGAAAGACGCGGTCGAGGAGTCCGGTGGTGGATGCGGGCATAGTTATTTTGGTGGCCAGTGTTTCTCAACACGTAGCCGCTTCGCGATCACTTCCGACGAGACGCCGAACCTGGGCGCAATGCGAGTGGCGATGTAGTCGAGCGCGGCTTCGTCAGCAGCCAGCCAATCGGCGTAACCGAAGGCTTCAGCGGTTTGGACGGCGGCTTGAAAGGCTTCGCGCAACCGGTCGGGAGGAACGAGTAGGCGACCGGCGAATTCGTAGGCTTGCCATTCGACCCAGCCGTACTCGGTGTCAGGAATCGCCGAAATGTAGTCGAACCATTCCTTCGCGGTGGCGTGTTGCAGGCCAGCGTAGATGTCGCGGTGCAGGATCAGGTGGCCGATTTCGTGGGCGACGGAGAAACGCAGCCGGTATTCGAGGCGTGGACTCATGAACGAACGCTTGTCGAGCAGGATGGAAGACAGGTCGCCCATGAGCAAAGCGTCGATGTCGAGTTGCTCGCGCACGCCGTCCACGGGAACTAGGTCGAGGCCGAGGTCGAACTCGGCGAGGTCGAGGACTTGGACGGGCAAAGAGCGCCCGGCGGGATACGCGGCCCGAAGCCGGTCGGCCTCCTGCCAGATGCGGTCCTTGGGAATGAAGGGCGCTTTGAATTTGCGCGGGTCGGTCACGGATTGCGAGCGCTGTTGATGATTTCGAGGAGCTTCTCTAAATCCTCGCGCGAGGGTTTCTGGCCGGAGAGAGTGCGGAAGAAGACGGGTAGTTGCGCCACGAGTTTCTCGTCTTTGAGCACGTAATCCGGGATACGTCCGGCGTCCACGGCGGCGTAGTCAAAGAATTTGAGCCAATCGTCCGAGCCTTGCTTGAGGCCCAGTTGTTTTGCCCAAGTGCGGAGCGTGTCCTCGTCGCGTGGCGGCGGCAGGACTTCACGCTCGATCTTGCTCCAGTTGCTGGGATCGTGGCCATGCTCCAGACAGAATTCGCGCAGGCCAAGCCGTTGTTTCGTCCGCAGCTCTTTGATGAATGTTCCGAACATAGATTTGTCTTCTGTGTGGTAATATAGCTACCACAAGACAGACGCTGTTGTCAAACAGGATTCGCTGGATTCTTCGGACTTGCGGATTTGTACTACAGGTCTCTTGCTGGGGCCGGTTGAGAGACTCACCCAGGAATGAGAGAAACCTCTGTGAAACTCTCTCATTGGTTTGAGTTTTAACCTTGGGGCCTGGCAAACGGTCGCAAGACCACTGGACAGCCTCGGAGGCTTCTGAGATGTTCGCTGTCCATGAGCACTGGACTTGACCGGGGCATTCTCCCGCCGAAGTTATTCCCGATGAAATACGCGATCGCGTGGCTGATCGTTACCCTGTCGCTTTTTTCTTCTCCGCTCCAGGCCCAGAACGAAGTTAGAGCCAGCCGGTTTCACGTCGAACGTCCGACACTTCTGAATCTTGGCTTTGAATGGGCCATTGAAGGCGACGCCAATCGCAACGCGACCGTGGCCGTTCAGTTTCGCCCGGTGGGGGAATCGAAGTGGCGCGAGGCCCTTCCCCTCGTCCGCATCGGCGGCGAAAGAGTTTACCGTCGTCGCGAGAACCTCGACTACACGGTCCCCGATGGTTTCGCCGGCTCGATCCTCAATCTCCAGCCCGGCACCGAGTACGAATGCAATTTCGTGATGAGCGACCCTGACGGAGTCACTGGCCAGGGCATTCAAACCGTCACGGTTAAGACCCGCACTGAGCCCCAACCGTACGACGGCGGCCGTGGCTTGCATGTTTATCCTCCTGACTACTTCGGCCCCCGTCAGGAACCCAGCTTCACCGGGATTCTCCAGGCGTACTACGGCGCCGGCCTGGGTGATTGGTCGGTGGTCTGGGAACGCCGCGCACAACCGGGCGACATTCTCTTGCTCCATGCCGGTCGCTATAAGACTGAACGCCTCGATTACGTGGACCCAATGATGACCCCGTTTGATGGGTCGATGTCTCTGACGCTCAAAGGCACTCCAGAAAAACCGATCACGATCATGGCTGCGGGCGACGGCGAGGTGGTGATCGATGGCGACGGCAACCACCGGCTCTTTGACGTGATGGCTTCGCGCTATCACATCTTCGACCGCCTCACGTTTCGAAACACGGACGTTGCGATTTTTGCCGGCCAGAAGGAGGTCCTCGGCGCGGTCGGCCTGGCCGTCAAGAATTGCCGTTTTGAAAATGTCGGCTTTGGCGTCTGGACCGAGTATGCGGGTTCGAGCGATTTCTACATCGCGGACAATCTTTTTCTTGGGCGCGACGACCGGTTCCGCCTGGTCGGATGGGGCGGAGTCCAGCGCGAGCCCGGCGGCAACTCGTGGCCGATACCCGCCTATGGTTCTCATCTGCTCACGAGCTACTACGCCGTGAAAGTCTATGGCCCTGGCCACGTGATCGCGCGCAACTCCATCGCCTATTTCCACGACGGCATTGGCATATCCACCTACGGCACCCCCGAAGGTGACCCTGAACGTCGCGCTTCCTCGATTGACATTTACGGGAACGACCTCCACATGTTCAACGACGACTTCATTGAGACCGACGGTGGGGTCCACAATGTCCGCGTCTTTAACAACCGCGGCGTCAACGCCGCCCAGGGCGGCTACAGCGCTCAACCGGTCTTCGGCGGGCCTGTCTATTTCTACCGCAACCTGCTCTATCACGTCCCTTCTGGGGTCGCCTTCAAGTTTTCGGCCAAACCTGCCGGCCTCTTCGTGTGGCACAACACCATCGTTGGCGAGCATCTCCTTGGCGACCCTTCTGCCAACATGCACTTCCGCAACAATCTATTTCTCGGCCGTGATACCCCAGGCCGCGGCATCCTCACGCTGGCCAACTCCACCTCGCACAACACGACCGACTACAACGGCTACCGCCCGAACCGCCAGGTCCAGCAGCAGTACCGCTACTCTAAACCAAAGTCCGGACCGAACGTGTACGAACCAAGAAAGGAAGACTGGCAAGTCTTCTCAACGTTGAAGGAGTTCCAGACGGCCACGGGCCAGGAAACCCACTCGGTGGAGGTCGATTTCGACATCTTCGAGAAGCTGTTCCCGCCGGACCACACCAAGCGCTACGCCGTTTACCACGCCACGGATTTGAACTTCACGCTGAAGCCGAATAGCAAAGCCGTGGACGCCGGCTTGGTGATCCCCACGGTCAACGAAGACTTTGCGGGCCGTGCTCCTGACCTAGGCGCCCTGGAAACCGGAAAGCCAGCCCCGCATTACGGTCCCCGCTGGCTCACCTGGCAGCCGTTTTACCGCTAAGAGCGCTTCTGGAAAAAGGGTGGGGCGGGCAACTTGCCCGCTCCGGTCGGCAACCTGCCGACCGGAATGGCGGCGAGTGTCACAACGAAACCAGCGCCACGATTGCTCATTGACGCCTCCCCCGTTCCGTTGGGCCTCGGGCCGGGCGGAATTGTTGAGGCGCCTTTTGAAACAAGGGCGTTCAGTTCCGTCTGGCTGCGTCTCTTGTTCCGAGCGGCAGGTTGCCGCTCGGAACGGGCAAGTTGCCCGTGCCACCCATTCAGTGACTGAGGGCGAGAATGGCAAAAGCGGTGGCCGCGTCGGACATGAACTTGCCCGAGTGACTTTCGGGGTCACGTTTCTTGTTGACCGAGACGCCTCGCCACGCACCCGTTGGCGACTGATTGCTTTTGAGCCAGTCCAGGCCTTTGGCAATCTTCAGGTCATCTTTTGGCACACCCGCAATCTGGAGGACATGCAGGACAAGACCGGTGGCGTAGCTGTCGGCTCCCGTGTCCTGCTCTGTGCCATCGCTCCGGACCCAACTCCCGAGCGAGGACAGGCTCCAGCCGCCGTCATCGTGCTGCCGGTCAAGCAGTTTATCGATGAACTCCTTCTGCACGGCTTTCGCCAGAATTCCATCGACTTGCGTGGATGCCCAGAGTCCCCAAACTTGGTTGTGAAGATTCTGCCTTTGGAACCCATTCTTCAGATAGTCTCGGAACGACGTGACTCCGGCATCGGCCTCCGTTCCTGGAGTGTAATAGCCAGGCGCAGTTCCGACAGCGATTGCGGCCAGCGAAGCGCCAAAGTAGCGCGCCTCTTTCCATTCCCACGGTCCCATGTTGAAGTCGAGCCAATCCCACGAGCCCTTCTGGTCGCCGGTCTGGACCTGCGTCTGCCAAAGGTTCGAGAACGCCTGTTTCGTCCCATCGCTCGGCCAACTTCTGCCTTGAATATGGTCATCGAATGCGAGAATGACCGCGTTGAGAACGGCCTCCGTGCCCCAAGCCTCCTTCTTCTTCCGGTCACTCGTATCGTAAAGCAGGCGGAACGCCTCGCTCTCCAGTTCCTTCCAGTGCTCGACCCGCATTCTGGTTTGGGCGAGTAACTTTTTTTCGTGTTCGGTCGCTGTTTCAGCGCCGACGAGTTTTCGCAGGACAGGACGCGTCAGCGCATACGGGAGAACGGTGTGACAGCTCACGCAAGACGTCCGCGTCTCTCCTTCGCCGCGGTCGGCCGACGAGAATGCGAACCAGGCTTTTTGTCGCTCGTCCAGGTATTCTTGCGCCTCAGCCGAGCTCCAACTCTTATCTTCTCCACCGGCGCGAGCCGCCGGACAAGCGACGAGAATTTCGACTAGGAGGACGACGTTGCTGAGGACCCGCAGCACTGATTTCATGTTCGCCGTTTGGGCTCCCTCGCCCCCATCGGGGGAGAGGGGATATCGCCCGTGTTGCCGCTATTGTTTGTAGCCATGTCCGACTCGGTCTGGAGTTTTCCGTCGAACAACGAATATATTTTCTTTTGGAGTACGCCGCCCGTCCGGTCAACGCCTCACTTATGCCCCTCGCTATCCACCAGGTAAAGCACCGCATCACCGGTGAACGGCGCGCTGAACGATTGGGAAGACGACCCGGCACTAATTGAATTGTGGGCTATCGTCTCCCCGGTCGCAGGATTAAACCATTCAACCGCCAATTTCCTTGAGTTGGGCATGGCAGACAGGTCCATCGTGAATGTGCCTCCGGCAGGCGCGTAAGCCAGATACTCCGCGCCGATGGATGGGGTTTGGGCAAGACAGTAGTGGGTCGAACAGAGCGTGCGGCTGGGAGCAACGTTGGCCAGATTGAGTTTGCGCGAAAAGCGCAGGATGTAACCGAGATTGTTCCGGAAATTCTCCCAGCGTGGATCAGGCTTGCTCCCGATGCCGCTGACAGGATCAGCGCACAGATTCCGATTCTGGCGCGGGTAATAGACCAGATACGGATCCATGAACAGAACTTGATTGCCGTTCATGAAATTCTGCCAGGCGTAATTCCGGTTCGTCTGCGGCGTATCATTCCACATTCCGAAGTAGCTGTGGTCGCTGTCATTGACGTTGACCTTGCAAGCAGGCTGGCCGGTTCCGCACGACTTGACCGGAGAAAGCTTGGCCGCAGGGGCAACCCAATCGGCATTCGAGTTGTAAAGGATCGAATCGGGGGCGCTATCGAGCGCGGCGGAGCCGATGGGATGTTGAAAGTGCTTTCCCATTTCGTAGGCGCGGATCGACTCAATCAAATGATCATTCCACCAGGTTGATTTGGGCGGAGCTTCCTCGGAAACAATCCAAAGCACGTTCGGCAAATCGTTCAGCGTGTCGATCGTTTTCTTCACGTAGGCGTCCTGAAATTCGGTGATAGCGTTGGGCGCGGTCATAGTCACGGAGGCGACTGCGCTCTCGACTGATCCGCCGCGGTAACCGTCATCGATTCCATTGACGTTGTTTTCTCCGGTAAAAGGATAGCCATCATTGGAACAGCGGAAGCGCAACAGAAACTCACCGCTGAACAGATAGACGCCGACATAGATGGCGGCCCTGTTCAGCGCCCGAACTCGCGTGCGCAATCGGTCGAAATATGTCTGGTCAAGTTTTGTCAGATCGAATTTCAATCCGCCATCGGTCGCCAAACCAGGCCCCGTCCTCATCCAGGGAAACGGGCTCACGGTAAAGTCGGGCGGGGAAATTTGCGTGCTCGGCAGGCCTCGGAATTTCGGGAGCTCGGTACACCACAACAAAGTAAAATTATGTCCATGGGCCTTGAGGAAGCTGACGAAGGCATCGAAGTCCAACGCTCGGATGCGCCCCTCGGTGCCCCAATCCTGCAGCGTGTTCCAAGTCTGCGATCCGCACAGGATGAGCGGAGTGCCGCTCGTGTCCTCGAAGTAATTCGGATTCCTGGATTGTCTGAGCGGCCGGTTGATGGGAGCCGACAGCGCGCGTTCGTTGTTGTTCGTGACTTGCTGAGCCAGCGCCGGACCAGAGTTGAAAGCCTGCGAAACCGTTATGAAAAGACAGATGAACAATTTCATTGCTCCTGTTCAAAACTCTAGTGTGGCGAGAGTTGCCACTGATCGTCAAAAAAACCTGCGCTCACGATCAGTCCTGGCCATTTCTGAGACGGTGGAGTGCGGAGATCGACGATCGCCCAATCCGGTAGCTTCGGTGTTTGAAGAGAATTTGACGTCGCGTCGTAAAGACGCCAGAGCGTCTGTTCCCAAAGGGGCGGCGCCTCCTTCTTTTCATCAAAAACTTTCGCGTAAACAGCCGTTTCGGCGAAGCCGGCTCCCGCCGAAGCGACCGCCCAGAGGCCCGGATAATGCGCCGCCATGTGCCACGCGCTGGCGCCGCCCATGGAAAAACCGAGCGCGGCGATCCGATTGGTATCGATTGGATAATGCCGCATGACGTCTTCCATCGCCTCGAACGCATCGGCTTCACCGGCGAATTTGCTCGCATTGCAGTAGCGCCCGTAAAGGTGCAGTTCGAAGGCATTTGTCGGCGCAAACTCGCGCCGGCCCTTCAACTGGCCCGCAATAAACGCCACCTCGGAAAGCGTGTCGTTGCGGCCGTGAAACCAGAGGTAGAGCGGCCGAAGCTGGCGGTCCTCCGGCTTCCAATCCTCCGGCACGCGCAAACCATAGGGTTGCACCGAATCGTCAATCCTGGATCTGTAGGCTCGCACGAGCGAACCGCGGGCCGCAGTCCATGGCGCCATCGCTATTCGCAACTCGGTTGATCGCTGCAAACCGATTGTCAGTTGCTCCCTGGCAAAGTCGATTTCACTCGGCCTAAAGAATTCGCCGTACGCCACAGCATCGCGCACAGCTTTGTGAAAGACCTGTACGTCGGGCAGCAGCGTGAGCAGATCCGGATGGTTTCTCAGTGTGATCCGCAAGGTTTCGATTTCCTGGCCGAGTGATTCCAGCCGGGAGGTCAATTGCTCCGAATCGGCAGCCGAGATCCGGATGCCGCGCGGTGGGGCTTGCTTCACAGTCGGGGTCGCCTGGCCGAAAACGAGAAGCGGCGCAAGGCCGAAAGCTAAAATGCAGTGCTGGTTCATAGGTCAGGAAAATCGGAATGATAGCTGAGGCCGTCTCTTTGCAATTTCTGGTGGGGCTGTGCCGCAGCACGGCCGCCACTTCATGGTTCCCAGCGCGTCTCGCCCGATCCACGAAAGAACACGGCTGCGCGGCAGCGCAGCCCCACCTTCCGGATGCGCACGACTAAGCGAAAGAAGCGGCTCAATCGGCATGGTAGCCGCGCCAGATCCAGACGAGAGTGTCCGCCAGAGTTTGCTCGAAAACGCGGCGGTCGCAGTGACGCGTGTCTAAACTAAATATGAACCGGTGATGGTAGCCCTTGGCCTTGAGGGCGTCCGCGGTGCGCTGGCCGGCCATCACCCAATTATGATGGGTTTCTTCCGGGTCTTTCGGGCGAAGATCATTTTCGGACACGTGCGTGAAAATGCGGAGTGGCTTCTTCTCGCTCGTTTCGATGAGCTTCATGCCGGAGTGATATTCCCACGCGCCCAGCGGATATTTGGCTTCCTCAGCCGCGTCGTCATCCTGCTGATCGACGAAGGTGCCGGAATAAGCGATCACGCGGCGGAACAAATCGGGCCGAAACCAGCCCATCGTCAACGCCGCCGCGCCGCCGGAACTGCACCCGATGACGGCTTTGCCCCAGGGATTATCCGTGAGGGCAAACTTGGGGTAAGCAGCCTTGATCTCCACGTTGTTCAGAACCGCCGGCAGCACTTCGTCCTGGATGAACCGAGCGAGGCGGTCGGACATGGTGTCGTATTCGAGACCGCGCTCGCTGTTCTTGCCATCGTTGCCGCCGTTTTGCACGGCAATCGCGACGAAGGCAGGCAGCTTGCGCTTCGGGTCTTTTGAAACGGTCAGATTGTCGAGCGCGTTGCGGACCAGAGGGAGTTGGCCGGGCCCGTCATGAATGATGAGCAGCGGGGCTTTGGCCCCATCCTGGTAGGAGGCCGGAACGTAAAGAAAGATCTTTCGCTCCGTTCGGACCGCCTTCTTCGCAGGCTCAAGTGTGGAATCGTCGCCCCGGAAGATTTTGCTGTCCGCCAGACGCATCGTGAACTCGAAGGCCTTCCCTTTGGGATTGCCCTTGTCTGTGAGGTCGGGATCGATCTTGTATTCGGGACCAATCGTGAACTTGCCGTCGCCTTCTGAGCCGGGATTCTCGGTGTACGATTCGGCCGCCTCTGTCGCCAGGGAGATAAGGCCGACGAAAGCGATCGTGAACAAACAACGAGCGCGAGCTGAGAACATGCCTCTGGTGAACATGGCGATTGTTTAAGACTCCGGCGTGAGAGATACAAGCTGCAAATCGGAAGTTGGATGAACGAAACGAACGAACCGAGACCACGCCGTTGACTTGCCGCCGAAAAATCGGAAAATAGCGCGACTATGGCAAAGCCAGCCCTCAGTCAAGTCGAAGATGAGTTTGCGCGCTTATCGCCGGAGGCTCAACTCAGTCTTCTGGAACGCCTCGTGCATCGCGCTCGTGTCGCAGTAGCCAGTCGTCCTACCACCTGGGAGGCCGACCTGGCCGCGATGGCCGCGGACCCGGAAATGCAACGCGAACTCAACCGCATCAACACGGAGTTTTACGCATGAACTGGCACGAATACATCGCCGCTGACCCCGCGGTGCTCGTCGGCAAGCCGGTGATTCGCGGCACGAGGCTCGCCGTTGAATTCATCCTTGGCCTTATCGCCCAAGGTTGGAAGGAAGAGGAAATTACTCGCAACTATCGTGTGACCGCTGAGCAAATCCGCGCTTGCGCCGCGTATGCTCAAGAGCGGCTGAACGAAGAACCAGCGAAATTGCCAGCGGCAGCAAACTCGGCATTGATGCGTCAAAGAAACTCCCGGGCGAAGGCTTCAAACGCCCCCGGGCCGCCGCTGATCAATATGGATGCCGCGGTGAAGGCGAAGGTGGGAAAACTTTTCAAGTTGTAGCGACCGACGTGAGTGGGCTGAAAACTGAAAGACTGAAAGGGCTGAAAGCCCGAAAGAGAATAGCCCAGGGCAAGCGAAGTGAAACGAGCGCCGCCCTGGGTCAGCGAACAAATTGAATCCAAGCCCTGAAAGGGCGAAAGAATTCTCTTGGTTATCATCCTGCAATTATCTCTGCGTCCGCAGCCGCAGCCGCTTCCCTAAAGATGTCCCGGAAGTCGTCGAGAAGTTTTGACGCCAGCGGAGCAGGCACTTCGTCGGGCACAGGAGCGACGTCTTCGTTTATCGAGCGAATATCGTTAGCTCTGAGCCGGGCCGAACCAGTTCCACGCCGGTCATAAGCTACCCTCCAGTCGCTAAGGTGTTCTTCCCGCAGACGACGGGAAATGTAATCCTCAACTCGTTTTCGGAGTTCTACCAATACACGCGCGACGGCTGCATCTTTCACTTCAGTTGAAACATTGGTTGGTTTCCATCCGCGCGGCTCTGCCACAAACGGACCAAACTTCTCCATCAGCAAATCTCGGAGGTGTGCTACCGGCTTCATCGTGTCATACTCGTCACTCCACTGATTGGCGAAGCGTCGGCTCAACGCTTTAATTCGAGTCCAGTGCTCGCCTCGTAGCATTACGTTCCAATGTTTTTGAAACTGATCTGTTGCCGCGCGAATGCAAAACATGAAATGAGCGAGATCGTAGCACGGGGTTGCGTCCACCGGACGTTCAGGCTGATTGGCGTTTCGAACGAAAGTTAGCAACGCGTTGAGTTCTTTTCGAGTGCTTCGCGCTCGTTCCCCAATCTCCTCGTCTATTCCACCGACGAAAAAAACGCGCCCCGAATCCAAGATGCGCCGGAGGCGGCGTCCAGCACCTGATTGTCCATCCAGCGCGGTTTCAACGCCTAGAATTCCTTGGTCCAAGGCAGCGAGGACTTTGTTCTTTTTGTCTTTTCCCGAAGCGAGATCATCGCCCTTCATTCGGTCGAGTTTCGTGAACACGATCGTGAGCTTACGCTCATGGCCGCTTGCGGTGACGGTTCGCAGAAATGCTTGGGCGGCTTCCAAAACCGGTTTCGTCGCGTCATCCACTAGCACAATTGCATGTGCCAAGTCGAACCTCCGCGTCACTGAAGTGGAGATTTGCACGCCAGTGCCACGAGAGTGCCCGAGGCCAATCCCGTCCAGTAGAACGATGGGCGGAACGTCAGTTCCATCTGACCATCCCGCCGGCGCAAAAGGTCCTTTCACACGCAGCCCTTCAACTAGCGGCGTGAGCAGCCGCCCAAAAAGAGGCGCATGATTGCTTGCGAACCAGCGAACGCGTTTTAGAAACTCCGAACGATTCCCGGATTGATACCGCCATCGAATTGGCCAGCCCGAAGAATCCCGGTCAAACTCGTTTGCGTCAAAATTCTGGAAACGAGCTTCGATGGCGTCCACTACTTCATCCACGATGGTGTGGAGATCTTCGTCATCAACCAGTTTGTCCGAGACAAGCTGAAGAAAAGCGTCTTTGTCCTTTTCGGTCATTCTCGTGGCTGTTTCATCAAACTCGTCTTCAAGTTCTCGGATGACACGGTCAGCGACTTGCTCACAGCGATTCAACCACTTCAAGAGATTTGAACGGTTTGCTGCACGCTCATCGTCACCTATTTCGCCAACCTGCTCCTCGGTTTCTTCTGCCTCATCGGAGTCCTCGTCATCTTCGTCTAGCTGCGGGTTTGGCCCAAGAATGTAGCTCAACCGAAATTTCTGCTCGCTGTGTTCCAGAAAGCGCCGTGCGACGGCGTCGTTCCCTAGCCCTTCGGCGACTGCCATCACTGCGGCCTGAACGCAGTCCTCGACATCGGAGCGAACCTCCCCGGTCGAAAGGAATGAAACCACGGCATGGAAGTCTCCTGGCGCGCAGATGATTTCCGTGTCGAAGATGGTCGTGCGTGCGTTGGAGGTTGCGGGAAACCTCTCCTTGAGTGGATCAGTCCCGATAAGTTGGCGGACCAAAGTCGTCTTGCCCGCACCGACTGCGCCTGTCAGTTGCACGATCGAGAATCCATCCTTCGGCAGTTCGATGACTCCCTCGCGCCGAATCCACGGGTCAACGATCTTCGCTTCGATGCCCTCGTAGAAGCAGGCAACGGCGGTGGGATGATAGGTGCGCGCGGCGATTTCCTTCGCTCCCGGATTCCAGAGGTCCTCGGTGGCGAGTATCGCGTTCAGGTCAGCAAGAATCTTTTCGGCTTCCTGACGATCCTCTATCCCGATTCCATAGCGAACGCGACGAGGCCTCCCCGTGGCGTCGGAGAGTTTCGGATGACGGAAAAGAACGCACCACTTTTTGCGTCCCGGACTCAACTTTGCAATTGGCTTTGTATTCATAGCGTTGTTCAACGTTGTGCACACAATAGGCCGAGCGCCGTCTGGCTGTCAACATGAAAAATGCACAACGATGCACAACGCCTGTTTGGCGCGCTTTTTCCGAGGATTACGCCGCCCTTTCAGGGCTTGGTAATTTTGTGTCGGTTGACCCAGGGCGTCGCTCGCAGGCTTGCTTTGCCCTGGGCTATTTTCTTTCGGGCTTTCAGTCCTTCCCAGTCAGCCAACCGCAGCACGGTTGCCCTGCCCAACTTCATGTTGCATATGCAACATAGACTTGTCCTGTATCACGTGCGGTTGAAGGTGCGCAGTTGCCAACCGGCGTCGCAGCCTGCCAAGCCGCAGCTTTCACCGAAGGCTGGGCGCTTCCACCCACCGCCGGCCTTTGCAGTCGGCCAGCATGCTTGTTGCCCCAAATAATCCGACAGCAGAATCCGGCCCGGCAGCGCCGGATCGTTCGTCACCGCATCCGGACGTGGTACCACTTGACGGCTCTGTAGCTTAAAAGCTACGTTAATCCGGTGTTCGCCACGCCGAAAGAAGTCGTTGCTTTCCGGATGCGAGATGGACGGGTTCCTTTTGAGGAGTGGCTGGACGATTTGAATGACATGAAAGCGGTTTATGAAAACTGTCAGTTACAAAAAGATTCTCCGTGAGAAACTGCATGACCATGAACAGGCGGCGGAATACCTCACCGCCTGTTACGAGGAAGGCCCCGAGGTCTTTCTCGTCGGCCTGCGCGACGTGGTGGAAGCGCAAGGGGGCGTCGCGCGCGCGGCAGAATTGAGCAAACTGAACCGCGAAAGCTTGTATCGGCTCTTTTCCCGCAACGGCAATCCGCGTTTGTCGAGCCTCAGTTCGGTACTGACTGCATTGGGGCTGAAAGTGACCTTCGAGCCGGCTTGAAGAACCCCTTCACATGAAGACCATTCCCATCACCCTCGCCTGTTCCTTTTGGATCGCCTTCCAAACTCAAGCCGCCTCCGCTGACGGTTGGACCACCGTTGCGCCGCGCGAAGAGATTCGGCCGCAGTTTCAACATACGAAAACCGGCGGCAGATCCGGACACGGCGCCTTCGCCATCCGCGCCGATGAACGCGAAGGACTGCACGGCTGGTGGCAAAAGACCTTTCCCGTGACCGCCGGGCAGCACTACCGCTTCGCCGCTTGGCGCCAGACGGAAAACGTCGCCGTGCCGCGGCGCAGCGTGCTGGCGCGCGTCCTATGGCGCGACACGGCGGGCAACGACGTTCCGAGACGTGAAGGTGTGTTGACGAACTTTGCGAAGAATGTCGTGGCGATCGCCGAGCCGGAATATCCGCGCGAGATAATTGGGAAGAGCGCGAGCAACGACGGTTGGGTCGAAGTGTCCGGCGTGTACCAAGCCCCGTCGGGCGCAACGCAGGCGCGGGTAGAGTTACATCTGTTGTGGGCTCCCAACGGCTACGTTCAGTGGAGCGATGTTAGCTTCCTGCCCACCGAAGCGCCGGCGCCGCGCATTGTCCGCCTTGCCGCCGTGCATTATCGCCCGCGCGGCGCCAAAACGCTCCTGGGCGCTTGCCTCCAATTCGCGCCGATGATTGAAGAGGCCGCGCGCCGTAAAGCCGACCTAGTCGTGCTGGGAGAGACTTTGACTTACGCCGGCGTTGGTTCGAGCTATGCGGATTGTGCCGAAAGCATTCCCGGCCCTTCGACCGATTACTTCGGTGGACTGGCGACAAAGCATCGGCTCCATATCGTCGCCGGCCTGATCGAACGCGACCGGCATCAATTGTTCAACGTGGCCGTGCTCCTCGGACCCGATGGCAAAATCGCGGGCAAATATCGCAAGGTCTGTTTGCCGGACGGCGAATACGACAAAGGCATGTCGCCAGGAACCGATTTTCCGGTCTTCGAGACGCGCCTGGGCAAAATCGGCATGATGATTTGCTATGACGGATTCTTTCCCGAAGTCGCGCGCGAGTTGAGCAATCGCGGCGCGGAGATCATCGCGTGGCCGGTGTGGGGCTGCAATCCCGAGCAGGCGCGCGCCCGCGCGTGCGAGAACCAGGTCTATCTCGTCAGCAGCACATATGAGGACGTGTCGCGCGACTGGATGCTCACCGCCGTCTTCGGTCAGGACGGCAGCGTGCTGTCGAATGCCAGGGAATGGGGAACCGTCTGCGTCGCCGAAGTCGATTTGAACCAGCGCACTCTCTGGCCGTGGCTGGGCGATTTCAAAGCGCAGATTCCGCGGCAACGTCCGATCGCCCGGGGCGAATAACAGATGCTAACAACGTTTCCTCGCGGAAGATTCGGGTGTATGGTCAATATTCGGAACAACAACTGAAAGGCAAACAGACGATGGCCACGGAAGAACGCGTGCTTTGTTTTCAACGGAAACTTCTCGAAGAGTTGGGCGTGTTTCAGGGACTCAGCCTCGAAATCGAGAAATACCTGCCACCGCTGACCTCGCCTTCCCAGATTTTGTACCTGAACAGAAGCGACGCCGAGCACGACAAACGTTACAAGCAACTCATTCCTTACGTCCTCATTCTCTGCAACGAGCGGATATTGCGCTATCGTCGCGGCAAAGGCGGCCAGGAAACCCGGTTGCATGGATTGTATTCGGTCGGAATTGGCGGACACATTTCGGAGGAAGACCATGGACTCTTTTCCAAGCAGTTTGGCTACCATGAGGGGATGCGGAGGGAATTGATGGAAGAGGTGGCCATCGATGAGATGAATGAAGCCGCCGTTGCGGTGATCAACGATGACAGCACGGACGTTGGGTTTGTCCATTTTGGAGTCGTCCATCTCATGTGCGTGGCCAATGAAGAGATCGTCGGCCGGCGCAGCGGCATCGTTGGGCCTGAGTTCATCCCCTTGTCCGAAGCGGTAAAAGACCCGTCCGGTTACGAATCCTGGTCCCGCCTTTGTCTCGAACGTCTGGATTTGCTGCTCTCCAAAGCGGCTAATTCGGGAGTGACGGTTCCCGATCGCGTGCCGCACTGATCGCATCGGTGAGGCGCTCACGGATTCAGCGTTATTTCAGAACTCAAAGTCCTGCACCGTCGATTGGGCGCATCTCGACACTGCCACCGAATCTCCAACGACGTAACTCCCTCTCCTCCACGAAGCGGAAGAGAGGGCCGGGTTGAGGAGGAGCTGTTTCATCCATGCCTATCTGGCCACGTTACAACACGAGTTTGCCCTCTCCCCGTCCCTCTCCCACACCGGCGTCGTGGGAGAGGGAGAAAACGACGGTGGCACTGTCGAGATGCGCCCCCTTGATCTTTCCTCGATTCTCCCCTTGAGCCGGCGGGCTTTCCATGCACAATGAGGGCGATAAAATATGAACACTGGACAGCCACGTCATTCCTTTTCGCCTACCACGCGCCGCAGCTTTTTCAAGACCGGCGCGATCGTCACCGCCGGCCTTGCGTCGCTTACGCTGCGCGCGCGGGCGCAGATCAACAAGAACAGCAAGCTGCGCATTTTCCAGATTGGCGTGGGCGGCGTTGCCGGCATGCAGCGGAGCGGCTTGAAGGGCCATCCGCAGGTGGAATGGGCCGGTTTCTGCGATGTGGATCGCCGCGAACTGGATCGGATCAAGCAGCAACATCCCGAGGCCTGGACGCTCAGCGATTATCGCGAGGCCTTCGCCAATCGCATCAATGATTTCGACGCCGTGATTGTGGACATTCCGGATTTTCATCACGCCCCGGCCATGTTGACCGCGTTGCAGCACAACAAACATGTTTACGGGCAGAAGCCTCTTGTGCACCAACTCGCCGAACTCCGCATGATGCGCGATATGTTGAATGTGCGGCCCCATCTGGTGACTCAGATGGGCAATCAGCGCGCCTGCAATCGCGGCCGCATGGTGTCCGTGGAGATTCTCCGCAAGAATCAACTGGGCCGTCCGGTCGAGGCGTATGTGTGGACGGGCGGCGTGGCGCGCGGCCATTACTTCGCCGATCCGTGGATGGCTTATCCGCCGGCCCAGCCGGTGCCGGAGTATTTGAATTGGGATTTGTGGCGCGGGCCCATCGGCCATGAGATGCCTTACAGCGAAGACCTCGCGCCGCGGCGATGGCGCACGTTTTGGGAGACGGGCGGAGGCCAGTTGGCGGACTGGGGTTGTCACCTGCTCGACCTGCTCTATTTCGCCTATGATTTGCCCAGGCCGGAAGCGGTCATCACCCACACACCCAAGCCGTCGGGCATCGGCCACACGGCGCATAACCAGAGCACCCTCACGTATCCGGGCGGCGGAAAATTCGCCCGCGAGAAGTTCGTGGTGCGCTACAACGACGACGCGCTGTTGCCGTCCTTTGCCGCACTGGGATTGCCGTCGATTAAGCCCGGCGCGAATCACACAATGGTCGTGTGCGAAGAAGGCACGTTGTTGCTGCAAGCGGACGGAGCGTTCACGATTTACCGAAATGGCAAAGCGGTAAAGGATGAACCCCAGCCGCAAGTAGCGCCACGCAATCACTGGAAGGACTGGGCCGACAATTGTCTGGGCGCAAACAAGCCTCTTTGGACGCCCTTCCAAATAGGCTGGCGCATCACCGAGCCGGCGTTGCTGGCGGTGAAGGCGACGCGTTTTCCGGGACAGGAATTGCGCTGGGATGCCGAGAACTTCCGCTTCACCAACCACGAGAAGGCGAACGCCGAGATTCTGTCACGCACGTATCGGGAAGGGTTCGCCCCGCCCATGGTAAGTTGAAGCCGAGGACTGGGAGAGCGTCCAGGAAACTCGTAGCGCAGATTTTCAATCTGATGTATTGAAGACTACTCAGGAAGTTGATACTCTTGTAATGAACCATTTACGATTGTTTTCCGTCGAAAATATGCTTTGTGCCAGCATTTGTGCCACTGTTATGGCCTGATAGCTGATGCAATCCAAAGCAATACTCAAAGCCTCGATTCCTCGTCTTCTTCGGTTCCGTCCCATCGCCGGTTAGTCTATCAGAAAGTCCGCGATGCACGCAAACGTCCGATTCGTGGATTGTGGGTTCGCAATGGCCGGTTCTACGCCCGGCTGTCGGTCCGGGATCCTACCAGCGGGCAAAAGAAAGTCCGGCGCGTGCCCTTGGAAGCGGTGGAAACGGTCGCCCAAGCGCAAGCCGAATTGCGTCGGCTGCTGACTTTGCGCGAAGAGAACGAGCTTCCCTCCCTGAAGCGGACGCCCAAGTTCTGCGATTACGTCGGGGAATACTTCGCGTTTTACGAGAAGGTCAAAGACGCCAAGCGGCCCCGGACCTTGGCGACGGAGCGCGGCCACTTGAAAGCTTGGACGGAGCATCTGGGCGAGACTCGGCTCAACTGCATCACCAAGGCGATGATCAATGGGTTTATCGCCAAGCGACAGTCGGAGGGAGTGAGCGGACGGACGGTGAACCTGGCACTTGGGGCGTTGCGCAACGTGCTGAACCGAAGCATTGATGACGGCTGGCTGACCCGGTTGCCGACGGAGAACCTGCGGCCGTTGAAATGGACGGCGAAGAAACGGGAGTTGGTGACGCTGGCAGACATTGACAAGCTGTGCGAGGCGGCGGTGAAGCACACCATGAACGGGGTGGAGTTCGCGGATTACGTCCATTTGATGGCGTTCTGTGGGTCGCGGATGACGGAGACGCTGGCGTTGAAGTGGTCGGACGTGGATTGGACGAATCGTCAGTTAACCATCGGCGCGGACGGGCAGAGCAAGAATCACGAGTCGCGGGTGGTCGATTTCAATCTGATGCTCGAACAGCATCTGAAAGAGATGTGGCAGCGGCGAGCGCCGGACACGCAATGGTTGTTTCCGTCGCCCAAGCGAGGAGACCAAGACCGAGCGGCCAAGTCGTTGCGGGTGACGCTGGTTTTGGCGCGCAAGGAAGCGGGTCTGGGCCGGATCGGGTTTCACGATTGTCGGCATTTCTTCATTTCGATGTGCGTGATGAGCGGGATTGATTACATGACGATAGCGCGGTGGGTGGGACACCAGGACGGCGGGGTCTTGATCGGTCGGGTGTATGGGCATCTGTGCAACGAACACGCGCAGCGGCAGGCGCAGCGAGTGGTTTTCGGTCCGACGGTGATGGGAGCAGTTGCGGCCGAGAACTGATAGGTTAGGCTGTTGGCTACTGAATACTGACCATGGGAAGCTACGCCCACTTGGAGATCGCTGGATATCCGTTCTTCTCAATGAAGTCCTATGCGGACGTCACGCTGATGACGTTATTCGACGAGGGTGATAGGAGGGTCTTTACTCGAAGAGTATGCGAACGCAATCGGCGGGCGTGGTGCGTGGAAGAAACCGACACCGAAGAGGAGCGAGCGTACTGCTACTGGCTTGACGCAGAACACGCCAAGCGCCGCCTAGACATTTTAGGCTTTACCGTGTCCAAAGCGGAACAGGAATTTGAAGCGGCGATGCGAAGGTACCGCCATGAAGTCGAGGAAGGAGGGCTCGTCAGCGGGCTTTACTGGCTCCCAAAAGGCGAGTTGCCCGAATTCCTCGCACGTTACTCCTTCGCCAAGTGGGCTGAGGCAATCCAGAAATTCGTGAGCGCAAGCTTTGTCAAGCCGAAACCGTATGATCGCGAAGACGTTGAGAAACTTGACCCTGTCCTGAGGCTGCTTTGCGAGGACAACACAGAGGACTTCTTTTACGGCTTTCCTTCGTGCGATCCGAGGCTGTTCATTAGGGCCGCGCTTGAAGCGATTGGTTTAGCAGAACCTCTGGTTTTGGACTACAGCGAGCTGGTCCATAGCGGCTACCACACCCCGGACGAAGCGCTTGCGCTGTCGGCGAAGACCACCATCTCTTGGGAATTCACGGCCACCGCGAAGATTATCGTTCTTACTGAAGGAACTACCGATGCGGCCTTTCTCCAACAGGCTCTTAGAGGTCTCTTTCCCTTCTTGGAGCCGCTGTATTCGTTTCTCGACTTTGCGGAGTCAAATATGGAGGGCGGGGCCGCCAATCTTGTTCGCGTCGTCAAGGGCTTCGTGGCCGCTGGTGTCGTCAACCGCGTCATCGCTGTTTTCGACAACGACACGGCGGCATCGGTCGCATTGCGTTCTCTGCAATCTGTTGCCATTCCGGAGAACGTCTCAATTATCAGGTATCCACCTGTTCCATACGCAACGGCCTACCCGACGATCGGTCCCCAAGGTAACGTTCTGATGGACGTTAACGGGCTGGCGGGGAGCATTGAACTCTATTTTGGTCTGGACGTGCTGCGTCGACCTGATGGCGAGTTGACCCCCGTACAGTGGAGAGGTTACGATCAGACGCTTCAACAGTATCAAGGAGAGTTGATCGACAAAGGCGTCCTGCAAGAAGCATTTCAGAGAAAACTGGAGATGTGCAGGAGCACGCTCACCCGCAACTCTTCTGGCGACTGGTCGGGCATGCAACTTATCCTGGAAAGCATCTTCATTGCATTTACGCGGAAGCCTGAACGGTTTGACCAGCGATTCCAGGCCGGGAAGAGAGGGTGAATCATTCATGGCGAGGTCTCCTTTCAAGCGGCTTTGAGGTCGGCGGCGAAATAGCAGCCGTGTTTCTGGCGGGGATCAACACTGGCGGCCACGTCGCGAGGCACGCCGCACGGGTGCTGCCAGGCTTGGCGCGTTCGGTTCCAATGAAAGCCTAATTCGGCCAAAGCGCGGGTGACTTGGCTGGGCTGCTTCTGTTCGAACTGAATCCAAACCCACTGGCCGACGACTTCGGCCAACTCGTAGAAGCGCGGCGTCTGGTTACGGAGTAACGTCAACAAGTTGGCCGTGTTCAGCGAGCGATTGGCCATGCGGCGAACGAAATTGATTTGCGGTCTGGTTCTGGTGCTCAACTGTTCGATCGGTTCTTGAGCCCTGAATCGTTTATCTGAGAGTTGGTTTTCATGGTCTTTTTTTGTGCTCTGCTGTTCGTCTTCGGACTGTCGCCCTTCATCCGAAAAGGCCGCGCAACCGGGCTCGTCCGTGGGCGTAGGCTTCAGAGGGAACCACGAGACGCCCCGGTGGAGCGGCCCGGTGAGGGCGACAGGCCGAAGGCGAATTGCAGAGAGAAAAAGACCTGAAGACCTCTGACTACACCGGGCGGGACGCGCGAGCGCAAGCGCCTGAGGGTTCTGATTCCTCGATGGATGGCGAAGCGGCAGGGCGAGTGCGTCGGGGGCAACGGGGCGACGCAACGCAGCCCGGCGCGGAGCCAACCGTCGAGGTATCAGACTGGAATTGGGGGCGCGACGATGGGTGTGTGGCGAGCGGCCTGGCCTTGGTTCAGCAGGCACCTCGACACACACGCACCGGAGCGCGGGGGAGTGCCATTCTCACTGCCCGCCTGAGCGAAGCGAACTGACTGGATCAGCGTGAGCGGTCGTGGAAAATCTTACGGTCCGGCGTGGTGTCCGCGGAGGGCAGTGAAGGCGTCGGTGCTTTTGACCGTCACCGGAACGGACTGGAGCGGATAACCAGCGCCGGACGGTAAGACTGAAGTTGGGGCGCGAGGATGGGTGTGCGGCAAGTAGCCTGGCCTTGGTTAAGCAGGCATCTTGACGCACACGCATTGGAGCGCGGGGGGGAGTGCCATCGTCAGCGTGCTATCAATGGAGCAAATTGACCGATTCAGTGGGAGCCAGATTCGTTTGATTGTTCCGGCCACGCCTCGGGCGACTTTGTGAACAGATCAAATCGAATTGTTAGAACATCGGATCGGCCGGGGTCGGCATTCAGCTCAGCATTCGGCCCGAAGCATCGGCCGGCGCAATGGTCAGTCTGTCGCTATAGGCGCACCAGATGGGCGTCAGCGCCTGCACCATCTGGCGCTGGCGAAAAAGGGGAATGCTCCGAGTCACGAACATCTACGGTCGATTGTATCTGAGCCAGGAAGCCATCGCCGAATTCAATGCTCGTGCCCAGCGTGGAGAATTCGCCCGCGAACCGAGAGTGCCCAGGAGAGGTTCAGCTTGAGCGGGACGACTGCCAATCGATTGCCAGGAGAAACCGTTGACAATCCGCAACTATTTCCCGGACGGCGTTTGGTTGAGATTGGCGTCAACATGAGTCACAAAGAATTAAAAAGGAAATGACGGATGAAAGTGAAAATCTATGTCGCCGGCGTCTTTCGGGATGTCTGGTTTCGCGGCAGCCGCGATGAACGGCAGGTCACCCTGCTCAACTGCCTGGATCGCACGGCGCACGAAGGCCTGAAGCTCAAGCAGACGTTCGATTACTTGAATCCATAATTCTGAGCCGTTATCGGTGCTGGCGAGTTTTTGGGACCGGAACGTGGCGTTCCCCCGTTGTGCCTGGCCCGAATCAACAGCGCAAGCTGCTGTTCGCGTTTCTCTACGGGACAGCAGAAATGGCAGGTATCCCGTTCCGTCGTCTCGTGTGGGCTACGCGGCACGAGCACGGCGAAAAGACCGGACGCGAGCACTACCATTGGCTGATTGGCGCGGAAGAGTGGAACCCGACCTTGGCGGACATGTTCCGGCTTAATGCCCTTTGGAACCGTCAGCCCAAGTGCGGGTTCTGCAGGAATCATCCATTCGATCCCCGGTTGAACGGGGTGGAATACGTCACGAAGTGTTTGTCAGGATCGGCACTGGGTGACAGCCTGGGGGGGAGACTTTTGCGAATGCTCCAAATTCGCTCTCCGAGGGGCCGAGGTGACGCTCAGTAATTCGCTGGCTCGTGTGGTAGGGCGCCTCCGGATCGTTGTGCTGAGACATTGTGGAGCCTGACACACTGAAAAAACGGCAGGAATCCGAGACAGCCAAGGCAGGAGTCCGAACCTCCTGCGAATAGAAGGGAAGGTTCTTCCCGGAAACGTCTGAGGCATACAGGGAACCAATCGAGCAGCAATGGCCATTTGAACACTCCGTTCCTCGCTTCGAGAGTGGTAAACGTCAGTCGCAACGAATCTGCAATCTGGTGGAACTGGGTAAATTAACGATGATCGTCGCGTGGGGAGTCCTCAACATACACAAACCAAATTGGAGAGATGGCGGAGGCCGTCTCGAACTCGCGGAACGAGCCTGTAAACTTGAAGGAGTAAATCAAGCGAAAGCTGACAGCCGCATCACTTGAGGTGGAATTCGCGAGCAGGAAGAATTCGAGAACAATGGGCTGAGAAGCAGCGCTATGCCAAGGACACTAACTAGTGTTTGGAACGTAACTCACCCGAGGCGCATGGATATTGGGTAAAACGAGGGTCTGACTTTGCGAAAGTTTTGTGAATGGCTGAAACTTTTGGGCCTTTTTCGCGTCTGAGGAGGTA
>JACQWK010000626.1 GCA_016209525.1 Verrucomicrobiota bacterium
CGCTTCCAACGCGCGCAAGAGTTTTCCGGAGACGTCTCCGCTGGGCCAGATTAGCCTGGGCGAATCTTCCGAATGAGGACAGTCGTCCGAAGGCGTAGATTTTCAATCTGCCGTATCTCCGACTTGCAGTCGGCTGGCCGTCGGATCGGCCGGAACCGTCCGATTGGTCAACCCCCCGCAGGATGCAATCCTGCGATACGGCAGATTGGAAATCTGCGCCACGTTAAACAGACACGGCGCGCGGGATCGCGCGCCGCCCCCATGACAATTCAATATGAACAAACCGGAAATGCATCCTTGGCCCGGCGAACGGCTGTTAAGGTTCGTGGGGGACACCGTCCGCTTCACGTTGAGCGGACCCGGAGGAGGTCCGCTGCCGCAGGGATTTCGCGCTGTGCTGCGAACGAATCTGGGACGCGCCTCGACCTTGCACGAGGAAATCGTTTACTCCCACGCCCGCGAGCTCCCATTCGCGGGCGCATCCTGGCGAGACACACCGCTCAAACAAACCGCGCGAGAATGGTCCATCGACCTGAGCCTTGTCGAAGTCGGATTTTTTAAAGCCAAGGCCTACGCGGTGGATTCACATGGCCGCCAATATTGGCCGGACGGCCCGGACGTCGGCATCAGTGTCCATCCGAATGATTACCGGACGGCGAACACGATCTACTGCGCGTTCACTCGTCTGTTCGGCGGCACTAAGAAGGCCACAACCACGCAAACGGGCGCGTCGGACGCTCAACTGGGGAGATTGGACAAGGAAGGTTACGCGGTGATCCCGCCTTCGGGTAAACTCCGCGACCTGCTGCGGGAACTTCCGCACATCATGGGAACGCTGGGCTGCCGTATCCTTCATTTGCTGCCCATCAATCCGGTGCCCACGACTTTCGCCCGGATGGGCCGGTTCGGCAGCCCCTACGCGGCGCTCGATTTGACGGCGATCGATCCGGCGCTGGTCGAATTTGACCGCCGGACCACCGGTGTGGATCAGTTCCGAGAACTGAGCTACGCGGCCCATGTGCGGGGTGGCCGGGTGTTCCTCGACCTCGTCATGAACCACACGGGTTGGGGCTCCTCCTTGCAGGAAAACTGTCCGGAATGGTTCCTGCGCGACGAACGCGGCAACTTTGTCAACCCCGGCGCGTGGGGTACCACGTGGGAGGACCTGGTTGAACTGGACCATCGGACTCCGGCGCCCTGGGAATCTCTGGCGGGCGTCTTTTTGACCTGGTGCCGGCGCGGGGTCGATGGCTTTCGCTGCGATGCGGGCTACAAAGTTCCCGTGGCGGCGTGGCGCTACATCATCGCCCGCGTTCGCCAGGAGTTCCCGCAAACGGTCTTCTTGCTCGAAGGACTCGGAGGTCCCTGGGAGACCACGGAGTCTCTGTTGACCGAAGGCGGCATGCAATGGGCCTATTCGGAACTGTTTCAAAACTATTCCGGCGAACAAGTGGCCGGTTATCTCGATTATGCCGCGCGACAGAGCCAACGGGTCGGAACTTACATTCATTACAGCGAAACCCATGACAACGATCGGCTGGCGAAGCGCGGCCGCGCCTGGTCTTTGCTGCGGAATCGCCTGTGCGGGCTGACCTCGTTCTCCGGCGGATTCGGTTTCGCCTGCGGGGTGGAATGGCTGGCGGCCGAAAAAATCGACGTGCACGGATGCAGCGGACTATCGTTTGGCAGCCCCAAGAACTTGGTCCGTGAGCTGGGCCACTTGAACGAGCTGCTTCGCGATCATCCGTGCTTCTTCGACGACGCCCGGGTGATTCGGCTCAGCCCGGTGAATTCACCGGTGCTGGCCCTCCGCCGCGATTCCGCGGGAGGCGCGGACCGTGTCCTCATTCTCGCCAATCTGGATGTCGAGCGCACGCAAACTGGCTCTTTCGGCGAAGCGGCGTACCGCGACTTGGGGGAGCCCCGGCACGACTTGCTCGGTCAATCCACGCTTGTCACAAAACCCGGCCGCGGTGGGAGCGTTGAATTCGTCCTTCCGCCCGCGGGCTGTTATTGTTTGTCCGCGCACGCCCGTCCGGTGGGTTTGGCGGGAGACTCGTATCGTCGAGCACGAGCCGCGGCCGCCTGGGGTTTCACCGCCTTGAGCCACGTTTTCGCCATCGAAAAAACTGGCCGATATCCCTGGCGCGCTGTCGCCGAACTGGTCAACAAGAGTCCCGATGGTTTTCTTGCGGCTCTGCCCCATCTCAACGCGGACCGCGCTGGAAAGGACTTGGCCGGCGCTTTCGCCGAAGTTGCGGGGCAATCCCAGTATCCACGTGTGGTCATCTGGACGCTGCTGGATCGGAGGCGAATCACGGTGGTTCCGCCGGGGCACTGGCTGCTCGTGCGGGACGAGGCGCCCTTCCGTGCCATGCTCTCGATTGAGTCGGCGGATTTTCCAAATCATACGGAAGCGATCCGGACGCAAGGCGGTTACGTGGCGTTCTTTGCGCCCCGCAAAATCGCCGCGGACGCGCAACTCAAGCTGGAGCGCAACGCGGAAGCCGACCAGCGACTCGAAGCATCCATTCGATTCCTGGCCTCGGATCCCAATGAATTGCTGGCGGTGGCGCAAAAACCGAAAAGGACTCCAGGCTCCCGAGCCAACCTGCCGGATGGCCGCCAAATCACTCTGGAACAGCTCTCTCGTCTGGTCCTGCTCACGAACGGAATCGGCGGAATGGCTCGGCTGGGCGTCGATCTTGGACGCATTCAATCGAAGTACGATTGCTTGCTGGGTGCCAACCTGCATCCGGCGGTGCCCACGGACCGCCACGTCTTCGCCAAACGAGCCCGGGCCTGGGTGAACGCGGACGGGTTCATCACGGCGCTGGACATGAACAACCTGATCGAGTTTTCGCCGGGTCCGCCTTCCCACTGGCGTTTCTTGGCCAATGCCGGAGATGGCCGCACCGTCGAAATCCATCTTGAGGCGGCGATGTTGGAGAATCGAAACACCACGGTGTTGCGCTTCAGCCGCCCTGTCACGCCCCCGAAAGCGGGCCGCGATCTGCCGGCTCAATGCGACGTGCGCTTGACGGTCCGAATCGACATTGAAGACCGGAACTTTCATTGGGAAACCAAGCGGAACGGCGGCGCCGAACAGCACTTCTCTTCTCATTGCCGCCCGTTGGAAGGCAATGCCGGATTTGAATTCAGTCCCGCTCCGGATCGGCGGCTGAGGGTGTTTGTCGCGAGCCCACCCGCTTCCCCCTCCGAGGGAGGGGAGCCACGCACCGCGCAGCCGACAAAAGGTCCCCTCCCGGGAGGGGCAGGGGTGGGCCAGCTCAAAGAGAACGGCTCTTACCACCACGAAGCCGAGTGGTGCGAAAATATTCCCCATCCCGTCGAGCAAAGCCGCGGGCAGACAGTCAGCGGCGATACCTACAGCCCAGGCTGGTTTGAATTGCCTTTGGCGAAGGGCGAGAATCTCATATTGGTGGCGACCGCCGACTCCGCCGAGCCCGACGCCAACGAAGTCAACCAATTCGCGGCCAACTGCCAGGCCAAACTTGAGTCTGCGCTCGCCCTGGCGAGTATCCAAGCGAAAGACGAATTTGGGAGGCAACTCGTGCGCGCGGCGCATGCGTTCGTCGTCCGCCGCGGCTCCGGCAAAACCGTGATCGCCGGTTATCCCTGGTTCCTAGATTGGGGCCGCGACTCCTTGATTTGTGCGCGCGGCTTGCTGGCCGCCGGAATGCGCGAGGACGTCAAGCAGTTGTTGGTTACGTTTGGGAGATTCGAGGCAAACGGCACGCTGCCGAACAGCATTCACGGCGAGGACGCGTCGAATCGGGATACGTCCGACGCTCCGCTGTGGTTCGGTGTCGTCTGCGAGGAAGCCGCTGCGTTGTTCAATGATGCACTCTACGAAGTCGTCGTGGACAAGCGTGGCCGGACCGTGGCGGACGTGCTGGCCGGCATTGCGGCGGGGTACCTGCGAGGGACGCCCAATGGGATTCGCGTGGATCCTCAATCAGGCTTGGTTTGGAGCCCGAAACATTTCACCTGGATGGATACCAATCATCCGGCAGGCACGCCTCGGGCCGGATATCCAGTGGAAATCCAAGTGTTATGGATTCGGCTGCTCAAACAATTGAGCCGCCTCGACGCCAAGCCGCGGAAGCAACCTTGGGGAGAGATCGCCGACCGCACTCAGGCTTCCTTCTTGAAGCATTTCTGGCTGGAGGAACGCGGCTATTTCTCCGACCTCCTGATCGCCCCCGGCGGCGAGCCGTCGGCGCGGGCTAGGGCCGACAACGCGCTTCGCAGCAATTGCCTGTTCGCAATCAGCCTTGGCCTGTCGGCCGGAGCGCAGGCGCGCCGGTGTGTCGATGCCGCCGCGCGCTATTTGGTGGTTCCCGGCGCGTTGCGTTCCCTGGCGCCATTGCCGGTGTCGCCGCCTTTGCCGGTGCATGGAAATGATGGCCGCTTGCTCAACGATCCGGATTGGCCGTATTGGGGGCGTTACGAGGGAGACGAAGACACGCGCCGCAAACCGGCCTATCACAACGGCACCGCGTGGACGTGGACGTTTCCCACGTTCTGCGAAGCTTTGGCGCAGGCGTGGGATTTTCAGCCGCCCGCGGTTGCGGCAGCGAAAGCTTATCTGGGCAGCATGGAGCGGATTCTGCGCGAAGGCTGCCTCGGACAAATCCCTGAAATTCTCGACGGCGACGCGACGCACCAACAGCGCGGCTGCGACGCGCAAGCGTGGGGTGTCACGGAGGCCCTCCGGGTTTGGAAGCTGCTCGACGGAGCGGTTCCCAAGCCGCATTGACCCCTCACGGATCGGCCGCAGGCGAAATCCGAAGCTCGAAATCCGAAATCCGAAACAGATTCAAAATCCGAAAGCTCCAAGGCTCATTCCAATTCGCTTTCAAAATGAGACGAAGGCCCCTCACCCCGTCCCTCTCCCCATGTGATGGGGAGAGGGTGTCCGTAGGACGGGTGAGGGGCATTTCAAACAGAATGTTCATTAGATTAGTTTCATCTTGATCGCTCATTAGAATCAAACCGGGGCGTGGCCGCACGGTTTTGAGATTCGGATTTCGGTCATTCGGGTTTGCTTCGGATTTCGGATTTTGGTCAAGGACGGAATTCCTCTGCGGAACGGTTCCGGAAACTCGGAAGTTATTTTTGCGCGAGTGCTAATCTATCTGGAGCACGCGGTAGAACCGCTCGGACCGCGCGTTCCTTGAGGTGTCCGCTTTCGAACCCGTCGTGCCGGTTGCGGTCACGGCACCCTCCAGCGAAAGCCAGTCCAATTGGCTCAGGCTGTCCTTGTATTGAACCACGTAGGTCCGTCCAGGCACCGCGTTCCACAAGATCGTGGTTTCAGAGCCTGTCAGCGAGCGGAGAACCATCGCGCGGAAGAGCGAAGCGTCGGCGGTCGGGTTGGTTCCCGCTTTGAACTCATCGAGGTCACGCATGCCGTCTCCATCGAAGTCACCGGCGCCATCGCGAGACAAGCCGCCGAAGTGGGTCATCTCCCAATCATCATCGATGGCGTCTTGGTCGGAATCCCTCAGGCTGAGTTGCACGACAAAAATGTCGCTCGCAGAATTGAGATCCCCTGCGCCCAAATCGCTCGCGAAGCTTTGGAAGACGACCGTCCGGCCATTGCCACTGATCAAGGGTTTGACGGAAGTCCGATCTCCGGGGCCGTCACCGGTCCGGCTTCGGCTGAGCAAGGTCGTTTGATCCCGCACGCGGTCGTAGAGGAAAACGTCGGTGAAACCATTGTCGTCGCCACGGACAAGGTCGCTGGCTCTGCTGGCAAAGACCACGTACCGTCCGTCGCCGCTGATGGACGGCCAGAACGAATCGTCATTGCCGCGGCCCGTTCGGGTCTCGCTCAAGGAGGCGTAGGTTCGGGCGCCGGAATCGCGGTGGAGCAGCGTGATTTGCCGTTTGTTGGCAGGAGTGGAGGTTAAGGTTTCGAAAGCGAGCCAACTCCCATCAGCGGTCGTCTTGGGCAGCGAAACCGCCAGGGAGATGGGCTCCTGAACCCGTTTCGCGATGTCGTAGAAGTAGAGGTTCGTCGAGTTGTGGAGGAGGGCCAGGAAGCGGCTTTCCTCACTGAACGTTTGCGCGGGCGCAGGTCGGCGGATCGGCGGAGCCAGGGTCGATGGGGTGACGACCCACGAGGTCGATCGAGTCCTCAATTCGGTCAGGAACAACCTGAAGCCGCCCGCGGGAGGGTCCGTTGTGAGATCGGTGGCGGCGCTGTGGAACGCGAGGAACTGTCCGTCCGGACTGAGCCTAGGATTGATCGATTCGCCGTTGCCGGCTTGCCTCCCAGTGATCGCGGCCGACACCAGCGAATTCCTGCCGCCGATGGCATCGTAAAGATAAACATCGTTTGCGGCCCGCCCCGCGGCGTCATCAGGGAATTGTCTTGGGAATGTCACTCCGCTCACCAAATTGAACGCCGCGCTCTGAAACGCCACGAAGCGGCCATCGTCACTGAGGCTCGGCGAAGTGGAAGCACCATTGGCGCTCGCGTTGCCGTCGGCACTCCGGCTGACCAGAACGGTTCTGCCCGCCACCAAATCCCGCAGAAAGACATCATCAACTCGGTTCGTGTCGTTAGTCACCAGGTTCTGGGCGGCGCTGACAAAGGCAACAAACCGCCCGTTCTTGCTCAATACCGGATCGCGGGATGCGCCATTTGCGGTCGTCGATCCGTCGAAGCTCGCCGTCACCATGAGGTTGCTGCCCGTCACCAAGTCATGGACGACGATGTCCGGCAAGCCGTTGGTGTCGTTCGGCAGAAGATTATCCGCCAGACTCGTGAACAGGACATAACGCCCCTCCGCATCGATCGCGTTTAGCGAGAGAGAACTCGGCCCATTCGCTGTTGCCGAGGGCAGCGTCGGATGGCGCTCCGAGACAAGGCTCAATGTGTCCAATGCGAGGTCTCGCACGAAAAGGTCGGTGGCGTTGTTGCGGTCTTCATTCGTAAGATCCGTCGCAAGGCTTTCAAAGGCGGCCCAGCGCGCGTCCGGAGTGATCGAGAGACCACGAACGTCCCGTCGATCCAAAGCTGTGCCAAGCGAGCTTCCGCTGAGCAGCCGCGTTGTTTTCGTCGTCAGGTCACGGATAAAAGCCTGCGAAGTTCCGGCGACGAGATTGGTGACAAGATCGGTGGCGTCGCTCAAGAAAGCCAGGTAGCTGCCGTCTGCGCTGAGCACAGGCGTATCTGAATTGCCCGCTGCCGGAACTTCGCCGCTCAAGTTTGCGCTCGCGAGGCTTGTGGCCGCTGTGGCCGCATCCCAAACGCGGATCACGCGCTGACCGGTCGCGTTGATTTTGCTTTCGAAGGCGACGAAGCGTCCGTCAGCACTGATGACCGGCCCAGACATGTCCTCGGTCCCGGCCACCACACCGACCGCATCGCTGCTGACGAAGACCGTCGAACCCGTCTGCAGATCATAGCGGAGGAGGACCGCACCGTCACCGCTCAAAGTACCCGTCGAACTCGTGAGGACGGTCTTGAATGCCACGTAACGTCCGTCCTCGCTGATGGCCGGATTGCTGGATGAAAGCGCGCGACGCGGCTCAAGCGCAGGGAATCTGGTTCTGTCGGAGCTGATCCAAGCGGTTTTCCCGTCAAGCATGTCCCTGACGTAAATCTCATTGAAACCATTCGTCGCGCCAGGTGCGAGGTTCGTCGCCTGGCTCGTGAAGGCGATAAATCTTGCGTTCGGCGTGATGACCGAGCCGAAAGAAACCGCGTTTGCTGGACCGACACCGGTTGGGTCCGCGCTGACCAAGCGCGTGACGCCGGTCTGTACGTCGCGCAGAAAAACGTCGGTGGCATTGTTCGCGTCGTTCGCCGTCAAGTTTGACGCTTCGCTCTCGAAGACTACGAATTTTCCATCCCGTGAAATCACCGGGTTCGATGCAGCTCCGTTGGCGCTGCGAGTGCCGGCGAGATCGACGCTCACCAGGATGGTCTTGCCCGTGGCCAAGTCGCGGATGAAGACATCGCTCAGGCCATTGGAATCATTGGTCACAAGGTCGCTCGCCTCGCTCGTGAACGCCACAAACCTGCCGTCCTCAGAAATCCCGCCAAGCAAGGAGTGACCGTTGCCACCCGACAAGCCGGCACCGGCGACGCTGATCAATGTGGTCGTCCGGGTCCGCAGATCGCGGACGAAGACGTCCATCCAGCCTCCGTTCTGATCGTTGGTCACCAGATTGTCGGCCGTGCTCATGAACGCGATGGCATGTCCATCCCGGCTGAAGAGCGGAAAGGTGGAATCACCGCCCGCGGTAACGCTGGTGAGCCGGGGCGATGATTTGGAGATCGTCTGAGTCGGAGCAGGTTCAGAGGCCGCTACAGACGGCGCCATCAGTACGACCCACAGAGCCGCCATTCTCTGGTAAGCTGAAGGTCTCATGGAGTGCGAGGAAGTGGTGTCCCACGATTTCTTGGAGGATTGGTTGCGTTGAATGCATAGCGAGATTGGTGCCGATTCCGGCGGTTGAATTCATGAACCGTAGCCGCCGACGTAAGGAGGCGGAACCGTGTCAAATCCGAAATCCGAAATCCGAAACAAAACCGAAATACCGAAACCCGAATTCAAAAGCCATGTGGCCTGGTGCCGTTTTGAGCCTTGGAACTTTCGGATTTTGAATTTGTCTCGGATTTCGGATTTCGAGCTTTGGATGGGTGGTGCCCCCAATGGCGGGATGCCCGCTGTTAGAATCGTGCCAGAAAGGCGGGTTTTGCTTTTCACATACGCCCATCCTTTGGTTGAACCCTGCATCTCGGGCGGTCCGGCATTTGCTGCAAGTTCATTCCAGTCAGCCAGACCGTTTAGAATCTCCAAGCGTGCGCCATGCGCCGACGCTAGACTGCCAAGGGGAACAAAGGGAACACGGTCTGTGGATTGAGCATGCCGGAATGCGTGAGGCTCGCGCACATTGCGCCTTTTCCACGCCTGTCGTTGTGGTGGGGAACAGACTTCGCAACTCGATCCACAGACCCCAATCTGGCGTGGGTGGCGACGGACAGAATTATGAAGAGTCACCTTGAGCAAGCTTTCACCGTTGTTGAACTCCTGGTGCTGCTGGCCGTGGTCAGTCTGTTATGGGTGTTGCATTGGCCGGTGCGCGGCAGTTCCAGAGGCCCGACCCAAACGGCCGTTTGTTTATACAACCACCGGCAGTTGTCGCTGGCTTGGTTGATGTACGCGGCGGAGAACCGCGACATGCTGGCAGGCAACCTAGATGGGGGCGATTCCCAGAATACGGCCAGGTCCAACCGAACCTGGTGCGTGGGCTGGATGGATCTCACGGGGAGTCCTCACAACACGAACATCGCGCTTTTGCTCAACTCACAACTTGGCCGCTACGCGCGGACCGCGAAGGTTTTCAAATGTCCGGCCGATAAGAGCCGGAGCCATGGGATTACAGGAGCCCCGCGCGTGAGGAGCGTGGCGATGAATGCGTATGTGGGGGAACGCACAGGACCGTTCTCGGCCGGTTATCGGCAATTCCGCAAGTTGTCCGAGTTCAGCGATCCAGCGCCGGCGAAGGCGTTCGTGTTCATCGACGAACGCGAAGACAGCATCAACGACGGCTGGTTCCCGATGGATATGGGGAGCTATGACCCACGCCTGCCCTCGTCTGATCGCATCATCGATTACCCGGCGGACTGGCACAATCGCGGGGCTAATCTCTCGTTCGCGGATGGCCACGTCGAGACTTGGCGGTGGAAGGATCAACGCACCATGCCGGCTCACCGTCCCGGAAACCTTTTGTCTCTCGGTATCTCCTCGCCCAATAACCCCGATGTGACGCGGTTGCAGGAAGCGTGCAGCAGAAAAGTCCGCTAACAGGACTTATTCTTGCACGCGCCCAGCTTCTTCAATTCCTCACAGCTTGCGGTAATCTGAAGCCGCTGGGTTTTGATCAAGAACCCCAATTTGTGGCTGATTTCGTCTTCGAGCCTGGCGATTTTCTCGCTCTCGAACTCGACGATTTTGTCGCAGTCCTGGCAGATGATGTGGTTGTGATTGGGGTGCTCCGCGTAGTTGGGATCGTAAAATTTGTAATCTTTGCCGAAGTCCATTTCTCGCACCAGGCCGCTTTCTGTCAGCAGTGGCAACGTTCGGTAAACCGTGGCGCGGGAGACGGAACGATCGCGCTGCCTCGACCATTCCAAGAGTTGCTCGGCGGTGAAATGTTTGTCGGTGCCGAAGACGGCTTCAATGATCGCCTGGCGCTGCGCTGTGAGCCGCAGGTTCTTCCTCGTGAGAAAATCCATGAACCTCTGCTTCGCATTCGATTTCGTGCTCACCGGCATGAAAGCAGTATATTTGACGCCTGAGACAAGTCAACGCAACCCGTGCCTCCGCGCCCGTTCTGGGCGCATCTTGACACTTCCACTGAATCGCCAACGGCGTAACTCCCTCTCTTCCACGAAGTGGAGGAGAGGGCCGGGGAGAGGAGGAGCCTTTCATCCAAGCACGTCTGGCCACGGTCACCACACGAGATTGCCCTCTCCCCGACCCTCTCCCACTTCTGCGTCGTAGGAGAGGGAGAAAGCGACGGTGGCCGTGTCAAGATCCGCCCGCCCGTTCCTCTCTATGAAGCGTCACGTCGGCCCTTACGGTTCGTGGTGCTAGCGTTTGGATCGCTTCACATTCAGGGAAAGGATGCTGGCACCGTGGGTCACAATCCCGCTCCCGCCGACAATCACCCGCCGCACAGGTAATCCGGTCTCCGGATCAACCTTCAGCGGCGGATCGCTCATTTTTTGTTCCACTTCGAAGCGCCGAGGCGTCTGTCGAGGGTCCCGTGGAATCGTTTCATAGACATAGGTGGCCATAGTTCTAATCTTGAATTCCAATAACTCACTCTCATCTTGAGTGTCCATTCAGCTTCTTGCTCATAGTTCGGAAAATGGCAACTCGTTTGTGCGGGACGTTTCGTCGCGCTGCCTTCAGGCTGCTTCCGACTCGACTCTGGCATCAAACGTTGAAGTGGCCTGAAGGCCGCGCTCTGGAAGGGGCACGGGTAGCCTCCGAGCGGTCCTCGCGCGCATTGGGACGATGAACCAGTTGAACGGGTGGGGCGAGACTCCCGTCGAGCCCTGGAATCCTTGCTGGCAAAGAAGCCAGGGCTCGACAGGAGTCTCACCCCACCAGGAGGTTCATGGAAAGCCCCCACGCCAAATTTGGCGCGCATTGGGACCTTGAACCGAGGATTGGCCCGGAGCGCGGGCGGCTCGCCCGCACTTTCGGACCAGGGCGAGAAACTCGCGGGCGAGCCGCCCGCGCTCCAATCAGGCGGTTCATGGAGAGCCTCCAAGCGGTTCGCGCACGCATTGGGACCTTGAACCGTAGCCGCCGACGTGAGGAGGCGGATATTGGTTTTAACCACGTCTTCCGCCTCGTTACCTCGGCGGCTACGAACCGTCGGTTCATGGAGAGTTGAATTGTGCCGGGCGATTCACCACAATAACGCGCGAACTGTGTGGCGAGATCGGACAACGCAGAACGGGACCCCGCGATTGGCAGGAGCCGCCTGATGAGCAACGAGCCCCTTTTGGAGACCACCGCGTTTGAATTGGCGGATTATCTCCTCAAAAATGGAAAAGGCGACAAAGCGTTTGAGCTCCTCAAGGATCTCATCCTCCGGAATCCCCGCGAGATTTCACCTCGATCCGCCACAGCGCTGGCTCGAATGCTCTACGACGGCAAGAACTGGCAGGATGCCGGCACGCTTTGGCGGTCCCTCGCCCACTCGGATGCCGCCACCGCCGAGGCCTGGATCAAACTGGCTCATTGCTTGATCGAACTCAATCAATCCGCCGAAGCCGAGAGTTGCGCGGCCAAAGCAAGGGCAATTCTGGAAAATCGGCCGGCCCAGCAAGCAACGGCCAGCGCCGACCAATGGCTGGCCGGGTTATATGAACAGATTTGTCTTCACTTTCTTGGCCACGACTTGCCCAAGCTCAACGATATCTTGAGGATATTCGCGCTCCCCGGCACCTATCTGAAGAGTGTTGGCACTGTGAAAGGGCCTGGCGGGTTGAGCGCAGACCTGACCGACGAAGGAATCCGGCGGAGATTGGACAATGCGTTGCGGCAATGGGAAGCCGCCGGGCGCACCGTCCCGTATCTATTGCAGTGCCGGGGACAGCCCAGTGTCACGCGGCTGCCTCAAGCGCCGCCTGCCAAGAAAATCCTGCTGGTTCTCCGCAAGTTGTTTCTTGGGCGCGCCGATTCCCGCGAGCACGAACTGGGCGTTTTCTTTCAGGCCTCGGCTCGAGCGGTCGGCCTGGAGACGCTCTTCTTCCCGGCGGATCCGTTTTTGAATCCGACTTCCGTCACGCCTGAAACTCAGTATTCCGAACTGGACCGGCTCGCGCGGCTTATCCTCTCGGCGAAGCCTGATCTGGTGATTTTCGACGATCTGTGCAACCGGAAGACTGAGGGCGACTACATCGCTCCGGAGGTGTACAAAAGCGTTTTGACGACGCTCAAAGCCAAGCAACCCTTCACGCTGGTTGGTTTCTATCCGGATTCTTGGACGCCGGCGACGATCCGCACGATTGAGTATGTCCGGCCGTTCATTGACGTGGTTTGGCACCTGAGCCATTTTCAGTCTCAAGCGGAAAGCCATCCCACTGGCGCTCGAATGTTTTGGGCGCCGGTTCCTTACCCGGAAAATCTTTTCCAGCCGGGTGCCGGAGGCAAGGACATGGGCGCCGCATTTGTGGGCAGCCTATTCGACTATAACTGTCCGAGAGGCATTTGGCTTTCTTTGATCCGCCTTCAGAATATCCCCTGCCAGCTCGTGCTGTCCACGCATACGACCAGCGGCTCCAAAGCCGGCGTGACTCCCGCCGAATATGCCGCCTTCATGAGCCGGCTGCGGATGAGTGTCAATTTCTCGGCGCGCACGACGGACCGGAAGATCATGACCGGACGAGCCTGGGAGTCGATCATTTCCAAAAGCCTGCTCCTGGAAGAAGACAACGAAGAGATCAAACGGTTTTTCGTTCCTTTCGTGCATTATGTGCCGTTCCGGAACATCCATGAGCTGCAAACCTACATCCGCTTTTTTGACCGAAACGAAACCCCGCGACGCGCGATCGCGGAGCGGGCGTTTGACTGGTTTCGCGAAGTTTTTTCCAAAGAACGGATTTGGAGCGAGCTAATCTTGGGAACCGCGTCCTGAGCCCACGCTTATTGGACAGTTCATAAATATGTGGCCATAAAGAATGCCCCTCACCCCATCCCTCTCCCCATCAGCTGGGGGAAGGGTGTCCGGCGTGTCCGCCGTAGGCTTGGCGAAGGCGGAAGGACGGGTGAGGGGTGTCTATCAACTTCTGAACTCATTACTATATTGCTTCGAAGTCTATGAGCAGTGACATGAGTTCGCCAACGGTTCCAAGCGGCGCGTTGCAGGAGGCGCTCTCCTTGCACAAGCAAGGCAAGCTGGACGAAGCCTCGAAGCTCTATCGGCAAATTCTGGCGGCTGATCCTCGCCAGGCAAGCGCCCTTCACTTGATGGGCCTCCTGGCCGTTCAGCAGGAGAGGGCGGAGGAAGCCGTCGGATGGCTGCAGAAATCACTCGCGGTCAATCCGAACTCTGCGGTGTGCTGGAGCGATCTCGGTTTGGTCCTTGGCGGGTTGGGAGAATTCGATCAGTCCGAACCAGCTTTTCAGCGCGCGGTGGAATTGCAGGCGCAATTTCCCGAGGCGCTCTGGAATTGGGGCAACCTTTGTCGTGATTTTTGTTACTATGATCGGGCGATCTCCTGCTACCACCAAGCGCTCGCCCAAAGGCCGCAATTCACCGAGGCGAGCGCAGGCATTCGCGAGATTCAGGCGATCCAAGCCGAGCTTCCGGCGTTCGTGGCGGCTCTCGACAGGGCGCGACGGTCTCCACGCGAAGACGGGCCAGGCGGCCTGCGCACGTTTGAATTTGTCCGGCGTGAGTTGTTTCCAAAGGTCCTGAATCAACTCGAATTGAAAGGGGTCGGTGTCGAGGTAGGCGTTCAAGAAGGGAGATTTTCCGAACGCATCCTGCGGCACTGGGAAGGCCAGAGGCTGTACTCAGTGGATCCTTGGCGCGAGTTTGCCTCTTCGGAGTACGTGGATATCGCGAATGCTTCGCAGGCCGAACAGGATCGATTCTACCAACGGACGATCAAACGACTGATGCCATTTCAGCGCCGATCCACGATTTGGAGGTTGACCTCCCAAGAGGCGGCCGGGCTTCTTCCGGACGAAAGCTTGGACTTCTGCTACATCGATGCCGACCACAGTTACGAAGGGGTTCAGCGGGACCTGCGGCTCTGGTTCCCTAAGGTCAAGCCCGGAGGTGTTCTCGCCGGGCACGATTATGTGCAGGATGGCGAGTATCGGTTCGGCACCTTCGGCGTCCAGCGTGCGGTCCGGGAGTTCGTCCAGGCTTCGAATCTGCAATTGTTCATCACTTGCGAGGGGCAGCACGTCGTCAACAGCCGAGGAGAGTGTGGGTTCCCCTCCTGGTTCGTCGTCAAACGTCTTTCCCACGAATGTCCAAACCAGTCGGACGCGCTTTTGCAACTCGCGATAGATTGCGAGGGGAGAGGCCAACTTTCCGAAGCTGAAGCGCTTCTCAGAAAGGCGCTGGCCGGTGAGCCCAATTCAAGCCTGGCCCACCTGAAGCTGGCGGCGGTCCTGGAAAGGTTAGGCCGCCTCGAGGAAGCGCAGCGGCACGCCGAAACCGCCGTTCGTCTGGAACCGGAAAATCCTGAAGCCTGTCTTTGCCTCGGAACGATCCTAGTCCGGCGGAATCTCTTGTCGGATGCCGTGCCGTTTTACAACCAGGCGGTGCAGTTGGACCCGGTGTCGTGCGCTTGCGCCATCCCTGCCCTCCGTGAATGTCTCAACGAAGGCATTCGGGGCTGGGAGAAGCGCTTGCAGTCGGATCCGGCGGATTTCGAGGCGCTCCTGTCGCTGGCCAAAGTTCGCTATTCGGAAAGAAAGCCGGAGGAAGCCGTTGATCTCTTGCAGAAGGCTCTCCTTCGCAAGCCTGGCGAGCCGAATGCCGAGTATGCCTTGGGTTTCACGGAGCTCCTGCTTGGAAAGTTCGAGACGGGCTGGATGCATTACGAGGCTCGGTGGCGGACTGGACAGAAACAATTCCCGTCCCGGCCATTCACGCAGCCGAGGTGGACGGGAGAACCGCTGGCGGGCAAAACGATCCTGGTGTTTGCCGAGCAAGGCATCGGCGACACGCTTCAGTTCGTGCGGTACGTCCCTCCGGTCACGGAGCGTGTTGGCCGCGTCATTTTTGAGTGCCAGCCGGCACTTAAAGACCTTCTGGCTACAGCCCGAGGGATCGACAGGCTTGTGGCTCACGGCGAGGCACTGCCGCCGTTCGACGTCCAGATTCCTCTGCTCAGCCTGCCTTTGCTGTTTCGGACATCGGCAAACTCAATCCCGGCGGCGGTGCCGTATCTCAAAGCGCCAGAGAACGCGACGGTTGAACTTCCATCGACACCGGAAGGATGGATGAAAGTCGGCGTCGTTTGGGCAGGCAACCCCGGCCTGCAAAACGATCTGGCTCGATCAGTCCCGTTGCCGAAGCTTTCGTCGCTCTGGTCGGTGCCGAAGGTCGCATTTTTCAGTCTGCAAGTGGGCCCGGCGGGCCGGCAACTGGCGCTGTTTCGCGATCAACAGAAGCTGATCGACCTGAAACCGCAGCTCTCGGATTTCGCGCGGACCGCAGCCGCGATCGAAGCGTTGGATTTGGTGATCAGTGTCGATACGGCGGTCGCACATTTGGCCGGAGCCTTGGGCAAGCCCGTGTGGCTGCTGCTGCCCTTCGCCCCCGAATGGCGCTGGCTGCTGGATCGCGAAGCCAGCCCTTGGTATCCGACCATGCGGCTGTTTCGACAGCCCAGGCCAGACGATTGGGATGGCGTGGTCGAGCGAGTGCGTGCGAACCTCTTGTCACAGGGCCGTTAACGAGTTCCTACAAGGTGCTCGGACATATGCGGTTTCTCACATTGTGGGCCGGTCGCTACCTTGCCCCAGCGCTAGCGGACTGAAGTTCGGTGAGCGCAGCCGGGTGCGACGGGCCAATCCTCTTGATGCCGTCGATGGCAAATTGATGAGTTTGGGGATCCTTGCACACACGTGCCAAATGGGCCAGCGCTACAAAGGCTTCTACGTGCGGAGGATCGATTTTACAGGCTGCAGCAAACTCCCGAGCGGCGCCCAAATAATCCGCAGACCGAAACAGCGAATACCCTTTGCTCAAGATTTCGTTGATTGGGCTGCTGCCGCGTAGGGCTCTGGGCTCGACAGTTTCAGTCGGTTTGACGGCGGCGACCGGGCCCTCTCGATGGCTCTCTTCGAAGTGGGCAACCGGAAGCGGGCCTTCGCTCCTTACCGCCGTGCGCAAGAAGGCCGACCAAAACTTTCGGTAGTCGTACTGGGAATGGAACCACTCGTGGCCTAACCGGCTTGTTCGTTCTCGCTCGGCGTCGTTCAAAACATAATGGACCGCCTTTTCCAAACAGTCCGGGACGTCCGTGTAGTACGCGACAGCCCAGGGAGGCACGAGTTTCTGCGTTTGCGGACTGGCATCCGTAAGAACTAACGCTCCGCAAGACAAGAACTCAAAAATCTTCCCCTTGATCTGATCCCGACCTTGGCCGGTTTGCGAACACACACAGACTTTTGACTGGTTGATGACCTTGACGTATTCGTGCCAAGGGATCCACTTGTCGGTCAGCTTCTGCCGATCTTGCGGTCCTTGACATTTCTCCCAATCGATCAACCCTCCCAGCTTGTGGAAAGAAATGCCTAACCCGGGGAGCCGACTCTGCAGGAACTTCTTATGGATCGTTCGTAGCCCTTCATTGCTGCCGAGAATCGTTACGTCGTAAACCTTTGGGACATCCAGCTTGCGGAAAAACTCGGTGAAAACATGATGCCCCGCCGTGAACACAACGCCGCGAGGGCCACATCCTGCTTGAGCCATGGCCTTGTATCGAAGATAGCTGGAAATTGACGAAGCGATTCCGAGGTGGGTGCAGCTATAAAACCACTCCATTTCGTGTGGTTCGGGATTGACAAAAGAGTCCCAAACCTGGGTGTGAACAACCACGCCACGCCGCAAGATCTCCTGAAGCAAACCACTCCCGACCGATTGTTCTGGCCAAGTCGTCGAGTTGATCACGATCTCGGGCTGAAATCCATCGACAAGCGCTAGAATCTCGCGGTTCATTCTGTCCTTACCGTCCTTGCGCAGCGTGGCCTGATAGCAATAGTCCCGATGATCCGTCACCACGCCACAATTGAGGATTGGCAAGCGGAGTTCGTAGTTCGAGGGCTCGTCTTCCCAGCTTACATACTGTTCGGGATTAAGGAATAAAACTCTCAACTGAGTCGGATGGAATCGTCCTCCAAATTCAAAGTCAAGCTGCAAGAGGAGCGCTGAACTGCTTGCAAAAATCCTCGGGGCCGATACTAGTTCTAGAAGTCCAATTCAACCAAGTTTGAGTGATAGAGAATGCAAACGGGCCGAGCTGCCATTCCCTTTCTGATACGCTGTGGCTTGCAGGCTCAGAATTGACCTGTGTCAGCGGGCATGAAGGCTTTTGACGCACTTAAGATCCTGGTTGATGTCCTGATCGCGAAGGGATATGGGAACTCTGTCAACAATCAATTGTCGGTCGATGGCAACGGAGACCCGCTTCCTTGGTTCAGTTACCCCGCAATCGATTATCTTCGCGGGCTCGATCTGACGACCAAACATCTCTTTGAGTACGGAGCCGGCTGTTCGACCCTCTTCTGGGCTTCGATGTGCAAAGATGTCGTATCGGTGGAGAACGACAGGGCTTGGCACGCCAAGGTTAGTTCTGCCGCTCCACCCAATGCCAAGGTCCTATTGCGGGAAGACGAAGCCAGCTACTTTGATGCAATTCTTGAAGACTCGGCTCGCTACGACGTCATCGTCGTGGATGGTGGCCTCAACCGCAGGAAGATGGCCGAGCGTTCGCTTCATAGACTCGCTCCAGGCGGATTCATCATTCTGGACAACTCGGATTGCCACGTCAGAGCCGCAGCAGTTCTGCGGCAGGCGGATCTGATTCAGGTGGACATGAATGGCTTTTCCCCGATCAACACCCACGAGACGACAACTTCTTTTTTCTTTGCGCGGGATTTTAACTTCAAACCGAAAGGCGAGTGGCAGCCGCTCAAGACTCCGTGGTGCATGAAGCATTACGTGGACGAGTGAGCTTCGCCGCAGGCAATGCGACGCGTTTGAGGCCGTCTGTGGCCGGCTTCCGTTCTGCGGAAATCAGGTTGACTGGCCGCCTTCGGACGGTGGCTTGACTTTCTGCGTCCTCAGATCTGTCAGTTCCACAATTCGGCTTTGGAGCAAGGACGAACCGGTCGGCGGCTTCGGGTCGGGGGGGTTCGGCTCCCAGCCCGGCAATGCCAATTCCCCCGAAACCTCAAGCCATTTGCGCCAAAAGCGAATCCGATTCCGAGCCAGGATTTCACCGGTCACGCCCTGTTCGTTCTTCATGTAAGTGATGACCCGGCTATGTTGAACGGAGACGCCCCATTCGTGCGAGTAATCTGAGACGGGGACGACGTAACACTTGTAACCGGCCTGGCGGACTTGAATGCCCAGGTCCCACTCTTCGGTGAAGCACGGCGTGTAGTGGTCTTCAAATTGAAGGAGCTTGCGCGCAAACAGCTCGCGCTTGGCCGCAAAGAAAAAACCCGACACCGCATCCACGAATTGGGGCGAACTGGGACGGCTGTCCTTGTGCAACCAGAGAATGTCCTCATAAGTGTAGAAGCCGAAAAAGGACCCCTCCGGACCCACGACGGCCGCGGACGGCAGCTCCCAAAGCGCCGCTTCCAGAGCTTCCACGGCGGAAATCGACACTCGAAGGTCGGCGTTTAAGAAAAACAGGCTCGGCTGCGTCGCGAGGTGAACGCCGATATTCCAGGCGCGCGGCACGCCGGCGTTGACGTTCAAACTCGCCGACAAATCGATTCGCGGATGGTTCCTGAACGCCTCGGCCGCCGCGGGGGAATTGAACACGGCCACGACTTCCCCGTCCATTGCTGTCAAATCGTTCAACAGGTCTTCGAACTCCTTCCGGCCCTTCGGCGACGCGTCCAGGATCGGAATGATGAACGATCGGCCTCGGGGCCGATTGGGCGGCCTGGGCTTCCACTTACGACTGGCCGCCAGCCCGCCCAACGATCGCTCGCGCCATTCGCCGGCCGAGGGGGTGGTCTTCTGACCGTGCAGGCACACTCGCAGAATTTCTGCGGCCCGATGCTGGTAGGTGTGAGCCTTGTGCATCATGGCTTGGCCACGCCGGCCAATGTGTTCGCGTTCCTCCTCGTGGATGAGATAAAATCTGGCTTTGTCCAACAGACTTTTGTCGTCGTAGATGCCCAGATCCTCTCCGTCCACAAACAATTCGTTCTGACCGCTATTCGGAGTGGCGTCGGTCAACAGGAAGGATCCCGTGGACATGGCTTCGAAGACCCGCATGTTCAGATCGTTCCGAACCGCGTTGTTGAACACGATCCGGGATTGGGAAAAGATCAGCGCCATCTCGTCCCAGAAGCATCGTTCCGCTTTCAACAAGAGCCGTTTGTCGGCCAGGCGCTGCAGGAGTTCCGCCCGGCGCGTATTGGCGAAAATGCTGCCCACAAAACCGACGTCAAACCGTTTCTGCGTCGTCTTTTGAGCGTGGACTTCCGGGTCGCACGCCAGGGGCAGCCAATGCACGTTCTTGCACCCTTGGCGGCGAAATTCGAGGATGTATTCGCGCTGGGCAACGAACACGTGGTCGAACAACTGCGCCCACTTGAGATGCCATTCCAGATTCAAATGGCTGTCGATCAGGTGGCACGCTTTGGGGCACGACACGGCCTCGAGGTTCTTGGGGAAGTGACCCGGCACCGACTCGATCCAGAGATAGAGATCCGGATCCGGATGGCGTCCGCGAGCTTTCGGAAGCACCTGTCGCATGTCCGGCTCGAAGGGGAGCGGCATGTCCTGGTCCACGACGGGCAGCTTCATGTTTTCCAAATGCCAGTTTTTGATGACCTCCGGACCGATTTTGGGTCCGCAAGTGACGACGCGGCAGTTTCGACGAAGCGCGCGCTCGTAGTACACCGCCGTGGTCACCGGGTAGGAGACATAAGCCAGCCAGACGACTGGAACTCGAGATGATTCCATAGTGCGGGGTATTGTTAACGAGGCTGAGTGGAAAGGGCAACCTTAGTCGTGCCAGAGAATCTCCCGCCGCCACAGGCTCGGTCGGGCACGAAGCGTCTGAGGTGCGCCCGATTGATCGGCGCTTTCACTCATTAATCAGTTTAGAAGTAAGTTGACATGAAGAATGCCCCTCACCCCCGCCGTCTCCCCATCCGATGGGGAGAGGGTGTCCGTAGGACGGGTGAGGGGTGTCTATCAACTTCTGAACTAGTTATTGGACAGAGCTACAAAGTTTTGCAGCAACTGCAGCCCTACTTTCTGACTTTTCTCCGGGTGGAATTGGGTGGCGTACACGTTGTCCTTCCAAATCGCCGAGGCAAAGGTCTCGCCGTATTCCGTGCGGCAAGCCACAATCGACTCGTCCGTCGGCTGTGGATAGAAACTATGCACGAAATAAACGTAGCTCCCACTTGGAATCTGCCGAAAAATCGGACAATCACTGCGGTCGATTTCAATCTGATTCCACCCGATTTGAGGCACCTTCAAGCCGTCCCGGCCCGAGAATTTCACGACAGGACCGCGGAACACACCGAGTCCGGCGGCACAACTGTTAAATTCCTCGCTCCGGTCAAACAGCGCTTGGTAGCCGACGCAAATACCGAGGAATGGGCGTCCGCTCGCGATGAATTCGCGGCACGCCTCCAGCAACTCCTGTTTTTGGAGCGCATGGATGCAGTCGTCGAACGCTCCGACTCCGGGCAGCACCACTGACTGCGCTTCCTTCAGTTCACTAGGCCGAGCGACGCGGCGAACATCTGCCCCCAGGTATCGGAGAGCTTTTTCCACGCTGTGCAAATTGCCGGCGCCATAGTCGATCAATGCAATCACGCCGGGAGCATATTGAAAATCATACCAATTGCCACAGCCAAGTGAGCGGTAACTCCTTCTCGAATTTCCGGTGATCTAGCATAGGCCATAAGAGTCGATTCGGTCGTGGGGAGCACACGTGCCCTCGCGTGTTCCGACCGGCGCCTCGCCGGTCGAAACAGGTGCGTGATCGCCTCACTAATCTCCGCAACTCGCACTACAATCGAGGCAGGGATGCCGCGCCGCGGCGTCCCCGTGCCGTGCAGGCGCGCAGTCCCTGTCTTCAATTGTGCTCCGAGGAAAAGGAAGGAAAGGAAGCTACGGGCTGGAGGGTGACTTGTTCCAACACTCAAGTGTGGTTGGCGAGGGCGCCGACCACGGCACGCGAAGCGCGTGCGCTCCCCTTCCGACCTGAATTTGTCCGCACGATTTGTCCTTGCTAAGGCAATAACGACCCATAAGATGGGCGCCGCAACAGACCAAAAGACAACTGTTATGCGCTTACTCAAATTATCCATCATCACCGCGACCGTGCTCGTGCTGGCGGTCGCTCACGCGGCTGATAAGAAAGAGTCGAGGAAAGCCCACAAGGAAAAATCGGCTCAGTCCGCTACGCCTGCTGTCAACGAGGCCAAGGTTCATCTGGTGATCTCTGGAATGACCTGACCCGTCGGCTGTGTCACTAAAGTGCGGTCCGCACTCAAAATACCGGGAGTCAAGAATGCCGAAGTTGCACTGCCAGATAAGGCGGTCGTGACCGTGGAGAAGGGCAAGGTCACCACGAAGGACTTGATCGCGGCAGTGAAGAAAGCAGGCTACGGCGCTAAGGAAAGGAAGGAGAAGGTCGAAAAACTCCAGTAGCGCCGGCGATCTGGATTTCCAGGTCTTCTGAAAAGACTTGCACCCCGCCCGAAATCGGCGGGGTGTTTTGCTGTACTATTTCAGCGCGTTCAGCCTCACCGCCAGCCGCGATTTTTTTCGGTTGGCTGTGGCCCGGTGGATCACACCGGTCTTGGCAGCTTTGTCCAGAGCCGAGCTGACACGCCGCAGCGCGCCAGATGCCTCCTCTTTCTTGCCGCCGGCAAGGAAGCCGAGGTAGTTCTTTTCTAACGTCGCCAACCGGGAGTTAATACTCTGGTTGCGGTCATGTTTGCGAGCACTGTTCCGCATCCGGCGTTCGGCGGATTTCGTATTCGGCATAGTTCTGGTTCAATAATGTTTCAACAAGGGGGGGAACGGTATCGAAATGAATGGGTTTGTCAACCGCGTTGGTTGGCTGCCAGTAATCGGTCAGTCTTGCCCGGCCTTAGAGCGGTCGTTTCGTAACGCAGATTTTCAATCTGCTGTAGCGCAGAATTGCATTCTGCGGACGCCTCGCATTGCCAAGCACTCCCTCAGTCTCGCACGCCCAGCCAAGTGCAACTCGGCGATACGGCAGATTGAAAATCTGCGCTACGCTGTGCAAGACTGAAGCCTTACGGCTGCCACTCCGTCAATCCGAGCGCGGGAGGCGAGGCGAAACCGCGCGCCAAATCACCTCGCTCACGGCGGCCACGCATTGAACGCCATCGACCACCTGCACCCGATTCGGTTCCGCTGACGCAATGGCGCGATAGCCTTGCTCAACGCGAAGAAAGAAATCCCGATCTGACTCTTCGAATCGATCGCGTTCCGGAACCGCACCCGCCGGCCGGTTCTGGCGTCGGGCTTCGCTCACCTCCAACGGAACCATCAGCAGCAAGGTCGCGTCGGGACACACATCGCCAATCGCAAACTTGACCATGGCCTTCACGACGCTCAAGTCCAAGCCCCGTCCGTAGCCCTGATAAGCAATGGTCGAGTCATAGAACCGGTCGCACAAGACTGTTTCGCCGGCGAGCAAGGCCGGCCGGATGACCTCACGCACCAGTTGGGCGCGGCTAGCGTTCATGAGCAGCAATTCTGCCTCGGCCGTCATGTCACGGTTCTCAGCGCTGTGTTTGAGTGTGTGCCGAATCTCCTCCCCGATCGGTGTGCCGCCGGGTTCCCGCAGAACTCGGCACGTCTGATTCAGCGCACGGAGGCGTTCTGCCAGGAGCTGGACTTGCGTGGTCTTACCGCAGCCTTCCGTACCTTCAAATGTGATGAACAGGCCCTTCACCAGTCCGTTCTTTCCAGAAAGAGTGTCTCAAAGGTCAGTTCGCCAACCTAGTACTGTGACAAAGAATTATCGACACATGTCTCGAGAATTCTTTGTCACAGTACGAGGGCAGGCTTCCGGCCTGCCGCCCAAGCGCAGTTTTCTAGCCGTCTGTAAGGCAGGTAAGATACCTGCCTTACGATTACGCGCGCACTCGGAATTCGGCTGCGGCACGGAACTGAGGCTGCCATCACAAGCCCGATCCGGAAGTTTCGGCAAAGGGGTCCCCAAAATCGCTGCTGCGCGCGGGTCGGAAATGATCGGTCAGGAAGGTGACGAGCGATTCGATTTGCAGATCATCCAGCGGACCGCCCGCGATTTTCGCAAACGCAGGCATGAGCGTTCCCGGTTTGCCATATCGCATCCAATTGTCCCAATAGTTCCGGTCGGTGGGCTTTTTCAACGTTTTGAGATCCGGCACCATGGTCGCCCGATGTTCGGCCTCGTGGCAAATCCCGCAGACCGCCTTGAACAAGGGCTCGCCGCTCTTGCCGGCGGACGGATGCGCATGGCAATTCGCGCAGTCATTTCTAAACACGGCTTGTCGATCGGCCTGAGCCAGCATGCGATTCAGTTCGCGGCCATCCGGTTGAGGGATGTTCACGTTCACCGTGAGCAAGCTCAGCCCGGCGGACGTATCCACAGACACGATCTTGCTCAACAGCCCGAATTTGCCACGGAGATCGACTTTGACTTCGATTTGGCCATGGGCGCCAGGCGGCAACCGCCACGGCAGCGGCGGGACCTTCGCGATGGTGCATCCGCACGACGTGCGAACTGCGTTTACGACGACTTCGGCCGGGGAGATGTTGGTGACGCCAAAGGTGAAGAGAGCGTTGGTTTCGCCTTTCTGGGCGTCATACCGTTTGGACATGGCGTCCCAAACCACGGACTGCCCGGTCGTGGTTTGTCCAAGGCCCGTGGCAGGAGTCAGAAGCAGCAACATCAGGCTCGCCAGCAACGGTCGGCTGAATTCGCAGGATAACGTCTTCATCAAGCAAGCACGCACTCTATAAGGAAGCACACTTCGGTTGGCCAGCAAAATTTGGTTTGTCCTGCTGGACATCAAAGACCAACAACTCTAGCCCGGACTTTTGACACGTTTTTCGAGCCAATGCGGCTCCGAGGCCTTGTAGCGCAGACTTGAAGTCTGCTGTATCGCCGACTTGTAGTCGGCAAGGCGTCGAACGCTCCGGCGTGTTCGTAGAGGTCGATCCGGTGCAGGCTGCAAGCCTGCGATACGGCAGATTGAAAATCTGCGCCACGAGTTTGTGAAATTTCCGGGCTAGGCCCGGTGGGACTACGCCGATTGGCTCCGATGACTGGGAGTTTCGCTGCGTTTGCCTTTCCAATCAAGCTTCGGGCTTTGACTTTGTTCATTCAACCTGATACCAGTTTGTCCGTCACCGAACAAAACCGGTGTCTGATCGAACCTCTGTTATGAAGAAACTGACTGTCTGTCTTATGTTGGCTGCCTTCGCAATGGTTTCCACCTTGCAGGCAGGAGAGAAGAACGCCAAGAGTCAAGCCGCGTGCAGCGACTCAGCCAAAGCGAGTTGCTCGGCCTCGGCCAAGACGGCGAGCTGCGGTGAGAAGACCGCCTGCTGCGCCAAGACTGCCGCCAAGGCGCGTCACGCCAAACGAGGAGCCACCCTTCTCGCACGGCTGTAACAATGGCGAAGCAGAGTATCCCCGGTTCCTCGACCGAGCCGGGGATTTTTTTCGCCCCATTCTGATTTCAGTGAGCGACCACGTGGAGACTAATTGTGTGAAGGCTCTCATTGAAACACCCCTCACCCGTCCTACGGACACCCTCTCCCCATCGGATGGGGAGAGGGTTGGGGTGAGGGGCATGCGTCTCCCTTTGAAAGCGAATTGGAATGAGCCGTGCAGGTCCATTCGGGGGGGCAGAGTACGCCAATGAACTGTAGCCGGCGACGTAAGGAGGCGGATTTCGGTCTTCATCACTATGCCCGCCTCGTTACCTCGGCGGCTTCGATAGCTCTGCGTCTCCATGGGAAGAGGACCGGGGGGAAGGAAATGGAAAGGCGGCCACGCTGGAAAATCGCAACCTCCCCTGCCCACGCCAGTGCTCGTCGGTGCCGATCTCAATACTTTTCCCACGGCGCACGGTTAAAACCTGGCGCCGCTTCACGGCCAAAGCTTAGAGGCGGATTGCCATTCTCGAAAGCGCCAATGTCCGGCGCTGCGCCCTGGAAGTCATCGTTGAACCCGGGCAACCGTGCGCCTTTGTCAATCGCTGGATTGGAGGCTTCCACCACAGGGTCTGTAATCGCGAAATTCTTTCCACTGCGCGAATACTCGATCCTTCCCCATTTGATGGCGGGTACGGTCGGCGCCAAGAACCACTCCAATCGATCGGACGGCACGAACATCGACCGGACAAAACCGCCGGCGAGATAACCGCTCGTCAGGTCGTTCCGCAGGTCGTTGGGAGGGCCTTGGGTGGATGCAGAAGGATAGACACGGCCACGGACGCGAAAGATATTGTTACGGGAAACCGCGTTGCCGAGTCCGTGATCGCTGAAGACATTGAGCGCGCCGTTCGGCTGAAGCGTGGTGTTGTGGAAAATGTAGCGCCGTCCCTGATCGCCGGGGACCTGCTCGCCATTCAAGGCCAGAAATCTTCTGGGGCCGGCGGTTTTGATGATCATCCCGCCGCTGGCGTCCTGGTGGGAAACGCGACTTGTCCCGAAAACATTTCGGAAGATATAGAGCGGCCCCTTGGACGTGGAAGCCGTGGCCACGAAGACAAAGGTCTTGTCCAGGTAATTGCCCCAAATGCGCACGTTCATGTTCGCGCCTTCGCTTTCGATCGCGTCGTCCCAACAATTGGCGACGATGTTGCCGTAAATGTCGGAATCGCGGTTGGGGCTTCCCTCGAAGCTGAAGTTGCTCCCGCCGCCGATCCCATCGTTGTAGCCGTGGTCCTCGGTCGAGCGAATCGTGTTGTATCGAATGATGTTTCCCCCCGACGAGTTCACCAACGAAATCGCCTGCGGGCCGTCCGGGTGGCCCGATTCCCAATCGTTCGAGCCGCTGCGCGGGTGTTCAATCAGATTGCGCTGAATGACGAGTCCGCCGCTGCCCGTCTCGCCATAGACCGCGCTGTCGGAGCCGTGAAAAACGCCCCAGACGCGCGCGCCGCCAACGCGACCCCATTGCGCGATGTGGCAATCTTCGATGACGACGTTCTGGACGCCCTTGCGAATGAGCACCGCGTGCTGCCCGGCGTTCTTCAACTCCAGCCCGCGAATGATCACGTAGTTTGCCGCCACCTCGATGCAGTTGTCGTGCAGATTGAAGACATTGATTACGGTCTTGGAACCCGGCGCCGGCGTGACCAGGTGCCATGCCTCGGGCGTCCCGGACTCGACGATCCGCAACGGTTTGTCCAACTCGCCCGTCGGCAGATGCGTCGTCTTGGCAATCGGAAACCGCTCGCTGCGGGTCGTGGCGGTGAACGAAGCCTTCTTGCCGGAGGGGGCCGTCAACTCGATTTCATGCCTTGTGCCGGGCCGCAGTTGGACCAGGCTTCCGCGAAATTCGACGTCTCGTTCATCATACCAAAGTGGGTACCCCACGCGCCACGCGCCCTCGCCCTCCTGGCGGAAACGGACCTGCGCTTCGACCTTGCCGCTCTCGCTTGGTCGAAGCCCATCGTCACCTGGCTTCCAATAGAGGCCAATACATTCAAAAGTTGGAGCGACGGTTTGCGCCTGCGCCGAACCAGGCCGGAGAGCGCTGACCGATGCCAAAAGGCAGCAGATGCAAACTCCGAGGCGGTTGATTTTTCTAGGTGGACACGAGTCGTCGATCCGCATTGAAATTATCAGAACTGCTTTCATTCGTCATCGAGTTAGAACATTGCAGGTTACCAGCACGGCCGATCCCAAACGGGGGAACGAAAATGGGCATGAGAAAACGGGCCTGGCCTGTCCTCTTGTACTCTGTCCCTGGATCCTGAGCAATCGTGGTCTGACCGGAAAGTTCTGTCGCCCCGGCGGGGCTGAAACGCGGGGCGGTCGGGTTTTCCCACGGCTCACGCCGTGGGCTACATTCTGGTCGCCCCTCCGGGGCTGGTTCTCGTTGAGTTGGCGCAGGCCGGGCCGGTCGTTCGTGCAACCTTGCGATGTCTTCCGCAAATTTCTTGGGCGGAAGGAGTCTCGAGAAGTCTTTCTGACGGGCCGGCAATTCCTTCCAGATCACATCAAGGTCCGCTCGCCATTGTGCCTCGCGCGAAGCGTCGGAAGCCGTGCGCGAGGACGCCTCTTCCACTGCGCGCAGAGGGGCCCGCGAGACGAGAGTCACGGCCGTGATGACAGAGAACCAGACGACGTATCGAGTCTGCATATTTACGGCTTAGTCAGTTCCAAATGACTCACCGCATACCAGCCGTCGGCATCGCGACCGGCGATGGCCAAGCGAACGGCGGGAGCTTGTGTGGTCGGGTCCACGAGGCCGAGGGCCAGTTCGTAATCGCCAGGCTGAGTTCCGGCCGGGATTCGGAACGTCGAATCGGTTTTTCGCTCGCCGGGCAGCCAGCCGAGAATGGTCGTATCCGTAACGAACAGCAGCGGCTTGGCGGTTGGGTCGCCGCGTTTCGTCAGGCGGATGGCCACGCGATAGTCGCGATGGGGAGGCGCGACGCCGAGGTTTTCCCATGTGACAGCCAGCGCAAGTTGATCGCCACTGCGGACGCTGGCGGCGTGCTCAAGGTCACGCACGACGAGACGGTAACCCAATCGCCGCAGGAACTTTTCGATGTCCGAGCGCGTGCCTTCCGGAACGGGAGCCGACTTGTTGTTCACGTAACTTGCGTGACAGCGCAACGCGTAATCGAAGATGTGGGAGATATCCCAATTCTCTTGCTTCCACTTGCGCATGTCCCAGCAGCTTTCGAACGCGACAGGCGCGATTCTCCAGGCTTCCTGCGCGCCGGTCTTCGCCAACTGCTGCATGTAAAAGTGGTCCATGTGATTCCAGGTTTTGGAGAAGCCGCCCATGTCGCCGAGGCAATCGGCCCGCCAGCCAAGCCCGTCTTTGATCGTCCGCTTCATGCCCTGTTCACTGCCGATGAGAATCACTTTGGCCGTCCTGGGAAAGGCGCGCCGCCATTCATCGATGATCGCATCAATGAGCGACGGCGACGGCAGCGGCACGGGCTTTCCGGTCTCCGCCGCAGTCGTGCCGCTCATGTGCCATTCGCCCCAGAGGCCGACCGAGCCGATGTCGAGCAAATCCATTTCGGGATGTCCGTCGTAACGGTTGCCCAATTCCCGGATCAGCCGAAAATGCTTTTCCTGAAACAGCGGATCGGCAAAGTCGGGCACCCAATGGTTGCGGCCGCCGTATTTGAATTCGACGCCTTTGCAGCCTTGCTCCTTGAGCCACGCCGGCACGTCCATGTACTGGCCGGAGCCGGTGCACATAATTCGGAAGGCGAGCTTTTGTCCGGCGCGACGCGCGTGGGCGAGCAATTCGTCGAACTTGGCGAAATCGATGGCGCCATCGCGCGGCTCGATTTCGCGCCAGTAAAATCGGAAATAGGCGCTCGCACTCGGCAGACCTTGAAGGTTCTTGTCGTCGTCCGCGAAGTGATGGAACGTCTGCCAGCCCATGCCAGGGTTCGCGAACAAGTCGTCGATTTCACGGGGTTCAACTCGGATTTTCCTTGCCTCGGGCCGGACAGCCGACGCGGACACAATCAACGCAGCCAGGCTGGCTCGCGCTTGCTGGCACGCCGCCGGATTCTTGTCCCAGGCAAAGAACGATTCGGCCACCGGACGCGCGATCTGGTCCGCTTCGGCGGTTCGGCCCAAGCGATCGAGCAAGGCCAGATACTCGTAATCTTCGATGGAATCGCGGAGCGCTTTCAGCCGAATCGTGGGAACGATTCCGTCGTAGCCGACCGCGCGCGCCGGATAGACGAGCGAGCCCTCGCCGTTGAAGACAACTCCTTTCTTGCCCTGCTGTGGAGCGCCCCGTCCGGTGTAGAATGGCGCTTCCAACCACGGGTCATCGACTTGCCGCCAATACGACATCCCGCCCCAGTAAAGCAGACCCTGCATGCGGTTGCGCCAGGCCATCCACGCCGGCACCCGGTAGTTGAGCAGCGGGTAATCGATGTGCCACCACGGCGTCGGCGGGCCCTGGCACAAAGCGGTGTAGGTCCAGACCATTTCGCCAAGCGCCTGCCGCGCCGCGGCGCTGTCCGGCCGGTGCAGGGAGAAAAGCGGACACCAGATATCGACGGCGCCGTAGAGATCGCCCCAGGCGCTGTCGGCGCCGCCTTTGCCGGGCTCAGTCCAAGTCTGTTCGACAACTAACACTTTTACCGCCGACTTCGCTTCGCGGACGGCGCGGCCCCATTTCTGAACGTAGCGGTAATCTTCCAACGTGTTCGGCTCGTCTTTGAGGTAGGTATAGAACATCAGATGGGTTCGCTGCAAAGACTGAGCCGCGTGATCGAAGGCCGCGAGCCACGCGTGCAACTTGGTTCGCTCAAGCTCCGGGTCTTTCACCGCGCTGGACGGATGAGGAATCTGGAATGCGTTCACGTGGTAGCGATCAAGATACGCCCGCAGAGCCTCGATCTGCGTCGGCGGGATTTGAAATGAGCCGTCCGCCTGAGCCATGGGCCGCAGCGTCTCCGGTGGTGGCGTCGCATTGACGCGATGTTCAGTGAGCAGTTGGGCGCACTGAACTTCCACAGATGACCAATCCTTCGGCGCGGACTCTTTTCCGGCTTCCGTCCGTTGCCGATAGTAGCTCCGGAGTTGCTGCGCCGGAGAGCCGAACGAAGTCACCAGGGTGGAGACTCGCGGCAGAGTGAAATCCCAGACGGTCAGTGAAACTGGAATGTCCACAGCGCGCTCGGTTTCGGCGGTCACGCGAAAGCTGCCGCGATACTCGCCCGCGTTGGCTTCGGCTGGAACGCGTATGTCCACCCAGAATCCGTGCGTCTCGTTGGCGGGCAAATCAAAGGGAATAGCCGTCAATCGTGGCCCATCGAGCTTCCGACCGCTCATCGGGTGTTCAAACGGAATCAACGGATCCGGGTACCAGTCCGGCTTGAACTCCGTGTTTCGGGAGGTGCCCGTGTCCAGGCGAAGTTGGTGTTGCCGGAACAGCCTGGCGTCGCCGGCGCGCAGCACCGCGCCGCCGGGACCGCGCAGGTCACCCGCCTCGACGCGCACGCTTTTGACCGAAGCATCGGACCTCAACAAGATTTGAAAGCTTTCCCATTCGTTGCGGGCCGCCGAAAGGTTTGCTTCTCGGCTAAGGCCCGGAGCGTCGCCGCGAAGCACGTGTGTCGTTTGCGTTTCGGTCCAGATTTGCCAGGCGCCGTAAGATACGGAGAGGCAGTTTGCAGACGCAAACAGCCAGACCAGAAGAACGGTCGAGATCGAAGGATTTCGGTGGGGATTCAGAGTTTTCATGTGTGGTTCGCTAATCTCGGGCTCTCTTCATTCTTATTTGTCTGGCCGTGGAGATTACGGGTGAGGGGCCGCAGTTCAATTCTCAGATCAAACGTGTGCAACGATTCATCCTGGCCAATGAAGCCGGACAGGGAATTGACGGATGTCAAAGCGGACCGACGAAGTGGCTATCGCCGCATCTTCCGAGAACTTGCTTGAAAAGTGCCTATCTCCGATGGAGCAGGCTCCCAGCCCGGTACGTGCTCAAGGTGCGGTGTCTCGTAGCGCAGACTTGCAGTCAATCAGTATCGCCTGGAATCGTCGCAAGCTGCGACGATTTCTGGCGCGCGACCTTCCAGGCCGCAGCGGCCGCACACGGAAGGCGAGGCTCGGAGATTTTCAGGCGCCTCGGTCTTTTGGAGCCGCTGCGGCCTGGAAGGCCGCGCGCGGTCTTGGTTGCGGCCTCGCCGCGCTGCGCCGTATCGCCGACTTGAAGTCGGCAGGGCGTCGAAAGTTCCGGCACGCGTGTTCCGTTCGCCGCCGCCGCAGAATCCAATTCTGCGATACGGCAGATTGAAAATCTGCGCTACGCTAAACAGACACCCCCCCAGAACGCAATTCTCAGACAGGCTCCAACAACTTCTATTTGGCGGAAGTGTAAACCTCGGTTTTGGGATACGTCGCGGCCCAGGCGTACCAGCGGCACTGAACGCCGGGCAGCCATTCAAGCTCTTTCCCTTTCAACGGCCCATCGACAGCGCGACCGGCCAGCGTCCACCGCGTCCCCGTTTCCTTGTCCTTGAACGGGGCGGTTTCCGGAGAAATATCGTCGGCGTAGAAGGTCAGCTTCCTGCCGTCCAAGGTGCTCTTGAACGCCACCGCACTCTGAGTCGGCTTGTACCAAAAGACGGCGAAAGGCATTCCCCCCACTTCGTCGGTGTAGCAAGCGCGTTCGCGGTTTTCCTCGAGCGGAAACGCTGTTGCAGTGTGGCCAAGCTCGACGCCGATCACCGGCGCCAAGGGCTGCAATCGGGAATCGACCTGGCCCATCGATTCTTTGGCTTCCTTGCTCAGGCCCTTTGGCAGTTCGGTGACTCGATATTTCTTTCCGTCGTAAAGGTTGTAGGCCGTGGATTCGGGATGAAGCATGAGCCAGTAGCCCCAATCGGTCCTGAAATTGGCGATCCGCTCCAACCGCTGTCCTTGCTTTCGCCCGGCCAGAGCGGTTCCGCTGAGAGCCGACCAAAGCGTGCCGTCGGGGCCTTTGACGATCATCGCGCCATTCAACCAGCCGTAGAACTCATAGCCGTAATCCTTCTTGAAGGCGCTCACGTAGCCGCCATCGGGATCGAAGAAAAACAATCCGTAGGTGTCGTTGATCACACGCGGGCCGGACAGGAAATGCCGGAGCGGGATGGCGCCGCCGTTATGAGCTGCGCGGATCCATGCGATGACAGGCTCGGTGCCGCTTACGAATCCTTTGCGGTTTTCCGTGGAACAGTAGGAACAGGGCGGTTCGGTCAGCGATTTGAACAAGCCGGGTTTCTCGATGAGTTTCCCCTCCACCGGCGGCGAGCTCGAGGAAGCACTGTGGATACGCGGCGCAGGAAAAAGCGATAAAGCCAGGCACAACAGACAAAGGAAATGAATCGTGGCGCTCGAAGGACGGTTCATGGAGCATTACATAATCGAGGCTTGCCGCCTCCGCAATCTTCTTTCAGCGCGCTCGGCGGCCGGAGCGCCGGTCTCCGACCCGGCGCAGACCGGATTCACACGACAGCGACACTTCCGGAATCCGACCTGCGAGGTCCCAACTTCACACGGCATCGACAGGCGCGCAGCGTTTGGACTGCGGTCGATTTATCGCCGCTTTCGCACGTTCGACCGAAACCGGGGGCAGCAATTCTCATTTTGGCCGTAGCGCGGACACTCTTGTCCGCAAGACTTCCGAAAATGTGTGGACAGGAGTGTCTGCCTTACGGTCACGAACCGCGCCCGTTGCCAAAATAAGAATTGCTGACCGAGGGGGCTGAGTTGACCTTGGACGCTCGGACATAGCGGCGATAAATCGCACGCACTCCAAACGCTGGCGCGCCGTGGCTAGCCTCCGCCGCAAATTATCGGATTCGGGTTACCCCAACGATAGACCCAATTGTCCTGTAGCGCGCTATACAGCATTTAGGTTCATTCGTTTATTCGTCTCTTCCGGGCCAAGCGCACGACCCAAAATAGCACCAGGGCCGCCAAAGCCGGCACCAACCAAACCGCGGGCGCAACGCTGCCGAGAAAGCACAGCGTGGCGGTCACGGGAATCATCCCCAGGAAAGTTGCCAGCATGAACTGCCAAATCGGAATGCCGGTCAATCCCGCGAGGTAGCTGACGAGGTCGAATGTCGGGCTGGGCGGCAGACGGAGCAGAAAGATGGCAAACGCTGTCGCATCGCGAGGCAGCAGGTGTTGAACACGCCGGTACTGAGGGAATCGGACGAAAAAGCGCTCTCCCAATTTGCGCGCGATTAAAAACGCAATAGCCGCTCCAACCGTGGCACTGATCAAAGTGACCGTCAGGCCGCCCCAAAGCCCAAACAGCTTCGGCGACATCAGAGTGAGCGGCGAGGTCGGAATCGGCGAGAATAGAATGCCGGCGATCATGAGCAGCGAAAAAAGTATCGGCGCCCAGAAGCCGGTTGCCTTCAAACGCCGCTCGAAGCTGGCGAGATCGATGTCCCACACCACGCCAAAGAACAGCAACAGAGCGGCCAAGAGGAGAACTGCTTTGGTCACGTTCCGCCAGTTCACGGGGTCTTTGGCAGGCTAATTTGGAGCGCGGACGGCTCGCCCGCAATTTTTGGGGAGGAGGCAATTCTCGCGGGCGAGCCGCCCGCGCTCCGGCCCGTCCGTGGGTTCATGAGCCCAACGTGTGAGGGGTTGTGATCCCGCTCGGTGAAAAACCTGCTCCAAGGATTCATAGAATGTTGGAAACGCATCGTGTTCGTCCGGCTCGGCAGTTGTAAGCCGACCGCGGCGCCAGGATCAACGATTGATTTGAACATTTGCCGCGCACCGACTCGGGTAAACACCTACCGGGTGAAGTCCGCTCTTCACAACAAGCCTGCTGGCAAGGAAACTGCATGCACGCTGGAGCCCAATGCATGGCATTTATTGATGAGTAGAGCGTCGCACCAACAAATAGTTCATCGGCAACTCGACATGAAACATGCCCGTCACCCCAGCCTTCTCTCCATCAGATGGGTGTGGGTGTTTAGCGTGCGGCGTCTCGTAGCGCAGAGTTGCACTCTGCCGTATCGCCGATTTGCAATCGGCAGGACGTCGCTAACTTCCAGCGTGCGCGAGTTTGTCAGCAGCTCGCAGAATGCAATTCTGCGATACAGCAGATTACAAATCTGCGCTACGCTATACACATGCTGGCGCCCCGCCGGTCGAAATGGCGGCGTCGGTCAATCACTAATCGGTGACTCGTTCAAACGCGCAAAGGTGGTCGGCGAGGGCAACGACCACAGCACGAGAGGGCGCGTGCGCTCCCCATCGGATTTGAAAAGCTACCGCTTGCTGAGGAGGCCGCAGAATAGACTGCACTTGCTTCCCCCTCACCCCGGCCCTCTCCCAAGGGGAGAGGGAGAACGCTCCGCTGCCTTTCGACAAGCCGGGCAAGCTTGGCGGGCCGATGCGCAAGCCACCTCCTTCCCTCTCCCTGAG
>JACQWK010000617.1 GCA_016209525.1 Verrucomicrobiota bacterium
AAGTTGGCTTGCGCCAACATCGCCGTGCCCGATTGCACCAGGATGTTCAACTTCGCAAACTGCGTGCTCTCCTCCGCCACATCCACGTCCTTGATCCGGCTGTTGGCCGCCGACAGATTCTCGTTGAGAATCGTCAACTGCTCGCTGGTCAGGTTCAACCGCTGGATGTTCGCCCCGATCTGCGCCCGCATGTTGGCCAGCGCTTGGATCGCCGTCTTGATTTGATTCAAGGCCGAATACGCCGAGGTCGAAGTCGAAATCGACACTCCGCTGTAGGCGTTGAGCACTCCGGTCGAAGTGCTTCCTGTCAGATCGGCAGCATTGATGGCCAAAGTCAAGGCGTCGCTATCAATGGTGATTCCAAGGCCGGCACTCGCAAAAAGGCTCACGCCGTTGAATTGCTTGCCCGTAATGTCGCTGATGTGGTTCTGCAACTGCGCAAACTCGGATTGATAGTTGGACAGGTCCGCATTGGTCTTGGTCGCGTCTTGCGCCAGCAGCGACAGCTCACTCATCCGATCCAATGATCGCTGCACTTACTGCAGAAATCCGTCCTGGGTCTGGCTGTACGAGATTGAGTTCTGGACATTGCCGTGGGCGGCTTGGTTGCGGTCGATTTGCGCGTCGAACTTGATCGACTGCGCCAGGCCCGCCGCGTCATCTTCGGGTGACACAATGCGCGAACCGGAAGAAAGGCGCGCGAGGGATTTGCCCAGCAGAGCCGCCGAGGCGCCCAGCAACCGCCCGGCGTTCATTGCCGCGACGTTGGTGTTGATGACAACGGCCATACGACGAATCCTTTCGTCCAACTACTCCCGACATCCATGTCGGGGGAGAGCATGGTTTCAGGCGCTCTCCGGTCTCCTGTACGACAGTGGAGGCTCTCCTAACCAATTTGGAGTATCGGCAGACTGAAGTGGAACTTTAGCGTGAGACCCCCCGCGTGAATAATCCCCCCTCGTGTACCCTGTGCCCAATGACGGCTGATTACCTCCTGATTCTGTGAGTGTCTTGATTCAGGAGCATGTTGTCAGATTTCGAGACAGGTGCGGCACACTCGGCCCCGCCGCCGCGCCCGGTTTTTCAAAACCCGTTCAAATAGATAAACGCCGCGACGCTGAGGATGAACAGCATCCGATCAATGGCTTCCATTCTGACCCGAGAGGACATTTCTTAGGACGGCCTCTAGCAACCCGGATGCCATGCTACCAAGGCGTATGTGGGTTGACCGCATTGGAGAGCTCCTTGAATGCTACAGAGGATATATTCTTGGCCGGAATCCGTTGCACGTCGTGGAAGTCCGACACTTGTTGCCACGCACGCGCAGCCCGAGCGTGCGGTCAAAGTGGGAGCGAAGTCCCTCAAATTCTCACGCCTGCGGAATCTCTCAACATCGCCGTCACGTGCTTCCGGATCTGGTTGAGCTTGGCCAACACCAGGACGCCGTTCTCTTTCTCGCGCACCAGCGCTTCGGTTTCCTCGATTAAGCTCAGGATCTCCCGGCCGTCCTGGGCTACGGTTGCCTTTCGCCCGCGTTTTGGCTTCCCCTTTCGAGATTTCAGCTTCGGGGGCAGGAAGTCGGCAGCACTGTCGCGTACGAGGCGCGCAGTGATGGGCTTTCCGTCAGCAGACTCTGCCGCCTTTCGCCACACCCGTACGGCTTGATCAGACCTCAGTCCAACCAGGGGCCGAACCTGCGCTTCGCGGGTCGGTTTGGGAATGTCCACAATTGTGGACAAATGGCTCGCGACCTCGGCGGCAGCAATCAAATGGTACGCGTAGGATTTGCCATACTGCCATCGAGCCCGGCAGTACTCTTCAAACGTCCCGTACATGGCCCGATACAGACGCTTGTCGCGGAGGCGCATCATTGCCCTCCCTACCTCCACGAATGACTGCAACCCGCGCGCAATGATTCCTTCGCATTCCGCCAGTTCCGCCTGTTCGGACGTCGACAGCACTAAATGCCCGTGTTCTTCCTCCGGGACGATCCGCGGGAATACTTGGATTATTTCTCCGGCTTTGTGGAGCGCTGTCGTCTGCATCATAAGATTGCTCGACTCCAGGGAAAGATACGGATGAGATCCCAATTTCTTTCAGGAAATCTCCACAATGTTTGCTGCACGAGAACGTCGCGCAGATATTTGATATCGGTTGATGCCTGGCGAGACCATTCTGTGGCACCATCCCCAAGTCATTGGCGAAGTCACTACAACAGGACAGACTATTTCGTCTGAGGATGAAAACTTGTGGAAACGGCGATAAGCTATTGATAGATAGTCGGAAACGTATAGATTTTCATGTTTACAGAATTGGCCGGCGAGGTATGGTTCATGCCATGAACATTGACCTTACGACGATCACCAGCACCGATCTCACACAGATTTCGAAGCTGTTGAAACGCAAAGAATCGCTCCTCGCGGAAGTTGCAGCGATTGATGGTAATCTGAGAGCGTTCCAAACTGCAAAAGGACCCAAGATTGGATTGCTGCGTGGTCGCCCGCGCGTCACCGAACCAACTGCCCGGCGAAATGGGGAGCGACGCGGAGCGCTGAAGGCGAAAATCATCCGCCACGTCAAGACAGCGGGCCAAAATGGAGTCGCCGTCAAAGATCTGGCGGCCAAGCTGGGTATGAAGTATGGAAATGTCGCCACTTGGTTCCAATCGACGGGCAAGAAAGTCAAAGAGATCAAGAAAGTAGGCCCAGCCAAATACGCCTGGAAAGCGTAGGCTCGCTCACTGTGCACTCCGGCGACGCCCATCGCTTGCCTGTCGCCCCTAATCCCTACTCAGTCTCCCGCAAACCTAATGCGTGGGCGGAAAGACGGTGTCGCGTTTCCGTGTCCCGTGCGCGCGAATTGGTGCCCGTTCCGGCCCCGGCGCTTTCGGTCAAGCTACCCGTCCAAACGATGCCGGCGCACCAAACCCTCGTCTCTGTGTGGCGCTTGATGGCGGGGTGCGCTTACCCTCCGTGCCACTTATGGATACTCTCAATTCAGCCGTCGAGTGGTTTCTTGGGCATTGCACAGACCACCGCAAACTCAGTCCCCATACCCTCAAAGCGTACCAACACGACCTGGCGCACTTTCGAACCTTCGCGCCTGATCTTCCCGTCGATATTCCCATCGCGTCAGTTGATCGCACCCTCGTCGAACGCTGGCTCGGCAGCATGAACGGCGCAAAACCGCGCACGGTCCGCCGCAGGCTGGCCACAGTCAAATCCCTGTTTTCAAGCCTTGAACGGCACGGAAATCTTCTGACCAATCCGTTGGCAGGGCTTCGCTGTGAAGTGAAGGTCGGGAAAAGCTTGCCTAGAACTGTGGCCCGCGGAACCGTGCGGTCGCTTCTCTGTTCGCCGCGGTCAACTACCGCCTCCACGCCAGCCTCCAACGACCGCAAGATACAGGATACCGCGCTGATCGAATTGTTGTTTTCGACCGGCATGCGCGTCAGCGAGGTGGTTGCGACCAATCTCGGTCATCTCGACATGGATCGCCTGGTCATCTCGGTGCGGGGAAAAGGAAATCGGGAGCGCGAAATTCCGATCGTGTGCGACGCGTTCCGCGAGGCGCTGGAACAACAACTCAAGACGCGTCGCGCAATGGATGCCAAAGCCGACTCTCCCCTGTTCGTCAACCGCAGAGGCACGCGCATGTCCGATCAGTCAATCCGGGCGGTGATTCGGAGATATGCGGCCAAGATCGGAGCGCGACGCATTACACCCCACATGCTTCGTCACACCGTGGCCACACTACTCCTGGAGGACGGCGTTGATTTGAGGCATATCCAACGGCTGCTGGGACACAGTTCCATCGTCACCACCACCATTTATGTGCAGGTCAGCGAACGCAGCCAACGCAAGGCGCTGGCCAGCCGGCATCCGCGCAACAAGATGAACCTCTGACCCATCGGACGCCTTTGAAAATGGTGGCCGAGGCAAGCTGATTTCAACCCATTTGAGTTGGGAAAGGGTTGATCCCGCCATGCAGACCTGCAATGATCGCGGATAACTGAAAATTATCGGTTGTGTTGATTGCAGCGTTCAAGTCACTCTGGATACAATTCATCGTAATCAGCGGCATTCTCGCCGTCTGCTCGGTAGCTGTGTGGATTGTCGATGGACGATCGGCGGCAATCCAATTGCTTGACCTGTCGATCAAACGAATGAAGGGGCCATGGGTATGGACCTTCGGATTCGGGCTGGCATGGTTCATTATGCATCGGGGACGCATGCTGCCGGCCGCACTCGACGGAGTATTGGTGTCGAACGAGACCACCGCTTCAGTCGTAGCAAGGATCGAGCGGTCCACTCTGCACCGAAGTGCCTATCGTTACACAGTACCCATCACGCTTCTTGGAGTTTTTCTGACCGCCATGTACGGCATCCCCAGCAAGGGCGTAGCATATCCATTAGTCTTCCTGGGCGTTTGCTCGATCTATTATATCGCTGCCTTCATCTTGTTCCATTTCATCGAAATGACACTTGCCTTCCACGGCTTGTTTGAGTCCATGGATGCTGTCGCATTCCGGCAAGTCTACAACCCTCTGCACTTGGAAAATCTCACAACCTACCTTGCATTGACGACTGCTCTCGGATTGATGGCAATCTATGCCGGCTTCAGAGGAACTCTGACGGCTGGATTTCAATTCCAGCACGATCTCTGGCGAACGTTCCTTTCAACTCCGGTGATTCTCTTTCTGCCCGGAACTTTGTTCTACAACTATTATCCTCGATACGTGCTGAGGAAGATCGTTCAACACAAGGTTTTCAGGGCCATGGAACGATTGGGCTCAGCGGACGAGGCCAATGCAAAAGCCCTCCTGATGAACTTGAAAGAAAGCGCCTTTGTAAACTCCCAAATCCTGCCATTCGTTGACTACAAGAGCCTGCCTTCCTATTTTATCGCCATCTTCTTCGTCGTCTCTCTCGCCTATAACCACGATCCCGCCGTGAAGGCCTTCGTAAAGTACCTCCTCGACCTTGGCTCACCGTGAGGGCTTCGATATGCAGATTCGTGCAATAGACTTCAACACATTACGGCCAAGTACACTGCCTTTACGACGAAAGGCGTCAAGCGCAAGCCCTAAGGTGGCGCGAGTCTTGAAATCAAATTCGGCGAAAAGAAACTCGTTAATCGTGGAATGAGGGTAGTCTCTGAGATCTCGCACCAGCCGGCGAAAGTCATCACTGTTAAACGAAAGGAGGCTTTCAAAAACGCTCTCCTGGAAAAGGCGATTCATGCGCGTCATCGCTTGGGGGATTGCACGCAGAAGGTGATTGCGCCCGAGAGTGTCCTTCTTAAGGCACTCCTTCAGCGAATTCGCCAGATGCCGATATGTGCGGAGCATCCGAGTGAGTCCTGTGGCACTCGCTGCTGGGTTGGATTGACCGGATTCGCCAAAGAATACGATGCGGTCCAACGCCGGTTCGTGCAGTCGTCCGACGGGCACGATGCCAAAATACGATTTCTTGTCATGGGATGGCTCACTCAGAATGTGCTGGGCGTAATGGGATTTGTTCAGAATAAAGGATAGCTCCGCTGTGATCGACCGCTCCGCCTTGTGTTGTCGTGAAGGCAGGATCATCGCTGCGTGCGCCGTTCCTTTTGAGCTTGGAAACAATTCGAAAAAGGCAGGCTTCCGGTCGATAATGACGTTGTCGAGTGCAACCGGTCGAAGAGCACCTCTGATTTCGACTTCTCTGCCGTGCAGAATGTAATAGCCTATGATTGTGGCGACATTCTTGGCGCCAACAAGCGGCGAACCAAATCCCATGCAATCAACAAACAGTCTCGTCTTTATTTGATGTGAGTTGGCTCGCAGAACGATTCCGTCGCGCGTGGGGGAAAAACTGTAAAACCGATGGCCGGTCAGGATTTTAACTCCGTGAATGCAAAGTTCCTCTGCAAGGCGTTCCACAAGTTTGTCAGTGTCCCACAAGCAATAGCGGCCCGGGATGGTAGCAGTCAGACCATCGTAAGCGATGAAATCGAGAAAGCCGTACGTGGTATCGATGCACGCTTCGAACTGGCCGTTTTCTTTGGCCGCTTTTTCGTCGGTTAGCCAAAACTTGTTTCGCGGAAGCGAGTCGCTTTCTTCCAACAAAACGACCTCAACTTCCGGCGCTAAAGCGCTCGCAATCAAGAGCCCGGCCACACCTCCACCGGCGACAACGACATCGGTCGAAAGCATTGATAATTTTCAGTTATCCGCGATCATTGCAGGTCTGCATGGCGGGATCAACCCTTTCCCAACTCAAATGGGTTGAAATCAGCTTGCCTCGGCCACCATTTTCAAAGGCGTCCGATGGGTC
>JACQWK010000618.1 GCA_016209525.1 Verrucomicrobiota bacterium
GGAGGAGGAGCAGTTGCCGGCGGCGGCGGCGGCGGAGCTAATGGCGGCGGGGGTGGCGGAGGGGGAGGCGGCTCGAGCGTGGGACCTGTCGGCACGACATTCGAAACGGCTGCGCGCGCTGGCCATGGAGAAGTTCGCATCTCTTTTGTCACGACTAGTCATGTGGCGCTTGCTCATGGCACCCTGATTCTGAATTCGGATGGATCATTTACCTACACTCCGACTTCGAACTTCAACGGCACGGACTCTTTCACTTACAAGGCAGTAGATAACTTGGGCGGCGAATCAGTCCCAGCGACAATTACCATCGCGATTGCGGCGATCAACGACGCGCCGGTGAATAGCGTTCCCACAGTCCAAACTCCTACGTTTGTCACCAAGTGGGGATCGAATGGAGGCGGTGACGGTCAATTCAACTTTCCAACCTACGTCGCAGTGGATGGGGCGGGCAATGTCTATGTGACGGATGTTGACAACGCCCGGATTCAGAAATTCAGTAGCAGCGGCACGTTTCTCGCCAAGTGGGGGTCGACGGGAAGCAGCGACGGCCAGTTTTCCGGTGCGCAGGGCATCGCCGTAGATGCCTGGGACAATGTCTATGTGGCGGATATGCTTAACAGCCGTATTCAGAAATTCAACAGCAGCGGCACGTTCGACACCAAATGGGGATCATTTGGAAGCGGCGACGGGCAATTTGGCCTTCCCAGAGGCGTCGCCGTCGATGACTTGGGCGATGTGTACGTGACCGATAGTCAAAACAATCGAATTCAAAAATTCAGCAGTAGCGGCGCGTTCATCACCAGGTGGGGATCCGGAGGTACTGGCAACGGGCAATTAAGTCTCCCGTACGGCGTTGCGGTGGACGACTCGGGAAATGTCTATGTGGCTGATCTTGGCAACCAACGGATTCAGAAATTCACTAGCAGCGGCGCGTTTATCACTAAGTGGGGATCCGAAGGAAGTGGCAACGGGCAATTCAGCCTTCCATTCGGCGTCACCGTGGACTCTTCGGGCAATGTCTATGTGGCCGAGGTAGGCAACCACCGGATCCAGAAATTCAGCAGCAGTGGCACATTCATCACTAAATGGGGATCGAATGGAAGCGACGACGGGCAATTTAACGCTCCATACGGCGTCGCTCTGAACGGATCTGGAAATGTTTATGTCGCTGATAGAAACAACCATCGCATTCAAAAATTTGATCCAAATGCCATCTCGACTCAGACCACAGCAGAGGATGCGGCACTTGTGTTTTCGACCGCAAACAGCAATGCGATTTCAGTGACGGATGTGGATGCTGGGAGCAGCGCAGTGAAGGTGACGTTGAGCGTGCTGCACGGAAGGTTGATGTTGAGCGGGACAACCGGACTGACGTTTGTCGATGGCACGGCCAACGGAACGGCGACGGTGGCGTTTACGGGAAGTTTGACGGCCCTCAACACCGCGTTAAACGGGCTGAGCCACCAGCCGGATTTGAACTACAACGGGCCGGACACGCTCACGATTGCGAGCAGTGATCTTGGCAACACGGGGACTGGCGGCGCATTAACGGACACGGACACGGTGACGATCACGGTCACGGCGGTCAATGACCCGCCGGTCGCCGTGAATGACGCCTATAGTGTGGCTCAGAACTCGTCGCTCAATGTTGCCGCTCCGGGTGTGCTTGGAAACGACACTGACGTAGATTCGCCAGCCCTGACGGCAGTGCTCGAGACCGGGACGGCGCATGGCGCGTTGGCCTTGAATTCGAATGGCTCCTTCACCTACACCCCCAACACGGGTTACAGCGGCCCAGACAGCTTCACCTATCGCGCCAGCGACGGCAGTATGCAATCGGCCATCGCCACGGTGTCGGTTACGGTGACGGCCCTGCCAGCCCTCTCGATCAACGATGTCGCGGTGACCGAAGGCGATTCGGGAACGGTGAATGCGCAATTCACGGTGACCCTGTCCGCGGCCAGCGATCAGACCGTGACCGTGAACTACGCGACAGCAGATGGGACGGCAACATCGCCCAGTGACTACACTCCCAACTCCGGCACGCTCACCTTCGCGCCGAGCGAAATCACCAAGACGATCACGGTACAAGTTTATGGCGACACGAACGTCGAGGCGAATGAAACGCTTTTCGTCAATCTCAGCAATCCCGTCAATGCCACAATTGCCGATGCCCAGGGGAAGGGGACGATCAGCAATGATGACCCCACGACGGTGGTTGCGTGGGGAGCCAATTATGGCGCGACGGTACCCGCAGGACTTTCGGGTGTTTTCGCTGTTGCGGCTGGTGCACTGCAAAGTTTTGCGCTCAAAAACGATGGAGCGGCGATCGCTTGGGGGAAAAACGCAGCGAGCCAGAACTCCGTGCTTGCGGGATTCAATAGTCTGATCGCGATTGCGACAAGTTGGAACGCGAACTTGGCGCTGAGGGGTGATGGCACAGTCGTCGCGTGGTACGATGACGGAACTGCGATGACCAGTTTGCCGACCGGATTAACTGGCATCGTGGACATCGCCGCTGGGGCTTACCACGGACTGGCCCTAAAGAGTGACGGCATTGTCGTTGGCTGGGGCAGTATTCCGGCAGGCTTGGACTATGGCCAGGCCACAGTTCCGGCTGGGCTGAATGATGTCGTTTCCATCAAGGCGGGCGACTTTCACAGTTTAGGGCTCAAGAGTGATGGCACCGTCGTAGCTTGGGGAAGAAACTTGGAGGGCCAAACCACCGTACCGACAGGACTGAACGGAGTGATCGCTATCGCGGCTGGCAGCACGCACAGCTTAGCTCTTAAGAATGATGGCACCGTCGTCGCCTGGGGTTCTAACGCAAATGGCGAGACAAATGTGCCGGGAGGGTTAAGCGGGGTGACCGCCATCGTCGCTGGCAGCCAACACAGTCTAGCACTGAAGAGTGATGGTGAGGTTGTTGCCTGGGGAAGCAACTTTTATGGCCAAACCATCGTGCCGGCCGGAGTGAGCGACGTGATCGCCCTCGCGGCAGGGTATACCCACAGCCTCGCGCTGAAGAGTGACGGAACGGTCGTCGGTTGGGGCCTGAGGGGGTTTGGCGTGGCCACAGTGCCAACGGGCTTAAACACTGCGGTCGCCATCGCCACAGGTAACGACCACAGTCTGGCGCTTAACAGTGATGGTACGATCATCGCCTGGGGCAATAACGAATTTGGCAAAGCGACTGTGCCGAATGGTTTGTCCGGTGTGGTGTCCATCGCGGCGGGTCTCACCCATAACTTAGTGCTGAAGAGCGACGGCACAGTAGTCGCTTGGGGCGATAACAGCAATGGCAAGACCACTGTGCCGAATGATTTGTCGAGCGTGGTGGCTATCGCGGCAGGCACCACCCACAGTCTGGCCCTCACAAGTACTGGCTCGGTCGTCGGCTGGGGCTATAATGGAGCTGGGCAGATCACAGTACCGACGGGATTAACCGGTGTAATTGCTATCGCGGCCGGTTATGAACACAGTTTGGCGCTCAAGAACGATGGCACGGTCGTCGCTTGGGGCAGCAACGGCAGAGGCCAGACAACCGTACCGACGGGATTATCCGGTGCCATCGCGGTTGCGGCAGGCTTGCACTACAGCTTAGCGCTCAAGAGTGACGGAACGGTGGTCGCATGGGGCGCTAATGACTGGGGTGTTACCACTGTGCCAGCAGGATTGAACGGTGTGATTGGCATTTCAAGCTCATCTTTGCACAGCTTGGCACTCAAGAGTGATGGAACGGTAATCGCCTGGGGAAATAACTCCTATGGCCAAACCAGCGTGCCAACAGGCTTAAACGGTGTGGTAGCGATTGCAGCTGGTGGCAGCTTCAGTTTTGCGCTAACAGGGCCCGCATCGGTTGTTGTGCCTTCCCTGTCTGTTAACGACGCGGTCATTGTTGAAGGCAACTCCGGGACTTCGAGTGCTTCATTCTCGGTCAGCATTTCCGGAAGCAGCAGCCAGACCGTGACAGTTCAGTACGCCACGGCCAACGGATTCCTTGGAAACCCCGCCACAGCGGGAAGCGATTACACAGCAGTCAGCGGCACTTTGACCTGGAATCCCGGAGACACCTCGACAAAGAATTTTACGGTTCCGATTATCGGTGACATGACGGCCGAGCCGAACGAATACGTCCTGGTTAACCTCACTGCTCCGAACAATGCCAGTCTAACCCGGAGCCAAGGACAGGGAACGATCACTGACGATGACCCGGCGCCGACGCTGTCGATCAATGACGTATCCGTGACCGAAGGCAACTCGGGCGCCGTCAACGCCACGTTCACGGTCACGCTATCGGCGGCGAGCGGCGAGACAGTGACACTAAGCTTCGCCACGGCGGACGGGACGGCGACAGCGCCCAGTGATTACACGGCCAACTCTGGGACGTTGACCTTCGCGCCGAACGAAACCACGAAGCCGATCACGGTCCAAGTGTATGGCGACTCGACCGTGGAGCCGAACGAAACCTTCTTTGTCAACCTGAGCAATCCCGTCAACGCAACCATTGCCGATGGCCAAGGCGTGGGAACCATCAGTAATGACGACACGGCACCGCCGCCAAATGCTCCGCCAACTATCACCGTCATTACCGACCAAACAACGAACGAGGACACACCGACCACCGCGATTGAATTCACGGTCAGCGATGCTGAGACTTCGGCAGATGGTCTGACCGTGACGGCCAATTCGTCCGACCCATCTCTGGTCACGAGCGGCAACATCGTTTTGGGCGGACACGGCGCGAACCGCAGTCTCATCCTGGTGCCTTCGCTGAGTCAAAATGGAACAACGACGATCACCGTTACGGTTTCCGACGGAACAGACACGGCCAGCCGAAGCTTTGTGCTTACGGTCAACCCCGTGAATGACTCGCCGGTGAATAACCTGGCCAAGGTCACGACACCGGTGTTTGTCACCAAATGGGGATCACAAGGCACCGGCGACGGACAGTTTTTCAACACACGCGGCGTTGCCGTAGGCCCTTCGGGTGATATTTATATCGCGGATGACAACCAACGGATTCAGAAATTCAGCAGCAGTGGCGAGTTTATCCTCAAGTGGGGATCGCAAGGAAGCGGTGATGGGCAATTTGGCATTCCAGTAGGCGTCGCCGTGGATAGCTCGGGTAACGTCTATGTGGCTGATGTCAACAACGCGCGGATTCAGAAATTCAGCAGCAGCGGTACGTTCCTCACGAAGTGGGGATCGAGCGGCAGCGCCGACGGGAAGTTTGCCGTTCCACACGGCGTTGCCGTGGATGGGTCGGGTAATGTTTATGTAGCGGATACAGGCAACAGCCGTATTCAGAAGTTTACCAGCAACGGCGCGTTCATCAGAAAATGGGGATCGAATGGGAGTGGCAATAGCCAATTCTCCACTCCATCCGGCATTGCCGTGGATGCCTTGGGCAATGTTTATGTAGCGGATGGAGGAAACAACAACCGTATTCAGGTCTTCAGCGCCGAAGGCGCGTTCATTACCAAATGGGGATCGAACGGAACCGGCGACGGGCAATTTGACCAACCATTCGCCGTCTCGGCGGATGCCTCAGGCAGCGTCTATGTGGCGGAATATGGCAACCATCGGATACAGAAATTCAGCAACAACGGGATGTTCCTCACCAAGTGGGGGTTGCAGGGCAGCGGCGATGGGCAATTTTCATTTCCAACCGGCGTCGCGGCGGATGTCGCGGGGAAGATCTATGTCGGGGATACACTCAACCACCGGACACAGAAGTTTGATTCGAACGCCGTCGCGCCCCAAACTACTGCGGAGGATGCAGTGCTGATGTTTTCCCCAGCCGTCGGCAATGCTCTCTCCGTGACGGATGTGGATGCGAGTGGTGGAGCGGTAAACGTGACAGGGAGCGTGCTGCACGGAACCTTAACGTTGAGTGGGACGAGCGGGTTGACATTTGTCGATAGCACAGCCAACGGAACGGCGACTCTGGCGTTTACCGGAACCTTGACGAGCATCAATGCCGCGTTGAACGGCCTGAGCTATCAACCGAACCCGAATTACAACGGATCGGACACGCTGACGATCACGAGCAACGATTTGGGAAATACCGGCAGTGGGGGTGAGTTAGCAGACACGGACACGGTGTTGATCACGGTCACCCCTGTAAATGACCCGCCCGCCGGGACGGACAACACGATCACGATCAACGAAGACACGAGCTACACGTTCGCCGCGGCGGATTTCGGATTCAGCGATCCCAACGATAACCCCGCTAATGCTTTTCTGTCGGTCAAGGTCACAACGTTGCCATCTGCGGGAACTTTGACGTCGAACGGCACCACGGTAACCGCCGGCGACTTTGTATCGCCCGAGTCCATCGCGTCCGGCGCGACTTGGACCGCGCGTGCGAGCAACCGAGATTGGAAATCCGTCGCGTCATCGGCGGATGGAACCAAGTTGGTGGCGGTGGTAAATGGCGAACAAATTCACACCTCGACGGATTCCGGGGTGACGTGGACGCCGCGCGCGTTCTGGTGGAGCTGGTCAGCCGTCGCTTCGTCGGCGGATGGGACCAAGCTGGTCGCGGGGGTACGGGGCGGCCCGATTTACACCTCGACAGATTCCGGGGTGAATTGGGCGGCGCACTTGAGCAATTGGGATTGGATGTCCATCGCTTCGTCGGCGGATGGGACCAAAGTCGCGGCGGCCGTAGATGGCGGCCCGATTTACACTTCGACGGATTCCGGGGTGAATTGGATGGCGAGAGAGACCAATCGGCGATGGTTTTCCGTCGCTTCGTCGGCCGATGGGACCAAGCTGGTGGCGGTCGTGAATGGCGGTCAGATTTACACCTCGACAGATTCCGGAGTGAATTGGACGGCGCGCGAGAACAACCGGTATTGGGAATCTGTCGCTTCCTCTTCCGATGGGACCAAGCTGGTCGCGGTCGATTCTACCCCTGGACGGATTTACACTTCGACGGATTCCGGAGTGAATTGGTCGGCACGAGAGAGCAACCGGTATTGGCGATCTGTCGCTTCCTCTTCGGACGGGACCAAGCTGGTCGCAGTGACAAGGATGAATAACGACGGCCAGATCTACACTTCGGCGGATTCCGGGGTGACTTGGACGGTGCGCGAGAGCAACCGGACTTGGTTTTCAGTCGCTTCGTCATCTGATGGGACGAAGCTGGTGGCGGTCGTGTATGGCGGCCAGATTTACACCTCGAGCGCCGTAGCTGGACTGGTGTTCACGCCTGCGGCCAACGCCAGCGGCAGCCCGTACGCGACCTTCACGTTCCAGGTGCAGGATGATGGCGGCACGGCCAACGGCGGGGTCAATCTGGACGCCTCTGCGAACACGATGGTGATCAATGTGACAGCCATGAACGACGCGCCCGCTGGGACGGATAAGACAATCACGATCAACGAAGACACGAGCTACACCTTCGCCCCGGCGGACTTTGGATTCAGCGACTCGAACGACACCCCGGCCAATGCTTTGCTGTCGGTCAAGATCACGACCTTGCCGTCTGCAGGTACTTTGACGATGAACGGCATCACGGTGAACGCTGGCGACTTTGTTTCGCCCGATCCCGCCCCAGCAGGCGTGACGTGGATGGCGCGCGAGAGCATCCGGCTTTGGAAATCTGTTGCTTCATCGTCGGATGGGACCAAGCTGGTGGCGTTAGCGCGTAACGGGCAGATTTACACATCGACGGATTCCGGGGTGACGTGGACGCCGCGCGAGAGCATCCGGGTTTGGCAATCTGTTACTTCATCGTCGGATGGGACCAAGCTGGTGGCGGGAGTGTATGACGGGGGCCAGATTTACACCTCGACAGATTCCGGGGTGACGTGGACGGCGCGCGAGAGCAGCCGATTCTGGTATTCCGTCGCTTCGTCGGCTGATGGGACCAAGTTGGTGGCGGTAGTGGAGGGCGGACAGATTTACACCTCGATGGATTCCGGAGTGAATTGGACGCCGCGGGAGAGCAACAGGTATTGGAGTTCCGTCGCCTCGTCGTCGGATGGGACTAAGCTGGTGGCGGTGGTTTGGTTCGGCCAGATTTACACCTCAAGCGCCAGCGCCGGGCTGGTCTTCACGCCGACGGCCAGCGCTAACGGCAGCCCCTATGCCGCGTTCACCTTCCAGGTGCAGGACGATGGCGGCACGGCCAACGGCGGGGTGAATCTTGACCAATCGCCGAACACAATGACGATCAATGTGACAGCCTCGCCTTCTCCCAACATGCCTGCGGATGTGCTCGTGGCTAACCGGAGGAGCACCATCAAAACGGTTTCACTCGGCGAAAACCTTCCTCTGCCGATCCGCGAGTCCGCGAGTCCGCCGATTCTTCAAGCCGCCCGCTACGACGGGACGTTCCGCGTGTCCGTGTCCACGTCCGGCGGCCGGACTTACGTGCTCGAATTCAAGAATTCCCTCTCCGAGAGCGCGTGGAAGCCGCTGAACTCCATGCCCGGCGATGGGACCGTCAAAGTTTTGACAGACCGAACGGCGACGACCTCGCAGCGGTTCTATCGTGTGCGGGTGGAGTGATGGGCGATTTATGATTTATGATTTACGATTGGGTCAACGCTCAGTCGCCTGAGCATGGACTGAAACTCCATCAGTGGTTCCCTCGTTCGCGGGGTCGGCGTGTTCCTCGGTTTCTCTTCGAGGCACAACGCTGTGCTTGCCGAGGACGCAGGGATTCGGCATGTTTTCCAGCATGAGCACAGTTACATTAGAAGACGCCCGCCGCGACTTCAGTCGATTGTTTGATCGCGTGTTGCAAGGAGAAACGATCATCATCGAAAACGCCGACCAGCGCGTCGCTCTGCACGCCCTCACCCCGGCGGCAGGCGGCTCCGAAACCGCGCCCTGCGGATACTTCGCGGAAGACTACTCGACGGAGGAAATTGCCGAACTGAATCAGTTGGCGGCGCAAGGGCCGCTTCGCCTTGTGCCATGAGGCAATGGGACATCTACCTTTATCCGTTTGCCAAGGAACAATCGCATCCCGTCGTGATTCTCTCCGCTGGTGAGATTTGCCAGAACCCAGCCATCGAGTTCGTGAATGGATTGCTCTGCACGTCCGTGCGGCTGGATCGTCCGCTCAAGCGGCGCGAGGCGGCGTTGGATGAAGCGGATGGAATGGATTGGAAGACGGCGGTGCGTTGCGACTTCATCTACACGCTGCCCAAAGCCCAATTTCAAAGGCAGCGAGGGCGTGTCGGCGAACTCCGCCAGCTCGAATTATTGCGTAAAATGAGGTTCTGCTTCCGCTGGCCCATGGCTTGACGCGCTCGAACACAAGGATTCGCTGACGGATTGCGATTGGAAGCCGCTGACCTCCGTGCCCGGAGACGGTGCCGTCAAAGTTTTGACAGACCCATCCGCCACGACTTCGCAACGGTTCTATCGTGTGCGTTTGGAGTGACACGCCATTTATGATTTGCGATTTGGTCGCCCTATCGCGGAGCGTTGAGTGAAACGAACTACAACGATTTAGTACTGGTTAGCCCAAATCAGTTTCCAGTTTCCGGTTTCCCTCATTGGGGCGCTCGTTCGCGGGTTCGGCGGGTTCTGCGGTTTCTCTCTCATCCTCTCATCCCGGCTGGTTTGACACCCCTGTGCGTACTGGCTAATCTGCCACTATGATTGATCGGGAAATGAAAGAAACGCTCGCCCGTGTGCTTGCGACCCAAGAAAGGACCGCTCTCCAGATGGAGGAGACGGACCGGCGAATGAAAGAGACCGACCGGCAGTTGAAGGCTACCGATCGGCAATTGAAAGCCACCGATCGGCAGATCAAAGAACTGGGCAAACAGATCGGCGGGTTGGGCAATAAGTTCGGTGATTTTGCCGAAGGGATGGCCTTGCCGTCCCTGGAAGAGATTTTCCAACGACACTTCGGTGTGGACCAAATCTTGCCCGGCCGTCGGTTTCGCAAAGGCAAAGATGAACTCGAACTGGAACTCGTCGGGGCCGTCAATGGCAAGCGTCGCACCCTGGTGGCTGCCGAAGTCAAAAGCCATCTCAACGAACGCGAACTGGAGAAATTCGTGCGCAACCTCGAGCGTTTTTTCTATTTCCTGCCTCAGTTCAGAGGTTACAAGTTGTTCGGAATTCTGGCGGCGGTGGACTGCAGCCAAGAGATGGAGCAGAGGGCCCACCAGAGAGGCGTCTATGTCGCCCGGATGCATGGAGACATTTTCCGGCTGAAAGTGCCTCGCCGCTTCAAGGCTCGGGACTTTTCCGCTTGAGATACAAGAACCCCCGCCCCGAGAGCGATTGGAACCCGCTGACCTCCGGACCCGGCGACGGCACCGTGAAAGTGTTGACCGACCCGTCAGCCGCGATCTCGCAACGGTTCTATCGCGTGCGAGTGGAGTGACCCTCGAACCGGAAGAGTGAGATTGGCGAAGCGAATCGAAATTGACTTGGTCGAAACTCCGGCATACAACCGCGGCATGAAGACGGTCACGGTTTCACAAGCCAAAGGCAGACTGCACGCTTTGCTGGACCGCGCCACGAGAGGAGAGGAAATCGGCATCATCTCGGGAGACAAGATCATTCAACTGAAACCTGTCGAGGTTGTCCCGTGGGAGGAGACCTACCTCTGGAAAGAGTACGGCGTGTCGAGCGAGGAAGCCGCGCGTTTTGCTGATCGGCTGGATCGGCGAATCCTGGAGAACGAGCGGAAAGGGCGATACAAAACGTTTAGCGGCGACATCGTAAAGGATTGTTCGGATTGAAGCCGGCTCGATTGGAGGCATCATTTCGCGCCCAGGTGCGGAAACTGTCCAAAACCGAGAAACGGAAAGTTGGCCAGGCCATTCGACAGGCACAGGAGGTTTTTGGATCACCGCTTGTCCATTCCGGCGCCAGCGTGCGCAAACTGACGCGCGACTATTACGAAGCCCGGGCGGATCTGCATCTGCGCCTGGTCTTCAAACATTTGCCGGACGTGTTGTCGTTCGAATTCGCAGGAAACCATCGCGAAGGGCAGACGTTCTTGAAGGCCCACAAATGAAGCCAGGCGACTCCAAGGATTCCCTGACCGAGAGCGGGCGGAAGCCGCTGACTTCCGTGCCCGGCGATGGCACCGTCAAAGTTTTGACAGACCCCTCCGCTACGACTTCGCAACGATTCTATCGCGTGCGGGTGGAATGATCGGATTGACGGTCCGCCCTCTGACTGGCAGGTTGTTGGCATGAGTTCTTTGGCCGACGCAGTTAACAAACTCGGGAATCTTTCCCCGGACCGCGCGAAGAAGGTTCTATCATTGATCGACGACTTGGCTGAACTGGAAGCGCTGGAGCTAGAGGCGGATTTGGCCGCCGCAAGGAAATCATTGGCTGAGGCGGGTGAAGACATTCCCTGGGACCACGTGAAAAAGGAGTTGGATGCCAAATTCCGTTGACCTGCGCCCGCAGGCCCGGAGGTTTCTCGATAAGCTTCGCGACTCAATACTCCACACTTCTATCCGTCATAATCACGCATTCTAGCGGGGAGTTTTTGGCCGCGAAAAAGCGCAGAAGACGCAAAAATTCGAACGAGAGTGTTACCTGGTCGATCTTTTTGCGCTCTTTGCGCTTTTTTGCGGCCATCCTGTCTTGTTTGGATTTGGTTGCGGCTCCGTCGCGGTGGGCGCGTCTGCGACGCAGCGATTGACGACTTGGCGAACGATCCCCGCCCGACCGGCTGCGTGAAATTGGCCGGCGAGGAGGCCCTGTATCGGGTTCGTGTCGGGGATTATCGGATTCTCTACCAGATCCACGACAGGGCATTGCTGGTTGTCGTGATCGAAATCGGCCACCGCCGGGAGATCTACCGCTGAGGTTTGTAGAGCATCGAAAGGCTGTCGTGCTCTGGACACTTAAAAGAGCGTGTTTCTGCCCCCGCACGGTATGAAAAATCGTTCCGCATATCGCGTGCGAGTGGAGTGATCTCAAAACCAAAGCCGGCCGACGTTGGCTCATTCTCCAAAGAGCGCCTCGATGTCTCTGGCTCCGTGATAGACGTGAAGCACCTGGACACCGTCCGGGACGATACGGTAGAAGATGAGATAGTTGTCGAAACCGGACACGCGCCACGAACGCACATCCCGTAGTCGGGGATTCCGAAATCGGCGTGGGCGTCCCAGGCCGGGAGAAGCGGCAAGATCCTTGAAAGTCTCATACGCCGCCTCGACCACGCGTCCGGCCGCGTCGGGGTTGTCGTCGGCGATGAACTCCCATATTGCCCAAAGTTCCTCCTCGACACACGGGTCAAGGATGAACCTACCCGCGGGCACCATGCTCCTTGATCCGCCGGCGCAAGCGACGAAACGCTTTCTCGCCATCGACGCCTTCGCCGCGGTCAAATCGTTCAATACTCTGGAGAAGATTCGCTTCGAGTTCTTCGGACGTTCGCGGAAAAGCCGGCGACCGCTCTTTATCGGCTTTAAGCCGGCGCAGGCCCGCCCGAATCACATCGCTGGCAGTTTGGTACACTCCATTCTTAAGTTCTGTTTCAACGAACTTTTCCAACTCTGGTGTCAGCGACACGTTCATAGGCTTCTCTCTTGGCTCGAACTTACCGAACGGCTCCCGAAACCGCAATTCCAAATCCTTTCGGTCTTTTCCGAACCGGCCAGCGGAGCTGCTCATCGCAGCTCGGAGCAGCGCTGACAAGATGGGTGCTCTGCGCGAAAGCTTGCCCGTGCCAATCAGCCAGACGGCGAGAGTGTCGATTCTTCAGTTCGCCCGCTACGACGGGACGTTCCGCGTGTCCGTGTCCACGTCCGGCGGCAAGACCTACGTGCTCGAATACAAGAATTCTCTCTCCGAGAGCGCTTCGAAGCCGCTGAACCCCATGACCGGCGACGGGACCGTAAAAGTTCTCACGGACACGACCGCCACGAACTCGCAGCGGTTCTATCGCGTGCGCGTGGAGTGAGAGGGAATTTATGATTTACGATTTTGGAAGTTTGGTTGGCTCGGCTCCATGGTTTCTCTGCATTCCCCACTGAACCGAAGAATGGCAGTTCAGCCGAAAGAAACGAAAGCAGCGAAAGAATTCGAGAGTGTTGCGCAGCCGCGGCCACTCACCTGTCAGGTGAAAGACACCTGACCCAGGACTTCTGTTCTTTTCGGCATCTTTCGCTTTTTTCGGCCATCCAACCGCCGAATTTAGGCTGAACTCACAAGGTCAGGCTTGATGTGTGGTTCCTTCGTTCGCGGGTTCGGTGTATTCCGCGCTTTCCCTCGCGTCTGGGTCCGACACGCGCCTTGGCCCGAATTGACACTCATCTTCCGGCTGATTAGTTTTCCATCATGACCGATGCGGAACTGAAACAACTGGTTGCGAGCTTGGCGGCGGCCCAGAAAGAAACGGACCGGCAGTTGAAGGCCACAGACCGGCAGTTGAAGGCCACAGACCGGCAGGTCAAGGAATCGGGGAAACAGATCGGCGGCTTGGGCAATAAGTTTGGCGACTTTGCCGAAGGGATGGCTTTGCCGTCCTTGGAACAGATCTTTCAGAGGCACTTCGGTGTGGATCAAATGCTGCCCGGGCGCCGCTTTCGCAAAGGCAAGGACGAACTGGAACTCGAGTTGGTCGGCGCGGTCAACGGCCAGCGGCGCACGGTGGTCGCGGCCGAGGTGAAAAACCATCTCAACGAACGCGAACTGGAGAAATTTGTGCGCAACCTGGAACGGTTTTTCCATTTTTTGCCGCAGTTCAAAGGATACAAATTGCTGGGTGTGCTCGCAGCCGTGGATTGCAGCCGCGAAATGGAAAAACGGGCGCATCAGCAAGGGGTCTATGTCGCCCGGATGCACGGAGACATCTTCCGGCTCAAGGTCCCTCGCGGCTTCAAGCCCCGGGACTTTTCAAGCTGATTATCCGAGCAGCCGAAGAGCGGTCTGCGGGATGACGTTCGCCTGCGCCAACATGGCGGTTCCGGACTGGACGAGGATGTTGTTTCGGGCGAAGTCGGTGCTCTCCTTCGCCACATCGACATCCCGGATGAGGCTGTTGGCGGCTGAGAGGTTTTGATTGAGAATCTGCAGCGACTCGCTGGTCATCGTGAGCCGCGCCAAGTTCGAACCCACTTTGGCCCGATCGGCGGCGATGTTCTCGATGGCGGTCTTGACCGTGGTCATGGTCGTGAACGCGTTGGCCGAAGTGTCAACCGATAATCCAAGGAGGATGAAACTGACATCTCCATCGAGGTCGATCGGAGTTAAGCCAAACGTGGTTGCATCGCTGTCAATGGTCACCTCCAGGCCGGAAGTGCTGAACAAGCTCACGCCGTTGAATTTTTTGGTGGCGACGTCGTTGAAGATGAAGTCGAAAAGTTGCGTGAATTCGGAGTTGTAATTGGAACGGTCCTCGTCCGTCTTGGTGGCATCCTGCGCCAACACGGAAATCTCGCTCATGCGATCCAGCGCCTTCTGCACCTTTTGCAGAAATCCATCCTGGGTTTGGCTGAAGGAAATGGCATTCTGGACGTTGATGTCGGCAGCGGAGTTCCGATGGATCTGGGCGTCGAAGTTGATCGACTGCGCCAAGCCAGCCGAATCATCCTCCGGCGAAACAATGCGCGAACCGGAAGACAATCGCGCCAGCGACTTCGACAATTGAGCGCTCGACGCGCTCAATAGACGCGCGGAATGCAGCGCCGCGACGTTCGTATTAATGACCACAGCCATCCGACATTTCCTTCCGTCACATCTTCTGCCAACATCCGATTCGGTTCAGATGCCCTTTCTCAGAGCGCATCTCACCGGCCAGCGCGCCAACGTCGGGCAGGCTTCCCGCCTGCCTTCTTTGGAGGCACTTCAAACGGACTTCGAAGCGGGCTAGGAGCCCGCTCTAATTTTAAAACTCGTTCTCAATCATCATTTCACTTCTGTCCTACGCCGAGCTGATACGCCGCAAGTTCACCCGGCGCACCTCAGACCTTGTCCGAAACACGCAGGTTCGAACAGCCAGCTCGAACTGGAATCGACGGCACGTGGAGCATCGGAGCGAAGATACGCATCTCACCACGGCGCTCGCTTCGCCGGTCCCGCAACGACCGGCCGGCCCGCGCCGCGTACTTCGCGCTCACTCGCGCAAAACTTCAATCGTGCCCTAAGTATTGAAAGATCCTTCGCTCCCCCAAAGAATCGTTAGCCAGAGGACTTGCTGAGTCCGATCGCCAGGCGCATTCATCGTTCGGTGCCCGCTCTCGGCTCACCCGCATCTCTGCGGGCGGCAACTCGTGACGCGCACCTTCCGGCGAGGCTCTTGACTGGGATGGCGTTCCTCACAACGAGGACAGAATCCCAGACGGTTCTCAGCCGTATTGCCTGCCAAAATGGATCAGACTCCAAAACTCTGGGGGAAGCGGTTAGGCCGCGAATTTCAGCCTAACCCGATAAAGAAATGATTCTCTTCATAAGACAAATCCTTTTGTCTGTTGTTCGACTCAGCGACATCCATGTCGCCGGAAAACCTTGGTTCAGGCGTTCTCCACCGGCCTGTGCGGCAGCCAACTGCCTACCGCTGCTCGTCCTGTAATATCGGCAGGATTGGGCGGTACTTTAGTGGGAGTCGGCAATTCTCTCCATGATCCGCCGGTTCGTAGCCGCCGAGGTAACGGGCGGACATTCCCAAATCGTAAATCGCAAATCGGTTCCGCCTCCTTACGTCGGCGGCTACGGTTCATGATCCCAATGCGCGCACTTGTTCGGGGAAATCTCATTTGGCCATCCGCCTCCATTCCGGTCGGCAGGTTGCCGACCGGAGCGGGCAGGCTGCCCGCGCCACCCATTTTTCACTGGGCAGCGACCTCTTGAGGACCTTTTCCGCCGTTGACCAGGAAGAGCACAGCCATACGGACGGCCAAGCCGTTGGTGACCTGTTCGAGGATCACGGATCGACTGCAATCGGCCACACTGCTGTCGATTTCGACTCCGCGGTTGATCGGGCCGGGATGCATGATCAACACATCCGGTTTGGTGAGGCCGAGCCGCGCGCGGTTAAGACCGAAGAGGCTGGTGTACTCTCCGGTGCCGGGGAACATGGTCTTTCGCTGCCGCTCATGCTGGATCCGAAGCAAGTTAATGATGTCGGCATTTGCGATCGCTTCACTGACATCGTAAGTGATGTGACATCCGAGCTTCTCAAATTCACGAGGCACCAGAGTCGAGGGCCCGCAAAGGGTCACTTTCGCCCCCAATTTCAGCAGCGCCCAGATGTTCGACCGGGCCACTCGGCTGTAAAGGATATCCCCCAAGATCGTGACCTGCAGGCCTTCGAATCGGCCCTTTTTTTCCCGGATGGTGAAAGCGTCCAGCAGCGCCTGAGTGGGATGTTCGTGAGCGCCGTCGCCGGCATTAATGACGCTGGCGTTCAGGAAACGGGAGAGGAAATGCGGCGCGCCCGTCGCGCTGTGGCGGATAATGATAATGTCCGCATTCAAAGCTTCGAGGTTGCGCGCGGTGTCCTTCAGCGTTTCGCCTTTCTTCAGCGAAGAGGCCTCCGCGGTGAAATTAATGATGTCCGCGGTGAGTCGTTGGGCGGCCAACTCGAAGCTGATTCGAGTTCGAGTGGACGGTTCAATGAAAAGGTTAATCACCGTCTTGCCGCGCAACGCGGGGACTTTCTTGATGGCCCGCTCACCCACACCCTTGAAGGCCCTGGCCGTGTCAAGAACGGTGACGATCTCGTCCGCCGATAGCGATTGGATATCCAGCAAGTGTTTCCGGTTCCAGCTCATATTTTTTCGAGGTGCACAGTGTCGTCGCCTCCCTCCTCGTGAAGCACCACGTTCACTCGTTCTTGCAGCGACGTGGGAACATTCTTGCCGACAAAATCGGCCTTGATGGGGAGCTCTCGATGGCCGCGATCCACCAAGACCGCCAATTGGATCGACCGGGGCCGCCCGAAGTCGTTGAGCGCATCCATGGCCGCTCGCGTCGTTCGTCCGCTAAACAAAACATCGTCCACCAGAACGACCGTTTTCCCTGTGATATCGAAAGGGATGGCGGTCGGATGGATGTGGTGAGTCACCCGATTGTCCAAGTCATCACGGTGCATGCTCACATCGAGCGCGCCGACCGGGACGGGATGGCCGCCGATCTTTTGCAGGAGGCCGCTCAGTCGATGCGCCAGGTACACTCCTCCACGTTGAATTCCGACGATCACCAGCTTCGAGATCGAAGGATTTCGTTCCATAATCTCGTGGGCCATTCGAGCCAGCGCGCGTTGGATGGCCTGTGCGTCTAACAGGAGACTTCTCTTGGACATAGCGAAAAAAAGAAAACCGAGCAGGCCTTATTTGGAAGGCGGCTCGGATGACTCGCCGTTGGGTCATTCGTGAATTCCTTCGCAACCTCACGGGATTGCACTTAAAGGAATAAAACTCCTAATGAACGTGTTGTCTCTGGCGGCTTTTGCGCCACTTGGACCGATGCTTGATGATCCAATCGGTCAAGGCATGCTCGAAGCCAATGTCGTAGCCCGCCTTTTCCGACTCGATCCATTTGTGCTTCATGATCTCCTCGCGCTCAGCCTGAAACTCGCGATAAAGCGATGAGTTCTTAACTAAATCGTTGTCACTGGTCATATTGCTAAGGCTCCACCTCTGATCCCGGTGGCTGCCAGTCCCAACAACCAAAACTGTACCATTGCCGTTCACAATGACAACAGTTTTTCAGCATAATGTGGTCCACTCGCGGGCTCTGGTGAAATCCTCAAGGTTTAACGATAGTCGCGACTGGAAGCGGGCGAATTGTCGTCCGGATGGGCAATCTCTGCTCGGAAGTTACTCCCTTTACCCGAGCTTTTGCCTCAAGGTTTTCCCAATTCGAATGAAGGCTTGGCCCGGCGGTTGGGTGGGAGCCGATACTACGATGGGAATGCCTGTGTCTCCGCTGATCCGTATCTCGGTAAAGAGTGGGATTTCGCCTAAGAACGCGACGTTTTGACGATGAGCCTCGCTCTGGCCTCCGCCATGCCCAAAAATCTCGACCCTCTCACCAGATGGGGTCTCGAAATAGCTCATGTTCTCAATGATGCCCAAGATCGGCACGTTCACTTTGATGAACATGGCGATCCCTTTGCGCACCACTCCAAGCGAGGCTTCTTGAGGGGTGGTGACGATCACACCGCCGTCCAACGGAACCGTCTGGCAGAGCGAAAGTTGAGCGTCCCCCGTGCCGGGAGGCAAATCGACCAGCAGGTAATCCAATTCGCCCCACTCGACGGAGTTCACGAATTGCTGAATGGTTTTCATGATCATGGGGCCGCGCCAGATGACCGGAGCGTCCCCGTCCAACAAGAATCCCATGCTCATCAACTTCACGCCGTGATTCGATGGCGGAACCAGCTTTTCGTGTTCGCTGATCGTCGGTCTTTGGTTGATCCCCATCATCAACGGAATGGAGGGACCGTAGATATCGCAATCGAGCAGGCCAACCTCAGCGCCCAAGTGCCGGAGCGCGCAAGCGAGGTTTACCGAAGTGGTTGATTTGCCAACGCCTCCTTTTCCGCTGGCGATGGCCACCACGCGTCTGATTCCCGGAACGGGCGCTTGCTGCGACCAAGGGTTTGGTCCGGCCCCGCCGCTTTGAGACGCCGCGGGAAGCTTGACCTCCACATAGACGCTTCGCACGTCTGGGATCTCCCTAAGGACTCGTTCGCAGTCGCCTTTGATCTGTTGGGCTAATTCGGGGGTGCCGGAAGTCAATTGGATGAGGACGTTGACGGTGTCGTGGGCCGCGGAGATTTTCTGGACCAACCCGAATGACACGATGTTTCTGGAATAGCCCGGATATTTGACCGATTCGAGGGCGTGTTTGACAGTTTCTTCGTTTAGCATTGCCAGAGCTTTGTTCTAAGTTTGCGCCAAGCATTCAACAGTTGGGCTAGGGATGCAAGCCGGGGAAATTTCAGTTTGTGTTTGAATGACGGGTGGTGCGGGCAACCTGCCCGCCACGGTCGGCAACCTGCCGAACGGAATGGCATTACGTGTCCCAATGTCCGCCTCGTCACCTCGGCGGCTACGCCCGTTGAGGCAATTCTTGAATCACTCCAGGCACGGATGAGCCAAGATACTACTTGGATTTGAAGAGATTCCTGCCTATAAACGCATCGCTCCGAGGGGGCTGTCTTCAGCCTTTCTCCGGGCATAAGTTCGTCACAGCCAAGTGATATTGTTAAACAGTTCGAAAGTAACTCGACATGACAGATGCCCCTCACGCCAGCCTTCTCCCCATCAGATGGGGAGAGGTTGGCCGATGGCCGGGTGAGGGGTGTGCGTTTACCTTTGAACTCATTAATGACTTGAAGCGGCGCCTATGACATCCTCGTCGAGACAAATTCTAGGAAGACTATTTCCGTTTCAGTTCAGCCAGGCGCGCTATGTTCCTCTGTTGGGGGGAGTGCCAAGAAGGCGTACTCGCTTTGCACCTCCCTGCCGGCCCCGTGCCGAGTTCGCCTCACCGGGCAAGCGCTTCAGACCTGCATCCATGTGTCCTGCCGCCATTGTGTGGACGATGCTCGTAGCTGGCCTCCCGTGGTGCTTGCAGGCTGCTGAGGCTGAAAAACCGGTTGAGGAACTCAAGGGTTTGATCGTTTGGAAGTCGCAGGACGCATTGTTGAAGGAAGACGATCCGGCCTTGGCCGTGACGGGACTTCAAGTGAAAGACATCCCGATTCTGCAGAGCGGACAATTTGGCAAAGCGATTCAACCGTTCCTCGGCCGGAAGATTGACGAGACGTTGCTCAAGGATATCCAGGCGACCGTCCGGAAGCATTACCGCCAAAAGGGCTTCCCGGTGGTAGATCCTGTATTCCCGCCTCAAACCGTGTCGCGAGGAGTTCTGCAAATGGTCGTCATCGAATCCAAGCTCGGCAAATTGATCTTTGAAGGCACAAACACGTGGACGAAGACCGAGTATCTGCGAAAAAATCTCCGTGCCCAGGAAGGCGAGCCGATCAGTGAGAACAAGTTGATTGGCGACTTGCATTGGCTGGGTCGAAACAAATTCCGCTCCGTCGATGCCCTTTACAAGCCGGGCGAACAGCGTTTTGAGTCGGACTTGGTCATCCGAACGTCGGACCGCCTTCCGTTGGGCGGATCCGTCGGCATCGACAACACAGGCAACCGTCTGACCGGAGAAACGCGGTTGTCTGCGTCCGTCGATTGGGGGAAGGCGTTCGGCTTCCACGATCACATACTGTCCTACCGGTTCGTTACCGATTCAGAGTTCGAGTTTCTGAAGGCTCACGTCATGAACTATGCGGTTTTCCTCCCTTGGCGCCACACTCTCTCGCTTTCGGGCAGTTACGCGGACATTAAAGGAAACATCCCAAACCTGCCCATCACCCAGCAAGGAACGAGTTACCAAGCGAGTCTCCATTACGGCATTCCACTCCCGAATCTACGCTCCTACCGGCATGAATTCATGGCGGGGCTGGATTTCAGGCATCTCGATAACAACCTCGAGTTCAACTTCGTGAACGTGCTTGCCGATACCACGGAGATCGGGCAAGGGATGCTCGGCTACACCGGCATGATGCCGGATGACTGGGGGAGCACCTTTCTCGGTTTGGAGTTATACTACAGCCCGGGCAACCTGTCGGGCGAAAACACCGACAGCGCGTTCAGCAACTCCTACCCTTTCGCCGAGGCTGATTACACCTACGCGAAATTTAACCTCGAACGGGTGACGCGGCTGTGGTCCGGATTTAGCTGGCGAATCAGCGGGACCTACCAGATTGCGGACGGAAACCTGGTGCCCAGCGAGCAACTCGGACTGGGCGGCGCTTACACCATCCGCGGCTACGAAGAGCGAACCGCAAGCGGCACGGAGGGGTTTGTTATTTCCAACGAATTGCGCTCGCCTTCGTTCTCACTGGGCCGGTGGCTGGACAAGACCGCCAAGGACGAGTTGCAGGTGCTTGGCTTTTTTGACTACGGTCAGACGAGCAATCGAATTCTGCAGCCGAGGGAAGACCCGCACGTTCTCTTGAAGTCCGCCGGCGCCGGTCTGCGCTATCAGATTTCCCGATTTCTTTCCGTTCGATTCGATTACGGCTGGCAGTTGGAGGACTCCGTTCCTGGCCTCGGCGGCGCCGGGAAATCCCGCGGGCACATCACGGCATCCTACAGTTTCTAAGGTTTCTTCGCGGCTTTCAGTTCGATGTGCAGGTCCCGGAGCTGCTTGGGTTCGACGACCGCCGGTGAGTCGGTCATCAAGTCGGTTCCCTTGGCCGTCTTCGGGAACGCGATTACGTCGCGGATGCTCGGTGTTCCACAGAGAATTGCGATCAAACGATCGAACCCGAGCGCGATGCCGCCGTGAGGCGGGCATCCGTAGCGAAACGCCTCTAGCATGTAGCCGAACCGCGCTTTCACCGTCTCGGGAGGAATCTGCAGGACCTGCTCGAAGACGACTTTCTGCACCTCCGGTTGATGAATCCGGATCGAGCCGCCCCCCAATTCAACGCCATTCACGACCACATCATAGTGCTGGCCGCGGACTTTCCTGGGGTCAGACGTCAGCAGCGGTACGTCCTCGGCCACCGGCGCGGTGAACGGGTGATGGCTTGAGTACCAGCGATTCTGTTCTTTGTCGAAGCTCAGAAGCGGGAAATCGACCACCCAGAGAAAATCGAATCGATCTCCGGGAACGGCCAGTTTGCCCTGTGTCACGAGCACCTCCGCGCAATAGAGGCGAATCTTCCCCAGAATCTCGCAAGCCGTCAGCCATTGATCGGCCGCGAACAAGACCAAGTCGCCTTCTTCAATCGAAAGCTTTCGGGCGAGCGCCGCTTTCTCCGCGTCCGTGAAGAACTTCACGATGGGAGATTTCCATTCTCCATTCTCGACTTTGATGTAGGCCAGTCCTTTTGCCCCGAAGCTCTTCGCACACTCGGTCATCGCCTCGATCTGCCCTTGGGTCGCGCACGCCATCCCTTTCGCGTTGATCGCTTTGACCACGCCGCCATTTGCGACAGCGCTGTTGAAGACTTTGAATCCGCTGGAACGGAACTCCTCCGTGAAGTCCGCCAACTCCAGCCCGAATCGAGTGTCAGGCTTGTCGATGCCGTAGCGGTTCAGCGCTTCCTCGAAGGTGATCCGTTCGAAGGGAGTGGGGATGTCGATATCCAGCGCGGTTTTCCACACCCGCTTGAGGAGCCCTTCGACGAGGTTGTAGATGTCTTCGCGTTCGATGAAAGACATCTCCAGGTCGATCTGAGTGAATTCAAGCTGGCGATCGGCTCTCAGGTCTTCATCCCGAAAACATTTGGCCAACTGGAAGTATCGCTCCACGCCGGCCACCATCAGAATCTGCTTGAACTGCTGGGGCGACTGCGGCAGCGCGTAGCACTTGCCAGGATGAAGCCGGCTTGGCACGAGAAACTCCCGCGCCCCTTCCGGCGTCGATTTGAACAAGATCGGGGTTTCGATCTCTAGAAAGCCTTGCTCGTCGAAATAAACCCGCGTCGCCGTCGCCACTTTGCTCCGAAGGCGCAAATTCCGAACCATCTCCGGCCGGCGCAGATCGAGGTAGCGATGCTGCAAGCGAAGTTCCTCGTTGACCTTGCTCGCGACTTCAGGATCGTCCACCGGGAATGGCAAAACGTCGGCTTGATTCAGAATCTCCAACTCTTGTGCGGCCACCTCAACTTCGCCGCTGGCGATCTTTGGATTGTTCGTCCCTTCGGGGCGGCGGCGCACCTTGCCTGTGACCAAGATCACCGATTCGCCCCTGAGCGCGGCCGCCCGGTCAAAAGTCTCTTTCGGCAAACTGGAAGGATCAAAGACCGTCTGGGTGCGGCCTTCGCGGTCCCGGACATCGATAAAAATCACACCGCCCAAGTCGCGACTCGAATGCACCCACCCGGCCAGCGTCACCGTTTGGCCGTCGTCGTGCGACCGCAATTCGTTGCAATGATGCGTTCGTTTCATTTCAAAGCAGAGCGCGGATGTTGGCGGGAATTGCCGATGATTTCAAAGAGAATTTTGAAGCGTCGCGACTATTGACAGCAAGGGCTTGGAACCACATTGTTGCGGTAGTTCCAGGGGAGCTGACCAGCCCCGCCGTGGCGGGACGAAAGCTGAGAGTCTTGCGACGGAACGCAAGAGACCCTTTGAACCTGATCCAGGTAATGCTGGCGAAGGGAACCACTAGCGTGGCGGCCGCCAAACCTTCGACGGCATTTCCCGGTTTCAGAGTTGGATGGGCGGTGACAGACCGCCGTTCGATTTGAAATCCGGAAACTCAAATCTGAAAACCTCATGATCGCCACCAAAGATTCCTTTGAGCCGCACAGCGGCGAGCAGTTGCCGAGTTCGCGCCGCGTGTACGTGCAGGGCAAGATCCACACCTCGGTGCGTGTGCCCATGCGCGAAATCACCCTTGCGCCAACGAAATCGGTCAAAGGCAACGTCGAGGTCAATGAGCCCGTCCGTGTCTATGACACTAGCGGGCCGTGGGGGGACCCGGATTTCCAGGGCGACGTGCAGCAGGGACTGCCGCCGCTCCGCAGACCTTGGATTGTCTCACGAGGGGATGTCGAAGAATACGAAGGACGCAAGGTCTCAGCCCGCGACGACGGGTATCTGAATGAAACTCTCCGCGAAGCCGCCGCAAAAAAGGAGAGCCGCGGATCTGATGCTCAATCGGCTATCGGCTATCGGCTATCGGCTATGAGCCAACCCGCCAACACCCGTCGCCCGCTGCGCGCAGCCCAAGGCCATCCTGTCACGCAACTCTGGTATGCGCGGCAAGGAATTATCACGCCGGAAATGGAGTTCATCGCCATCCGCGAAAATATGCGGCGGGTGGAACGGGCTACCAGCCCGTCCGGCGAAGCCAATTGCCTCGCCGACCTTGCGCACGACCTCGTCCGCAACGACCTCAACAAACAGCACGCCGGCTCGGCGCAGCTTTCACTGAATACCGATTCACTGATTACTGATTACTCTCCCTCTGTGTTCCGCCGCTTCCCCCAGCGCATCCCCTCGGAAATCACCCCCGAATTCGTCCGCGCCGAAGTCGCCGCGGGCCGTGCCATCATCCCCGCGAACATCAACCACTCCGAATCCGAGCCGATGATCATCGGACGCAACTTCCTCGTGAAGATCAACGCCAACATCGGCAACAGCGCCGTCGCCTCCAGCATCGAGGAAGAAGTCGAGAAGATGCGCTGGGCCACCAAGTGGGGCGCGGACACCGTCATGGATCTTTCGACCGGCAAGAACATCCACGCCACGCGCGAGTGGATTCTCCGCAACTCGCCCGTGCCCATCGGCACAGTGCCGATTTATCAGGCGCTCGAAAAAGTCGGCGGCAAGGCCGAAGAACTCACCTGGGAAATATTCCGCGACACCCTCATCGAACAGGCCGAGCAAGGCGTGGATTACTTCACCATTCACGCCGGGGTGTTGTTGCGCTTCATCCCGCTCACCGCGCATCGCATGACCGGCATCGTCAGCCGCGGCGGCAGCATCATGGCCAAATGGTGTCTCGCGCATCACCAGGAAAGTTTCCTCTACAC
>JACQWK010000613.1 GCA_016209525.1 Verrucomicrobiota bacterium
GCGTCGAACTCTGCTCAACGACATCCGGCGACTACGGAAATGGGTGGACGGACTGCTCCCTCCTGGTATGGCTGGCAAATGAGGATGTCACCGGAAAGGAACTGAACGATCAATCGGTAGTGGCCGACTCGCAGGCGAGTGAAGCCTGCCAACTCCTCCTCCAAATCGGGGCAATCGGGCCTGGGCTTCAGTGATGTTCAGCGTCGTTTTCACTGTCGCTTTCCGACCACTCTCCAGCCAACCGGTAAAGCCCGCAAGCAAGGTCGGCCCGTTCTGGGGCGCACCTCTGAATGAGGACGTGGCGTTTCACGAACGTAGCGCAGAATTGCATTCTGCTGTATCGCGGGTTTGCAACCCGCTGAGCGTTGTTTCGCATTCGGGCGTCCCTTCCTTTTCCACGGCCTGCCGATTGGAAATCGGCGATACAGCAGGTTGGAAACCTGCGCTACGTTCGCGGTGGAACACTTCCGCGAAATCAAGCTGCCAGACGAAGGTGGGTTTCTTCGGGTCGTCGAAACGGGCGCGGAGGCGTTCGAGGGCGTCGTCCTGGTCGGCGGCCTTGAGCTTGCGGGCGGCGCGGATTTCCGCGAGCACCGCGCCCATTTCTTTTTGCGCGTGGTCCAGTTCGGCCACTTTCTCCGCGTTGGCCGGGTCGGGGATGAGGCCCAGTTCGTTGCGGGCCACGGTGAGTTCGATTTGCGCGAGTTCGCCGGTGGCTTCGTAAATGGCGAAGCGGAGTCGGCGTTTTTCCGGGACGGCGTCGGCGCTGTAAAAGTCGCGCTTGGCGGCGGCAAGCCGGTTGAGGACGAGTTGCGCGTCGCGCCCGGCGTGGAGGCGTCCGACCGGGACGGGTTCGCCGCGAATCATGTCCACGAGGGAATTGGCGCGGCGGATTTTGAAGTCGAGGTTCGGCAGGGCCGGGAGTTTTTTGAGCGCGTCGCGGAAGCTGTGGCGTTCGCAGGTGTCCACGTCCACGTCCAGCGGGTAATCCACCACGAGCGAAAGCCAGAGGCGGAGCTTGCAGATTTCGATGGCGCGTTCCTGGAGGTCCACGCCGTAGAGGCAGCGCTCGATGAAGCGGGTCTTGGTGTCGAACAGCCAGCGCGAGTCGGCGGCGACGGGGTCTTTGCCGCGGGCGCGCGTCTCGCAGAGGCGGGCGAGGTTGACGAGTTCGTGCAGGAGGGCGACGGGGAAGGCGCCCGAACCGACGGCGGGGTCGCAAGCGCGCAGGCTGTCAAGCTGGTTGGCGAGCGCGCGGGCCTGGTCGGCGGTGAGCAGCGCGTCGAGGATGGCGCGCTCGGATTGGTTAACGCCATCGAGGGCATCGAGGGCCAGGAGATTTGCGATTTGTGATTTGCGATTTTGGGGAAGTGGCGGTTGGCTTTCGCGCCGGGTGTTCGGAGTCCCGGCTTTAGCCGGTTCGGGGCTGGGTGGCGCGGACGCCGGCCCGCCTGAAGGCGGGACTCCAAACGCGTAGTCTTCCAGCCAGGCAGCCAGGCTCTCGCGACAGAGGTAGTGGACGATAGGGCGCGGCGTGTAGTAGCTCCCGGTGTCATGGCGGGAGCTTTTTCCGCCAACCTGCGATTGCTCCAGTTGGAGGACCAGGCTCTCGAAGATTTTGCCCAGCATTTCCGGGTCAATGGCTACTTCCACGTCGAGCGGTGTGTCCTCGCGCACGGTGAAGTTGTAGGCTTCGAGCAAGTCGTCGAAGACGTGCTGGAAGGTGTCGTTGCCGACTTTGAGTTCGTGGTGGCGGCGCACGTCGTCGTCGCGCTGTTCCGCGCCGTATTCGTCGGCGAAGAGGCCGCCGTTCAGGAAGGGCAGGTCGTGGCCGGGCACGTCGGCTTGCGGGCCTTTGGTGCTGAGTTTGACGAAGAGCGGGCGGAGGAAGTCGTCGAGATAAGTCGTGCCGCGCGGTTGTTGGTGGAAGTGCTCGCGGAAATGGGCGACAAGGTAGTCGCGCTCGCGGTTGAGCCAGCCCTTGCGCTGGATGAAGTAGAGGAAGACAAGGCGGTTGAGGAGCGTCTGGGCTTCACCCTCGACGGTTTCCCTGGACCAGCGCGGATGGCGATTGGCGATGTCGTGGCCGACGTTCTCGAACACGGCGCTGAAGTCGTCGAAGAATTTTTTGGTGACCGGCTCTTTGTTGAAAGCGGCGTCGCAGAGTTCCGTCACGGCCAGCGTGCCGACTTCGGGTTTGTGGCTGAGGTCAAGGAGGGCGAGTTGCTCGGCGGTCGTGCGGTAGCGTTCGCCCGGCCCGATGCGGAAGCGGCGGAGCATGAGGCGCTGGCTGGCGTCGTCACCGGACGGCGGGCCGCTGATCTTTGCGTGAGTGAGATGGACACGCGCGCCGCGTTCATGGCCGAGTGTGTCCCGGTGGGCGAAAAGAAAGAGCGCGGCGGGAAAGCGTTTGCGGAGTTGCAAGATCAGGGTGCGCTGGATGGAGAAATTAAACGGCTTCAATTCGCCGTAGAGGATGGCAAACCCGCCGCTGGCAACATCATCATGCCGGGCGAGAATCTCGAAGTTTTGGCCGGCGGCAATGCGCGCTACTTCGCCTTCCCCCCAAGTTTCCTGGTCCCGATTGGAGAGGGCACGACCAACGTATTCAAAACCGAGCGACCTGCAAAACAGGCTGGCAAGGTCGGCCTTGGTGCGGACGGGAGATCTCAGCAGGGATTCAATCCTGTTTTCGAGTTCGCGGTTGCGGTGGGCGGGCATGGCGCAACGGTCACTCTTCTTCAATGATCCGGAATCCAGCCTGCCGGAAGTGCCGATCGAAAGTGAGGACGCTCGTCAGACGTTCGTGGCGCATGACGATGAACGAGTAACAGTCAATCAGGTCCCAATCCTTGTCCTCGTGTTTGCGCCAAAACTCTTCAGCCAGGCGTAACAGCTTTGGTTCAGGTTCGCGAAGCGAGACTGAAGGCGAGGCGAGGAACCGCTCGTACCAGTCTTTTGCATCGCGGGCGGAACGGCGCTTGGTGATGAGCGAAACTGTTTCGAGCACGATGAAGCGGGTTGTGACAAGGCTGGAAGCGGTTTCGAGCAGCCGCACGGCAGGTGCGTGGCGTTGGTTCTCCGCCGCGGCCACGGCGTACAGGCCACTGGTGTCCGCAAACAGCCGCCGGTTCAATCTCCCTCCCCGTAAAGGAAGTCATCCACACGCCGCACATCTGTGCTGTCCTCCCCTTTGAGACAGCCGACGAATGGGAAGCGGGAGATAATCGCACCGAAGACCGGAGGGGAAAGGTCTTTGGTTTTGGGAGCGCTCGGACCGTTGCGGGCGCCTCGCCTGGCAGGAACGACGCGGGCGACGGCTTTACCGTTCCGAGTAATCACAGTGCTGCCGTTGTGCTCGGCTCGACGAACGATTTTGGAAAAGTGCCGTGCGGCGTCTGTCACGGTAATGGTCTTTTCACTCATAGCGCGAAATTACCGACCGGCGTGTGAAGTGTCAAAGCAGCGCTTCCGTGCAGATGATCACAGGCTCGGTCGCCAGCTTCGAGATTTCGACGTGACGTTCGGCCAGCAGGTCGAGCTTGAATTCAAAAGCGATGGACTCGAGCCGGTTGATGGCTTCTTCTTGTGCCGGTTTCTGGCTTCGCAATCCTCGCAAGGCGAATTCAACGCGCGCGTCAATCGGGCTGACGCTCCAGAGTTTGCGCAGGCGTTCCAGTCTTTCCTGCGTGGCTTTCAGTTCGGCCGGTGCGGAGAATAGATCGGCGCTTTGCTTGTAGGCGTCACGAATCATGTCCAGCGCCCAACGTTGAGAAACCGTGAGACGATGCGGCGTGCCCCCGGCAGCAAGGTACTCCTGATACTGCCGATCGAACTTGGTTTTGAGTTTCGTGACAAGGGCGTTGTAATCCGGCGGCAACTTGCGCCGCTTTTCGTCCGGTGGACAGGCAATGGTGATGAGTGAGGAATGGTTGTCCTCTGTGACGATGTTGCCCTCCACATCGGCGAGCCAGAGCCGCTGAAAATCTCCCGCCTGGCCGAAGAAGAACACGGCGGGACGCCCGGAAACAATCCCCTCTCCCCGCCCGACTGGGAGAGGGGGAGTCGCTGCTCCGGCAAGTGCTTTCGCTGATCGAAGCGCGTTCGGCAGAGATACAATTCTCGCGAAAAGCTCCGGCTGCTGGCGCTTGATTCGGCGCATGAGGTCTTCGGCTTCCTGGACTTCAAGGTCAACGCTCGCTTCCATCCCGTCTTCGATGGCTTCGAGTTTCTTCCCGTCGCCTTCGTAGATCGCATACATGGCGTCGGGGTTCAGTTGCTCGTCAGGTTCGAGGATAGCCGCGTCCTCACCGATGCTCTGGTGAATGTCCTCGATCCGCGCCCGCAAAATCGTCTGGATTCCCAAGTGTCGTTCCAGTTCGAGTTCCGGGAGGAAGTTGAAGGCGTAAATCTCCGTGTGCGGCGAGTTGATGCGGTCAATGCGCCCGAAACGCTGAATGAGCCGCACGGGATTGAAATGCAAATCGTAGTTCAGAATCAGGGCGGCATCTTGCAGGTTCAAGCCCTCGCTCAAAACATCAGTCGCTACCAGAACGTGAATCGGATTCTTGACCGGTGCTTTGGCTTCGTTGGCAATCGGCGCGAAACGGCTGACGAGCGTTTGCAGGTCGTCGCGCGTGCTGTCCGCATGTTCGATGGTCTCAGGTGGACGAACCTTTGCGTCCCGCAACTGGCCGGTGATGTATTGGGCCGTGTCGATGTATTGGGTGAAGATGAGCAGCTTGTGCGTGCGTAGTAGCGGCTCGTCGTCCAGCCACTTGAGCAGACGTTGCAGCTTGGCGTCCTTGTCCGGTGTGATCGGTGCCGCATGCTTCGCCATTTCCTGCAATGTCGCCAGGTCGGATTCCACGTCGCGGCGTAGATCGGCCAGCCGAAAATCATTCGGATCGTACTTCTCCGCGAGCTTTTCCAACTGAGCGCGCAAGTCGGAGTTCTCCGCGTCGCCTTCCTCGATGCCTTTGAGCAGGTCCTCAACCTTCTCACCGGCGATAATCACCTCATCGTCCAAACCGTTCAGAAAGATTTTGTGGCGCTCGATCAGCCGGGTAACGGTTTCGCGGAAGGCAACGACGCTGGATTCAAGCCGTTTGAACAAGAGAGTGCGCATGAGGCCATGAAGCCGTTGCCCAGCACGAACCAAATCGTTGTAGGGCGCAACGTCTTTCTTGGCTGGAACGACGTGGAGATGCAGGCCGTAGCGGGCGTATGTCATCCCAATCCTTTTCCTTTTGTCGGGATTCGGCGGCTCAATAAGGTCCCGCAGTCGGTTGTAGAATCCGCCGTAGGTCTTTTCGATGCTGTAATCGATCGTCTTGAGAATGCGGTTCGGAAAACGCACGGGGCGGCCATCCACCTTGGCATCCGGCCAGTGTTCGCGAATGTGTTTGCGGGTTCTACGAATGAGGAAGTGTTGCAGCAGCGGCGGCAATGGGCGCTCGTCGTCCTCGACCAGTTTGAAGTATTTGGTGAGGGATCGCGGCTCGACGCCGAGATCCATTTTGTCGTCGGCATTGAAAAGCCGGATTTGATTGAGGATGTCGCGTGCCCGGCTGTTGCGCGGCGTCGCCGTAAGAAGAATCACCGGTAGGCCCAAGCCGTGAAGGAATTGGTGCAGCCGGTCGTAACGAAGTGAATCACTGTGGCGGAGGTTGTGCGACTCGTCGAGCAGGACGATTTGCTTGTTCTGAAATGGTTCGGGCGACCAGTCGAAATCGTGCTGGCTGAGCTTGCCCAAGCTCAGGACCTCCGCGCCGAGATCGTAGCGGTCAACGAAGCGGTCATACCACATTTTAACCAGCGGCTTGGGGCAAATGATCAGCGCCCGTTGGCGTTCGCGGACTTTCAACCATTTCAGCAGCGCCGCGGCGATGAAAGATTTGCCCAACCCTACCACGTCGCTGATGAAGACACCTTGGCGGAGTTTGATGATGCGAATGGCGCTCTTGACCGCCGCCCACTGGAAATCCGCGAGAGGCGGAAAATCTGCCGGCATCGGCACGTCCGGTTCGTCGAGGCGGTCTTTCGTCAAATGGTAGAGGACTTTCAGGTAAAGCTCGTACGGCGTAACCGAGTCATCCAAAGCCCATGACGATTTCAGTTCGGTCATCAATTCAGCGGCGAATGGTTCGGCTTCGTCCCAAAGTTTGTTGAACCACTGATGCAACTGCTCGTGGTTGCTGTTTCCGTGAACAACAACATTGAGTTCGGTGTTGTCCCGAAGGCCGGCAAGCGAGAGATTTGAGCTGCCAACGATGCCAATGCCGCGCTCAAAGCGGTCTGTGGGGTAGTCGAAAATGTAGGCTTTGGCGTGTAGCCGGTTCCGCGTGTACACCTTCACTTTGAGCCGGTCTTCCGAAATCAACCGCACTAACTGCTCGACAAGGGCTTGGTCTTCGTCGGTTTGATCGAGCCGCTCCAGACGCTCCCGGATTTTGCGTTCGCCTTCAGCGACGAGTTTGGCGCGTTGTTGGGCGTTCAAGAACTCGCCCTCGCGTTGCTTGGCAACGATGGCCTCTCGTGAGGCATGGCCTTCAGCGAGCTGTTCTACCGTCGCTCGATCAGATGTGTTGCCTATCAAGAGCCGCAACTCCTGCACGGCCTCAAGTTCCTTTGCGACGGCCTTGAAGCCGCTCAAAAAGAAGTATCCCACTGCAAAGTGGGCACGGACCGATTGGCTCAGGAGAGGACGGACGGCGTCAGCGAGGTGCGATTCTCGATTGTCGATGATGTCGTGCGGCATTGCCGTAGAGCAATGTGTCAAAGACAGTTGTCACGGAACAGTATATTTCTCGGATGGCTATTCGACGCCGGTATCAGGAGCAACAATACTCAAAGCCTAAGCCACCGAGAAGAAGAGCCAGGAGGACTACTTTCGCCCATGCCCAGGAACGTGAATGGCGGACGCCAAGCGCCCCTGCTTGTCGAGCAACGAAGTTCTGGCCAGACGGATCGTTTCAGCAATGGCTTCGTCGCTCACCCGTCCGGGCCAGGCCTGGCGGATGTAGCCCCAGGATTCGCCGCGCTCCAACATGGCCAATACCAGCCAGACCATGATGCGCGTCCCCTTGTAAGTCGGCTTGCCGTGGCAAATCTTCGGATCGGCCACAATGAACCGTCCCAGTTCGATTCGTTGTCCTTTTCCGTTCGCTTTCATGTCCGTTTTGACACCGAGCTACGCCGCCGCCTCCAGCACCGCCTTCGGGTGCCGCTCGGCCACCTTGAGCAACACCTTCGCCGCGCCCGTCGGCTGCCGCCGCCCCTGTTCCCAGTTCTTGAGCGTGTTCGCGCTGATCCCGAGCAGCGCCGCAAACTTGCTCTGCGACAATCCGAGCCGGGAACGAACGCGAGCGACTTCGTTTTTACGGTTCACCGCAAAGACACGCGAAGGCTTCATCTGGCCACCCTCAATGGCCGCCGCCTGCTTCACGCTTTCCAACAATTCGTCGAACAATTCTTTCCTCATAGCACTAACTGGCTTCTCAATTGTTTCAGTTGGTCTGCCGTCAAGTCATCTCGTTCGCTCTTGGGATAGACCATCAGCAGCGAAATTCGGTCTTTGGCCACCCACCAGTAATAAATCACCCGCAGCCCGCCGCGCTTGCCTCTCCCACTCCCGGCCCAGCGCAATTTACGAATCCCGCCCGAATGTTTGATGATCTTGCCCGCGTCCGGACGCACATTCAGGAACGCCTGCAACTCCGCGTATTCATCATCTTCCAAATACTCCTGGACGCGTCGGGTGAAGACGGGCGTCTCAACAAGACCACCGCTTCACCGTAAGCCAATGACGTATGGTGTCAACTTGATAGCCAGGAATTCTATTCGCGGTACGATTGGGCACTGCGCGGGCAAGCCGCACGAAAGAGGATTTCCTCCGTCTGCTCGCCAGTGCGTGGCTGTCCGCCGTGTTTCCTGCACTCGCCTTTGCCGGAATCGTTCCACTTTGTTGAAACCGTCTCAGGCCGCGTTGTGTGCGGCCTCGCCGGGCTGTTGTTCCGGTTCCGGTTCCGGTTGCTCTTGCATGAGCTTGGAAATAGCAAGGAACGTGGGCTGTTTCTTGTCGATGTAAAACTCGCGAGTGAGCGTGATGCTGCTGTGACGCAAGGCCACGCTCGCGGCGTAGATTCCAGCCTGCGCGCAGA
>JACQWK010000614.1 GCA_016209525.1 Verrucomicrobiota bacterium
CTTCTGAACTCATCAATAAGTCAGAGCCTCCTTACGGAGGAGACTGTGGGATGGACTACACGGAAAAGGTTTGTCGTCCCGCCTTTAGGCGGCCCGGACCGGCTAAAGCCGGGACTACGAACGCCGAGCTGTCGTCCATCTCACGGTCTTCTCAATAAGTCGGCTGCGACGGTTTGTGGAATGGTTGAAATGAAGACGCTCCCCATCAACGTGCTGATCGTGGAAGACTCGCCCGTGCTGCAATTGCTGCTGGCGCATGTGCTCGAAGCGGATTCGCAGTTGCGCGTCATGGGCACAGTCGCCAGCGGAGAAGCGGCCTTGGAATTCCTCCACCGGGAGACGCCGGACGTCATCCTGATGGACGTCCACCTTCCGAAGGTTGACGGCTTCGAAACCACACGGCGCATTATGGAAACGCATCCGGTGCCAATCGTGATTTGCAGCGGGACCTCGGACCCGACGGAAGTGAGCGCCACGTTCCGAGCGCTCGAGGCCGGCGCACTCGCCTTTGTCGCCAAACCAGTCGGGCCGGCTGATCCGAACTTCGAAGGAGTTTCCAAGAATCTCACGCAAACCGTGAAGCTGATGTCGGAAATCAGAGTGGTGCGGCGCTGGGGCCGTTCGTGCCAGGAAGGCAGTGCTGCCGGAACTGGCCCCACCCAGGAACCGGAGCGCCGGTCTCCAGACCCGGCGGATTCAAGAGGCCGATTCGCGCCGGATCGGAGATCGGCGCTCCGGTCCCCGGCTCACGGTCCAGAAGCGTGCGCCGAGCCAGGAGAGCCAATCCATGAATCTGGCACGGACGGATGGGCTTCCCAAGCCCCGCCAGCGTTTTCACCGAAAAGGATAATCGCTTCGCAAAACTCGGACCACACCGTCTCCGACGTTTCTGATCGCTCGGAGGAAAAAAATCAGGGACGCGGTGGAACGCATCCCGACCAGACTCAGACTCCCCTCCAGCTCGTGGCCATCGGCGCTTCGACCGGAGGGCCCGCGGTGCTGCAAATGATTTTGTCCGGTCTGGCCGCGGATTTTCCTCTGCCCATTCTGGTCGTCCAGCACATCGCGGCTGGTTTTCTGTCCGGCTTGATGGAATGGCTTCAACCCTCCTGCCGATTGCCCATCCGCGCCGCCACGCACGCGGAACAGCCGTTGGCCGGCGTCGTCTATTTCGCGCCGGATTCTCAGGAAATGGGTGTGGACGGCAGCGGCCGGATCACGCTCGCGAAAGACAAAGGGAACGAGAGCGTGTGCCCATCCGTCGGGCATTTGTTCCGATCGGTGACGGCCGCGTGCGGCGGAAGTGCGGTGGGCGTCTTGCTCACGGGCATGGGAAAAGACGGCGCGGAGGAATTGAAACGGCTCCGGGATCGCGGAGGAATCACGATCGCGCAGGACGAAGCCACCTCCATCGTGCACGGCATGCCGGGCGAAGCGATCAGACTGGGCGCGGCGACTTTCGTGCTTCCGCCGGAGCAAATTGCCACCACTCTCACGCGACTCGCGAAGGCAGGCGCCGCCAAGCCAACCGTATGAACACGAGCTTTTCCATCGGAGCGCGACCTTCAGGCCGCTTCGATGATCAATTCCAGAGCGTGGCTGGAAGCAGCCTGAAGGCTGCGCTCCGAAATGTCCTCGGTTCGTGGTCCCAATGCCCGCTGAGTATGGCGTGGACGCTTTCCGTGAACCGGCCAGTCGCCGCGCAAGGTGTACATTCCCTTCCCCCTCACCCCGGCTCTCTCCCCAGGGGAGAGGGAGGATCGTTCGCTGCGCCTGCACCGACCCAACACGACCGATTTTTCGATGCGGAGGACGCTTTGCTCCCTCTCCCTGAGGGAGAGGGCTGGGATGCACTGCTGTCGAATTAAGGAATGAAAACGAACATCGCACTTGGATTTCTCCCTCTCCTCTCTTCGGAGGGAGGAGAGGGCCGGGGAGAGGAGGGCCGTCTTTATTGGGCTGCCCCTCTCCTCGATCCTCTCCCCACTCGTTCCTCGCGGGGAGAGGAAGGGGACCGGAAGGTATCGGTCCGCTTAATTCAACAACAGTGGGGCCGGGGTGAGGGGGACCGCGACTTCCGAAATCCACGCGGTGCCGTCTATTCCCGGCACTTCTCCGCACCTCGGCTGCGGCGGTTGAACAGCGCTCTGAATTCGCGCGTACAGCTTGAATTCTCTGCATGAAACGAAAGGAGCACCGAGTTATGCCAAATGAAGTCGAAATTCTTATTGTCGAAGACAGCGCCACCCAGGCGGAACAGTTGAAATTGATCCTCGAACAGCACGGCTACGTCCTCCGCCATGCCCGCGACGGCAAAGAAGCCTTGGGATTGATGCGCGTCCGCAAACCCACGCTCCTCATCAGCGACGTTAACATGCCGGAGATGGACGGGTACCAACTTTGCCGCCGCATCCGCGCGGACGAGAGATTGGCCGACCTGCCCGTGATTTTGCTGACGGCGCTGTCGGACCCGGAAGATGTTGTGCGCGGTTTGGAATGCGGCGCGGACAATTTCCTCACCAAGCCTTACGACGAGAATTATCTCGTCTCGCGCATTCGGTATATCTTGTCGAACCGGCACCTGCGCGAGTACGAGAGAACCCGCATCTCGCTGGAGATTTTCTTCGCGGGCCAGAAGCACCAGATTACCGCGGATCGGCTGCAAATCCTGAACCTTTTGTTGTCCACCTATGAAACCGCGGTGTTAAAGAACCACGAACTGAGCCGCGCCCAGGAAGCGCTCCGGCAATTGAACGAACAGCTCGAAGCCAAGGTGCGCGAACGCACCGCGGCTCTGGAAGCGGAAATGGCGGAGCGGAAGCGAGCGGAAGAAGAACGCCTTCGTTTGCATCGGGAAATCCAACTGCTCCTGGCCTCCACCGGCGAGGGGATCTACGGAACCGACGCCGAGGGACGCTGCACCTTCATGAACCGGGCGGGCGCAGAATTGATCGGATACACGCCGGAGGCAGTGATGGGCCGGGAATTGCACACGCTGATTCATCATCACCGCCCGGACGGATCGGCTTATCCGGCAGACGATTGTCCCATTCATCGGGCGGCCAGGACCGGCCAGCCGGCTTCCGGGGATGCCGAAGTGTTTTGGCGCCGGGATGGCACCTCCTTTCCGATTCACTACTCGTCCCACCCAATTCTTGAAGCCGGCGCGATCCGAGGCGCGGTCGTGGTGTTCGCCGACATCACGGAAAAAAAGCGGCTGGAAGCGGAGTCGCTTCGAAACCAGCGCTTGGAGAGCATCGGAACGCTGGCCGGCGGGATTGCCCATGATTTGAACAACGTCTTGGCGCCCGTTCTCATGTCCCTGCAAATCTTGCGCATGAAATACACGGCGCCCGACGACGAGCGGCTCTTGAGCACGATTGAAGCGAGCGCCGCCCGCGGCGCTGATATGGTCAAGCAGGTGCTCACGTTTGCCCGCGGCGTGCAGGGCGAACGCGTCGCCGTGCAACTAGTTCATCTGATCAAGGAGGTCGCGAAAATCCTCAAACAAACGTTCCCCAAATCGATCCAGGTTCGCACCGCGCTTCAGGACGGCCTTTGGGCGCTGACGGCCGACGCCACGCAACTCCATCAGGTTCTCATGAATTTGTGCGTTAATGCGCGCGACGCGATGCCCCACGGCGGCACGTTGACGCTTTCCGCAACGAATCTCTTGGTCGATGATCCATTCGCCAGCATGCACCCTCATCTCAAGCCGGGGCCACACGTGGAGCTGAAAATCGCGGACACCGGAACCGGGATACCGCCGGAGATTAAGGCCAGGATTTTTGAACCGTTTTTCACCACCAAAGAAACCGGCAAAGGGACGGGTTTGGGCCTTTCCACGGCGCGCAGCATCGTGAAAAACCATGCCGGCGACATTACCTGTTACAGCGAAGTGGGGCAGGGAACCGAATTCAAGATTTACCTGCCGGCCCTCAGGTCGGCCGCGACCGAGGCTGCCGCCGCCGAAATGCGCGCGTTGCCCACCGGCAGCGGCGAGCTGATCCTCGTGGCCGATGACGAAGCCGCCATTTTGAACATTGCCAAGCAAACGCTGGAAATGTTCGGCTACAAAGTCCTCACCGCGAGCGACGGCGCCGAAGCGATCGCCTCCTGCGCGCAGCACACCGGGAAGATCCGGGTGTTGGTGACGGATATGGGGATGCCGATCATGGATGGACCCGCGACGATTCGCGCGGTTCGCCGAATCGACCCTCGGATCAAGATTGTGGCTGCGAGCGGTTTGGGTTCCGGCGTGAAAGTCACGGATCCCGAGCAGTTACAGGTCGAGGCGTTCTTGCCGAAACCCTACACTGCCGAACTGCTGGTGAAGACGGTGTACGAGGTGTTGCGAGGCGAGGTTCCAGCTCAGCGGCCCAGCGGTGCCATGGAATAGAGCGGCACGCGGTAATGCCTCAGTCTTGCCGGGCGCAGCGCAGATTTTCAATCTACCGTATCGCAGGTTTGCAGCCTGCGGAACATTCGAGCTGCCACCGATTTCAAATCGGCGATACAGCAGCTTGCAAATCTGCGCTACGCTGAGCGCAGTTTCAGAACTCCTGGTGGTTCGAAAGACATATTGACGAGACCGTTGGATGAACGACAGGTCGGCGTTTGTAGTCCCGGCTTTAGCCGGTTCGGGCCGCCTAAAGGCGGGACTACAAACCTTCCGCGTGTAGTCCGTCCCACGGTCTCCTTTGTAAGTCTGAATCCCAGGGTGGACTCAAGAATCCTTAGCCGCCGACGTCAGGGGGCGGATTTCAGCGTTGTCCATAGTGTCCGCTTCATCACTTCGGCGGCTACGGCCGTTGGCGCGATTCTTGAATCAGCCCCGGCTTCAACCGGCAAGCACCAAAGCTTCGGATTGCATGTGGCTCCAAATCTCGTATCCAGAACCATGCAATTGACTCCTTCCCGCATGTGCAAATTGGCGCTCCTGATCTCGCCGCTGCTTTCGGTCTCAACGTTCGCTTCGGAACCGGGCAACTCGGTTTCGACAGCAGCCGGCCAGCCTTCACCGAGCGCGGCCGCCAATCCGGACGGGCCGCGGTCGCCAGATCAAGCCCTCGCCGCATTCCAATTGGAACCTGGTCTGAAGATCGCGCTGGCCGCCGCCGAACCTGCGGTGATCGATCCGGTGGCTCTTTGTTTCGACGAGCAAGGCCGCATGTTTGTCGCCGAGAATCGCGGGTATCCCACCGGCTCCGGTGTTGGGAATCCGCCGGCCGGCATGGTCGCCATGCTCGAAGACAAGGATGGCGACGGCCGCTACGAAAGGAGAACTGTTTTCGCGGACGGGCTCACCTTTCCGAACGGCCTGCTGCCATGGAAAGGCGGCCTCTTCGTCACGTGCGCCCCAGAATTGCTCTACTTCAAGGATACCGATGGGGATAGCCGCGCCGACGTTCGGCGCGTCGTATTCACAGGATTCGCCACCAACAAGAGTTCTCAATTGCGCGTCTGTTTTCCGACGTTGGGACCGGACAATTGGATCTATCTCAGCAGCGGGCTTAGCGGCGGCAAGATCACATCACCGGACTACCCGGAGCATCCGCCGATCGATATTGATCGCAGCGACTTTCGTTTCAAACCGGATACGGACCAATTCGAGGCGGAGGACGGAAAGGGTCAATTCGGCATGGCCTTTGACGACTTTGGCCATCGGTTCACCTGCATGAACCGTGTGCACATCCAGCACATCGTTCTGCCGTCGCGCCACCTCAAACGCAATCCTCACCTGGCCTTCTCGGACACGATGCAAAACGTCCCGGAAAACATGGTCAATGATCTCCTCAAAGGCGAGAACCGGGCGGCGCAGATTTTCCCCATCAGCGCCAACATCACCACGGCCGACTCGCATGCGGGCACATTCACGGCCGCTTGCGGTCTTCTGATTTATCGCGGGACCGCGCTCCCCGACGAATACCGCGGCAACGCCTTTGCCTGCGACCCGACCGGCAATCTCGTGCATTGGGATAAATTGATCCCGGTGGGATCCACCTTCGCGGCGCGCCGGGCGCGGGAGGGCACCGAGTTCCTGGCCTCGACGGATAATTGGTTTCGTCCGGTTTTTCTGGCCACCGGCCCGGACGGCGCGCTCTACCTTTGCGACATGTACCGGAAGACGATCGAGCATCCGGAGTATTTGCCGGAAGAGATTCGCAAAAGGACCGACTTTGACAGCGGCAAAGGGATGGGGAGGATTTATCGAGTGTCAGGAACGAATCAGAAACCGCGTGACAGATTTCCCAAAGTGGATTTTGGAAGAGCCAACGTGAAAGATCTTTGCGCTGCGCTCAGCCATCCGAACGCCTGGCAGAGAGAAACCGCCCAACGGTTGCTGATCGAACGACAGGATCGCAGCGCCGTTCCGCTCTTGGAATCGTTGGTCGCCAGCCGGCGAACCCCGATCCTCGGATCTCCGTCCGGCCGGTTTCACGCGCTCCACACGCTTGAAGGATTGGGAGCGCTGGACGACCGAACGATTGAGTGCGCTTTGTTGGATCCGTTGCCCGGCGTGCGCGAGGCGGCGGTTCAGCTTGCCGAGGCGCACCTCCAGCAGAGTCGGAACGATGGACTGCAGCGTTTGGCTATCCAACATCGCGTTCCCCCTTACCCCGGCCCTCTCCCTCAGGGAGAGGGAACCACGCCCGCACAGCATCGAGAAACCGGCCCGGCCCGGCTCGCCGAGCCGCGGCAATCTGTCCTCCCTCTCCGCAAGGGAGAGGGCCGGGGTGAGGGGGAAGGGAATGTCACCAATTCTTCGGGCTCCTCAAGACAACCCGAGGCCGAGGCGTCGCGATGGCTGGAGCGCCTCATTCCCCTCGCAGAGGATCCCGACGCTCGAGTGCGCTTTCAGTGCGCTTTGACTTTGGGAGAAATTCCTCGTTCCCAAACGCAGGCGGATCGCTCCAAGGAATCACCGCGCAGGCCGCGAACAACTTCGACAATTGGATTGCAGAACACAGAGACCGACTCGCCGCTGGACGCGCTCGCCCGGATTGCCGTTCAGGACTCCGGAGATCGCTGGGCGCGGGCGGCGATCTTGAGTTCTTCCGCGGGGTGGAGTGCCGAGCTGTTGGAGGCGGTGACGCGTCAGCTTGTTTCCGGGTGGAATCTGCCCGGACTCTCAACCCGATTGGCGCCCTGGGACCGGAGCGCCGGTCTCCGACCCGGCGCGACGCAGATCGGGCCGAGAGTCGCGCCGGATCGGAGATCGGCGCTCCGAGGTTTTCGGACGAGCAGCACAGCAGAGTTTCTCAATGAACTAGGCCGGATCCTTGGCGCAGAACCTCCGCACTCCGCGCCGTTCGGCATGATACTGCAGGCCACGGAGCTTGGCTTCGACCACCGGGCGGCATTTCTCGCGGGCTACGCCAATGGTCTGCAAACTAAAGTTCCGCCCGGCACGACTTTGTCTGTCCTTCAGCTTGCCATGAGCGCAATGTCGGACGGGAGCAACGCAGCGCGCCTCACGGAATTGTTCGCCGAGGCCCAATCGGTCGCGGCCAACGCATCGGCACCGCTTCCTCGCCGCCTGCGTGCGGCGGCACTCTTGGCCCAAGCCGACGGGAAGCAGGCTGCCGCCGCGCTCTTCCCCCTTCTCGAAAGCCAGCAACCCCCGGAGCTTCAGGTGGCCACCGTGCGCGCCCTGGTTCAACCGCACAACGCGGAAGTGGCGGCGGCTCTCCTGACCCCAGGCCGATGGCGCGGATACACGCCTCCCGTTCGTAGCGCCGCGTTGGCAGCGCTGCTGGCCAGACAGGAGTTCTTGCCCGCAGTTTTTGACGTCTTTGAATCGGGGATGCTGTCTCCTGCCGTCCTCACCCCAAATCAACGGAATCAATTATCAAAACACAGAGACCCGGCGATCCGGCGGCGCGCCGAGGCTCTGTTCAAATCGATGCAAACCGGGGATCGGATGAAAGCCTATGAGGACAGCAAATCCGTCTTGAAACTGAAGCCGGCGCCGGAAAATGGCCGCGCCCTATTCAAACAACATTGCGCATCGTGCCATCGCTTGGATCGCGAAGGTTTCGCAGTGGGTCCCGACCTTTTTGGGATTCGCAATCAGCCCAAGGAGGCCATCCTCTTGCACGTGGTGGTTCCCGATTACGAAATCGCCCCGGGGTGTGCGGCCTATGTCGTCGATACCAAAGACGGCCGGACCTTGTCCGGATTGATTTTGTCGGAAACGCCCACCAGCATCACGCTGCGCCAAGCGCAAGGCCTCGAGGACACTATTCTGCGACGGGACATCGCTTCGATTGTCGCGAGCAATCTGTCGTTGATGCCGCAGGATCTGGAGGAAGCCATGACGCGGCAGGATTTGGCAGATCTGATCGGTTATCTCAAAGGGGAGTGAGGCGGTGCATCCACAAGTTGTCGGTGGAGCGGCGCAACGGTCGTGCCTGTTTACCGGCGCGCGGCCTTCCAGGCCGCAGCAGCTTCGCCTGTCTTGCGA
>JACQWK010000636.1 GCA_016209525.1 Verrucomicrobiota bacterium
GAGCTACCGGGCTGCTCCACCCCGCGATCAGGGGACCTCGAATATATTCAGCCGAGAAATCCGTGCAAGCGATTTCTCTTGCGATTCTGCGATTCCTTGACGAACCCACCCCGGCGCCCCTCCCAGGAGGGGAACGGACAATGGCGGCGTTCAGCACGGTTCCCCTTCAAGGACGGGCAGCGGGTGGGTTGCTTCACGCGTAGAATTGCTCCTGTCTTGTTCAAAATAAACAGCCCGCACCCGGAGATATTTCCGGGCTGCGGGCCGCAATTCGACTTAAAATGTCCTCGAAACCGAATTACTTCTCCACCAACTCGATCTTGGCGACGGTCAGTTCATGCTTGTCGCCGACTTCTTTCACTGTCCCAGTGACCTTTACATTCTTCTCGCCTTGGCAAAGGTTTTTGTGGAAGGACTGGCTCACTTTGCTTCCTTCCTTGTCCACCAGGAAGTAAGTGGTCTTCTTGCCGTCTTTTTCGACCACGACAACATTCTGGCACTTCTCGGCCTTCTTTAAGGCACATTTAGCGCACTGTCCCTTCCCTTCGAACGTTTTGTCCTCAGCGAAGGCGTTGCTGGCGGCAAGAAGCAGGCCAGCGATGGAGAGGCTGACAACTAATGATTTCTTCATAGTGAATCCTTTACTGGTTACCTGGAGCAGCGAATCTCGAGAACGGGTTTATTCTGTTGCGGCGGTCGTGAACCGTCGAGCTGGCGCTTTTGGAGCGCAGCTTAAAGCCTCCAACCGGGGGCCATTCGAGACCGCTTGCGCCTGGTATTGGGTGCTCGATACGGCAAGACGGCCAAAATTGCAAGTGGAATTATTCACACGTTCTTGCCGCAGCAGTGCTTATACTTCTTGCCGCTGCCGCAGGGGCACGGCTCGTTGCGCTTGACCTTCGGTCCGGTTCGGACCGGTTTTGCCCTCGACAGGACTTCTGCGGCTTCGCTGACCATATCGCTCGGTTTGGGGCCGGCATCCGGAGCGGCTCCAGGTTGCCCAAAGGCGCTCGTTTCCTGGTGCACCGTCCTTTGCGGCAGGTTGCGCAAGAATTGGTCGAAGGCCATCAGGCTGGAAGCGCTTCGGAAAATGTTGTGGCAGATCTCCGTTTTGATGTTAACCATCAGCTCTTCGAAGATCTTGAACGCTTCAGCCTTGTATTCTATCAGCGGATCGCGCTGGCCGTACGCTCGCAGGCCGATGCTGTTGCGCAAGCTGTCCATGCCATAGAGATGCTCTTGCCAGAGTTTATCGATCGCGCTCAGGATGGTGTAGCGTTCGACGGCCTTGAGCGCCTCCGGATTGTCCGCCTCGAAACTGATCTTCAGTCTGTAAGCTTCCCGGACGTTTTTGGAAATGAAGGTGCAGGCCGCAAACTGGGCCGCACTGAGGCCCGCGTAGAGTGACTCCGGCTCGGGTAGTTCGTTTCCAGCGTTCGCCGCTTTGACGATCTCTGCCTCGGGCACTCCCAGGGGAAAGGTGAGGTTCACCCAGTCCGCCAACGCGCGCAAGTTCCAGTCTTCGGGACTTTGCGTCGGCGAGCTGAACTGCTGGACTTTTTGCAGGACGACCTCCTCCATCACGTCCATCAAGCGGTCTCGAACATCGTCGGCGTGAATGATCTCGTTGCGGAAGCCATAAATGACTTCGCGCTGTTTATTCATCACGTCGTCGTATTCCAGGGTGCGCTTTCGGATTTGGAAGTTATGCTGTTCGACGCGTTTTTGTGCGGTTTCGATGGAGCGGTTGAGCAGGGGATGCTCAAGCTCCTGGCCCTCTTCATAACCCATCCTCTCCATCAACTTGACGATCTTGTCTGAGCCGAATAACCGCATCAGATCGTCCTCCAGCGCGATAAAGAAATGCGACGATCCGGGGTCGCCTTGGCGGGCGCAACGGCCCCGCAATTGCCGGTCAATGCGCCGGGCCTCATGCCGTTCGGTGCCGATGACGTGCAAGCCGCCGACGTTGGGCACGCCGGATCCGAGCTTAATATCGGTGCCGCGGCCGGCCATATTAGTGGCGATCGTAACAGCCCCCCGCTGGCCGGCTAACGCCACGATTTCTGCTTCGCGCTGGTGGTACTTGGCGTTGAGAACGGAGTGAGGAATACCGACGCGGTTCAACAAGCGGGAAAGGTGCTCGCTGACCTCGACTGAGATTGTGCCCACGAGAATGGGCCGGCCTTCGCCGTGCACGCCCTGGATTTCCCGGAGCACCGCGCTGTACTTCTCACGCTTGGTTTTATAGACCGTGTCGTGAGCGTCCTTGCGTTGCACGGGCTTGTTCGTGGGAATGACGAGGACCCCGAGTTTATAGATGTCAAAAAACTCCGACGCCTCGGTTTCAGCAGTGCCCGTCATGCCGGCGAGCTTTTGGTAGAGCCGGAAATAATTTTGAATCGTGATCGTGGCGAGCGTCTGCGTTTCCCGCTCGATCTCGACGCCTTCTTTGGCTTCCACCGCTTGGTGCAGTCCGTCGCTCCATCGGCGCCCCGTCATGAGGCGTCCCGTGTTTTCATCGACGATGATGACTTTGTTTTCCTGCACGACATACTGGACGTCCTTTTGATAGAGGCAATACGCCTTGAGCAACTGGGCGATGGTGTGGATCTGTTGGGCTTTCCTTTCGAAATCGGACTGCAATTTCGCTTTCGTTTCGACCCGCTGGCGAAGTTCGGCATCCGGTTGCGCGTCGATTTCGTGGAATTGCGTGATCAGGTCCGGCAGCACGAACGCGTCAGGATCCTTCGGACTCAGATAATTTCGCCCTTTTTCGGTGAGGTCGGCTTCGTGGCTTTTCTCATCGATGGCGAAGAACAGCTCCTCCTTCTGCTCGTAAAGCATCTTCTTGGACTGGTCCGCGTGCAGCTCCATTTCGGCCTTGTTCATCATCCGGTGGTTTTCCGGGTCCTCGAGCACCTTGAGCAGGCCTTCGGATTTGGGCTGGCCGAGTTTGACACGGTAGAGCAACAGGCCGAGCTCGTGTTCGAGCTCGGCCGGACTTTGGGGATTGGAACCGTCTGTGGGACGGAGCTGGCGCAGCAAGGCTTCTGCCTCCGAGAGGAACCGGTTGCACAACTTTTCCTGCGTGCGGACCAACGACTCCACGGTCGGTTTGAATTTATCGTACTGGTTATCGACGTTGACGACGGCCGGACCGCTGATAATGAGCGGCGTGCGCGCTTCGTCGATGAGGATGGAGTCCACTTCGTCCACGATGGCATAGGAATGGCCGCGTTGGACCTGCTCTTCCTTCCGGGTTGCCATGCCGTTGTCGCGCAGATAATCGAATCCGAACTCCGCGTTGGTTCCGTAAGCGATGTCGCAGTAGTACTGCTCGCGGCGCACGTTGGGGGGTTGATCGTGAAGAATGCAGCCCACCTCCAGACCGAGAAACCTATACACCGCGCCCATCCATTCGCTGTCGCGAGCGGCCAGGTAATCGTTGACGGTCACGACGTGCACCCCGCGCCCGGCCAATGCGTTCAAGTAAACCGGCAGGGTCGCCACCAGGGTCTTTCCTTCGCCGGTGGCCATTTCAGCAATCGTGCCTCGATGCAGCGCGATTCCGCCAATGAGCTGCACGTCGAACGGAACCATGTCCCACGTCAGGGCGTGGCCTCGGACGACAATCTCCTGGCCGAGGAGCCGCCGGCAGGCATTCTTCACCGCCGCGAAGGCTTCGGGCAGGATTTCGTCAAGAATCTGCTGTTCCAATTCGTGCGCGCGGCGGCGTTCGATCTTGGCTTCATCCGCGCGCAACTCGGATTCGAGCCGGCGCACTTGCGTCAGAATCTCCGGGATGCCACGCTGCTGGGAGGCTTCCTCGATCCGAGCCTTGAACTCAGTGGTTTTGGCACGGAGCTGATCGTCGGTCAGCGACTGGTACTGTTGCTCCAGCTCATTGATCTTGGCGGCGATCGGACGCAGCTTCTTGATCTCGCGGTCGTTTTTCGAACCGAAAACTTTCTTAATAATAAAGCCAATCATGATAACGTTGGAAAATAACGGCTAGACACGGTACGGGAACGCCCCTGAAGCGTCAAAGGGATTTGAGAGTCGCGCTCACGTGACAAGGCGCTGATCGAAAAAAACGAATCCGAAGCTGAAGTCAGCCTCGTTTTTTCAAGTGGTGGCCGGAGCTGCTTTTCCCGGGCCCCCTGTCGGACGAGCTGAAGCAGCGCCAGAAGCTGCCCGTTCGCGGAAACTCAACCAAAGATGCTGGGGCGAAAGTCCCAAAGCAATCAGAAGAAGCTGGCTGCCGATGAAAAGCATCAGCCACCGAAACGCCGCGTCCGTAAAGCCATAGGAATGCAGCCCGATCCCCAGCATGTTGACGCCGAACCAGGACCAGCTCGTCACGATGTTGCCCACCACCGCCAGGTTCATCAGCCCTCGCTCCTTGACCATGCCACCCCACCGCGCGTGCAGGATCAGGGCGTTCCACAGAACGATGATCAATGCCCCGTTCTCCTTTGGATCCCAACCCCAGAACCGGCCCCAGGATTGATCGGCCCAAATCCCGCCGAGCACAGTGCCCACGAAGCTGAAGAGCGTGGCAAAACAGATGATGCCATAGACCATTCGCGCCAGAGCCTTCCCAATGGCCTCGCTGAGGGTGCGCGTAAACACCCCGCGCAGCAAGTAAATGATCGCCAGGAATCCCGCCACGAACGTGGAGGAATAGCCCAGCGTAATGACGACCACGTGAGTCGCCAGCCAGAAGTTGGTGTCGAGCACCGCACGCATCATCTCCATCGTATCTCCGCCGAGCGAGAGGTTATGGGCGATAATGAGCGTGATGAATCCCACGGAGGATGCCACGACCGATCCGATGCCGTCCCGATAGAAACGCTCCAAAATCATTCCAAGAACCACCGCCCCCCAGCCAATGAAGATCGCTGAAGAGTAAAGATTAGTCACCGGCGGACGGCCTTCCAGGAACATCCGGAACGAAAGTCCCGCGGTGTGGACGACGAACGCAAGGATGATCAGTCCGCCAGCGGCGCGCCGCAGCCAATCCGAGAGGTTGAACCAAGAGGCGCAAGCCAGCAGGAAGGCCAGAACATAAAGAACCAGCGACTTATAGAAGGTTTCGAGATGATTGAAGAAATGTTCCCGCTTGGCCTTCGTCAGTTCGGGAACGAAATTCAGGGCCAAGGCAGCGCGATAATCCCCCACGGCCTTATTGAAGTCCACCACGCGTCCTTGCCGAAAGGCATTGGCCATTCCGGCATAGGTATTCACCGCATCGTGCAGCTTGTGTCCATGGATGATCTCGATCAACGCCTCCCCGGTCCGCATCCATTCGTCGCGCGATCGCTCCGGGTGATGGGGCGGCACGAGCAGCGGTGTCATCATCCGCGACATCGCCTCGAACCGGGTGACATAAGCGGCGAACTCATCATAGGCCTTCCGGTCGTAATCCTTCTCGGCATCCTGAGCACGGAAGGCAGCCACGCCGGGCTCGATCGATTTCAAGTAGGCCGCCAGTTCCTTGGGAATGTCTTCCCAGTTCTCAGGGAACATCGTGTTTTTCAGCCGCATGTAGAGGAACAAGCGGCTCTGCAGCTTCATGACCGCCTGTTCGAAAGGCGTGCGGTGCGCCGGCTCAATTTGCGAGATTCGGTCCCCCTGTTTTTCGAGTTCTTCGTGCGCCGGCCAGATTTGGGTCCACGAGTAGTGCTTGCCGTCCTGGTGCTTCTGCGGGTCAGCTTCGGGCAACCGCAATAAGCTGCGCACTTCCGGGTGGTCGATGCGGAACACAGGCTGCTCATCCGCTTGTTTCGGCGACATCGTCACTCCCATAAGCCATTCGGTGGCGGAGATAATCCTGGGGGACTCGTTCCATTTCTTCCAGGGTTCGAGGTTCGCGGTTTGTTTTTCTCGAATTTGCGCCAGCGAATTCCTCGCCAGCGAGTCCACCGGTTGGAATCGGCCATTGGCCACGACAGGCAGTTTGCCAAATTCCTGGACAGCCCAGGCGCCTTCCTTGTCGCGAGGCAGACGCAGCGCGGACAAATTCCACAGCGCGAACACGCCGACGATGATCCCAGGCAACCACTTCTTCATGCGATCCTCCGTTTTTTGATAAATCCGACCAGGTGCATCATGAATTGAATCAGCAAACCGCCGCCGACCAGGACGCAGCCCACATACGGCGTCAGCCAGCTCGGGTTGCGGACGACTTGAAGGACGCTCGTGCCGCGGTTGCGGTCGAGCTCGTCTCGGCCCATCTGGTATTGGTAAAAGGTTAAGCCCTCGTAACGGAGCGGATTGTTCATATAAATATCCACTTCGCGTGATTCGCGTCGCTGAGCGTTCTCGATCCGCACCCGGCTTTGGAAGTTCTTCGGAATCCCCGGCTCGTTGATGGCTGGATTCGCTGTGCCCCGGTACACTTCATGTGTGGTTTTGAGGAGTTGCACGGAAAACGGGTGGTACTGGCGCTCGAATCGCAACGCGAGACGCCAAGTGCGATTGTGGGCAGCGACCACTTGGTCATCCAACTTGGCATGCCCCAGCCACGTTCCCATTGAGCCCTGGGGACCCATCAGTTCGAACACGACCGAGGGCAAGTTGCGTTCGTCGGTTTTCTTCGTTTCACGCAATGGCAGGAGCGTCACCTTCGGCCCGATGCCCGCCGAGGCGGGGGGCGGGTTGGTCTCGATCATTGGGGCGCGCTGGCGCACATCCGAGTTGGGGTAGTAATGGCGAACGTGGATGGTGAATGGAAGCTTCTCATGCTTGAGTTCGTGCCGGCTGGCGAGCAACACCTGCGGAATGGCGACGACCTCTTCCTCGTTCGGATTCTCGCTGTCCGTGACAAAGACGAGTTCTGAGTTCAGTGAGCTGGACGAGTAATTCCGCGACTCCCCCTCGGCAAAACTCATTTGTGTCTCACGCGAGAGAAGGTCCGTGGCAAGCTGCCCCAGCAGGAGCAGGATGATTCCGACGTGCGTGACATGAATGCCAAGCTTCTTCCAGGTGAGCTGGAACCGATTCAGGTGCGCCAGGACGAGGTTCACAACCAAGACAGTTCCCACGAGATAGCCGCCTGGAAAGACCGGGATTGTCCACTGGGCCCCCTGCGGTCCCCACCAGATGAAGAAGGTGCGGAACCAACGATTCTGCGCCGCGTAGAGCCCCTCGTTCACCTGCGCCAGCGTCCCAAGAAAAACCAATACCAGTCCGAGCGCGAGGCACACGACGGTAAGCCTCAGCGAAGTCAAAACTTGAGTGAGCTTGTTAGGCTGCATCCGGATGTTTTGCGGTCTGCACGAATTTGAGGAACGCCGCTTTCTCCTGTTCCGCCACGGCCTCGTCGCCGGTCAGCTTGTAGAACCATGTGCGGCCACCTTGGGGCAAAATCACCCCGATCAACCGGGCTTTGCCGCCGCTTCTCGGGTCCTTGCCGTTCATGTCCACCAGCGTCGCTTTGCCGCCGGCGACGTCGATGGAAGTAATTACTTTGGGCAGCTCAGCGTCCGCCACCGCGGGCAAACTGAGTTGATTCCGCCAGCGATTCACGTTCGCGAGCACTCCACCCACCGCTCCGGGAAAAACACTCACGCTGACCTCCGCTTTGCTCTCTCCGGGGCCAGTCAAGAGAAATTTGGCCACGACCATCTGCGTCGCAGGAACCTCACGCCAACCGGCGGGAACTTCCCACTGCGGTTTTGTTTCGCCGGGAGCGCCTGAATCGCTTGCTGGAGGGGCTGAAGTGGAGGAACTCGAGGCGACAGCAGTTTGATCCGGAGCCTCCTGAAACTTGATGGACTTCAAAAAGCCCAAGAATACTTCTTTCTGGGCGGAAACGACTTCCGCGCTGCCGGCCATTTTGAAAAGCCACGTCATGCCCGATCGGCTCAGGACGGTCAGCAGAATTCGGCCGCCCTGCGCTTTTGCGTCCGACCCAGCCGCATCGGTCAAATCGACCAAGCTGGCGGAGGTCTCGCCGATACGGATTTCTTCGGTCATCTTGGAGAGTTCCTCGTTGCTCAAGGGTTTGAGTTCGGACCCTCGGCGGACGATGTTCACCAGCAAACCGAGGTCGCGTTCCCCTTGCATCGGCATGACCGATACCTCCGCAGCCTGCCCTTCTTTGCCAGGAACTCGGAAGCTGGCCACCGTCATTCGGCCGGGCCCCTGTTCCTCCCAGCCGGGAGGGAGCTGCCACTCCAATTTCGGAAGTGTTTGAGTCGCATGGTCGTGTGCGGCGCTCGAAGCCAGAGCCGGCTTCTCCTTCGGGATTCGATAGACACGAATCTCGGGCTGGCCACAGCCCCCCAACATCATGGTGGCGAGCAGCAGCGACCTCGTGACGCACCCGCAGCGGATTCTCTTTGACACTCGTTTCATCACAGCAATAGAACCAGTCTGACAAAGCTAGCGTGCGATATATTCAGTAGGCAATGGAAAAAGTTGGATGAACTCTGAAACTCCGATGTCAACGGACTGCCAGGTTCTGCCTACTTCTACTCAGGATTCGTCGGATGTGGCAGTCCGCGAAGCAGTCCGGCTTCTGCGCGCCGGTCAAATCGTCGCGCTTCCAACCGAAACCGTCTATGGACTGGCGGGCAATGCCTTCAGTGCCAAAGCAGTCGAGAGGATCTTCGCCGCTAAAGGGCGGCCATCCCACAACCCGATCATCGTTCATGTCGCCAATCTGGAAATGGCTCGAACCTGCGTCTCGCATTGGCCGCCTCTGGCCGAACGCTTGGCGGCTGCTTTCTGGCCCGGCCCATTGAGCTTGGTCCTCCCGCGCTCCAGCCTGATTCCTGACATCGTTACCGCCGGCGGATCGACGGTCGGCTTGCGTTGGCCCCGCCATCCAGTGATGGAGGCGGTGATCCGGGGCTGCGGTTTTCCTTTGGCTGCGCCGAGCGCGAATTTGTCCGGGCAAATCTCGCCGACAACCGCCGAGCATGTTCGAAAGAGTTTCGGTGGGAAATTGAGACTCGTGATCGACGGTGGCGCGGCCCCGATCGGAATCGAATCCACCGTCCTTGATTTGACAGCCGCTCCGCCGAGAATCCTTCGACCGGGAATGATCCACGCTGAATCATTGGCCAGTGTGGCCGGTGAATTGGATTTCGGGCCGGCGCGAGGAGGCGGACATTTGCGGAGCCCTGGACTGCTGGAGAAGCATTATGCTCCAAAAGCCAGGCTGGCTGTCTGGTCATGGTCCGATGACGCCGGGCTGAAATCTCAAATCGCAAGTCTCAAATTTGAAATTCGCCGAGCGCACGTGATCGCTCACACCAACATCCCTTCCGATGCCGGCTACGGTCAAATTTGCGTGCTACCGCGCAACTCCGAGGCCTTTGCCAGCGCACTGTATGCGGAGTGGCACAAGGCTGACGAGGCTGGAGCCGAGCTCATTGTTGTGGAAAAACCGCCGGCGGGTCCTGAGTGGCAAGCCATCGCGGACCGCCTGGCGCGGGCGGCCGATCAATTCTAAGCGGTGACCACTCAGTCGGAAATGGGGAGCACACGCGTGTGTCCCGAGCGGCGCCCCGCCGCGCCCAGCCGGTCGGAAAGGAGCGGAATTCAGGCATTGCTTAGCGACTCGTTCGATCACACCCGTGTGATTGGCGAAGGCCCTTTATGTGGTCAGCGTAGCGCAACAGATTTTCAATCTATCAGTATCGGCCGGAATCGTCGCAAGCCGTGACGATCTTTCCGGCGCGCGGCCTTCCAGGCCGCAGCGGCCGCACACGGAAGGCGAGGCTCGGCGATGTTCGGGCGCCTTGGTCTTCTGGAGCCGCTGCGCCCTGGAAGGCCGCGCGCCGTTTTGATCGCGGCTTCGCCGCGCTGGGCTGTATCGCGGAATTGCATTCCGCATCCGCCGGACAAGCCCCAAGGTCCCGAAACTCGTCGGAGCGCCGCCGACTGCAAATCGGCGATACGGCAGAGTGCAACTCTGCGCTACGCCAGAAACGCCGCTACACAGATACGGGCGCCAACCCCCTGCACGCGAAGGCGCGTGCGCTCCCCATTCATTTCCCCTGCTATTCAACCATTAAGACCAACATGTTGGTCGCTATTCAGCTCGAGTTTTGCGAAGCAAAACCGCATTTTTTCGCGACGCAGCAGCGAAAAAATTTGCAGAGCAACCGCTGGCTTCCATGTTGGCAGGCACGGCGTGGCGTCGTGCCTGAGTTTTCCGTCTGGAAAACTCGAGGCGATGCTGGGAATCTCCCGCCAAAATGAGCCGTGTTCAACAACAGAACCGCCAGGCCTGGGATGACCGGGCGCGCCGGGGTGCTTGGTACACCGAGACCGCCACCGAGCGACATTTCAAGAACCCGCTCGCAGTCATCGATCAATGCGGCTGGCTCGGAGGCGATGTCACGGGCCAGCGGGTGCTGTGCCTGGCGGCGGGTGGCGGCAAGCAAAGCGCGCTCTACGCGGCGGCGGGCGCGATGGTTACCGTGGTCGATATCAGCCCGGAAATGCTTAGGTTGGATCGACAAGTTGCCATCGAACGCCGATTGCGGATTCAAACGGTGGAAGCGTCCATGGACGACTTGTCGGCCTTGGAGCCGGCCAGTTTCGAAATCGTGGTTCAACCCGTGAGCACGTGCTACGTGCCGGACGTCGAAGCAGTGTACCGCCAAGTGGCCCGCGTCACCACGCCGGGAGGGCTGTACATCAGCCAGCATAAACAGCCGGTCAGCTTGCAGGCGGACGTTGTGCCTTCGTCTCGCGGATATGGGCTCAACGAACCTTATCACCGCAGCGGTCCGCTTCCGCCGGTGGCTGCGGGCACGCCGCATCGCGAATCCGAGACGTTGGAATTCTTGCATCGCTGGGAAAATCTGCTCGGCGGTTTGTGCAGGAGCGGTTTTGTCATCGAAGACGTGGCGGAACCTCGGCATGCAAATCCAAAGGCCGAGCCGGGAACATTTGGACATCGAAGCTGCTTCGTCCCGCCGTACATCAAGATCAAAGCGCGCCGGAAGCATGACACCCCGACCGAATCATTGGGCAGGAGAATCTGGACCCCGTGAGCCACCGGCCCGATCGTTAAGGTCCGTTCAAAATCAAGTTCCGAGCCGCTGGCGCACTTCACCACCCGGCATCCAGCGTCTGGGCCACGACAAATCCGAAGCTCGAAATCCGAAATTCGAAACAAATTCAACATCCATGAGCACACTGGAGTTGCTCGAACGACACGTAGAACAGCTCAGCGCCTGTCGCCGTTGCCACCAGATGCATCGGCCCGTGGTCACGTGCGGCGCCGTGGTCAGCCAAGTCCTGCTAGTCGGCCAAGCGCCCGGCGACAAAGAGCCGGTCCTCGGCAGGCCTTTTGCCTGGACGGCGGGCCGCACGCTCTTTCGTTGGTTTGCAGATGCCGCCGGGATGACCGAGGCTCAGTTCCGTGCCTCGATTTACATGGCGGCGGTCTGCCGCTGCTTTCCTGGGAAGAAACCTTCGGGAGGCGATCGAGTACCGTCCCCGGAGGAAGTGCGCAATTGTTCGACCTGGCTGATGAACGAACTGGAGATTCTGCGTCCGCGGTTGGTGATCCCAGTCGGGAAACTGGCCATCGAACAATTCCTTGCGATGCGAGGGTTGGACCAAATCATCGGCCGTAAATTCGTGGTAAGCTGCGCTGAGCACACGTTTGATTTGATCCCATTGCCGCATCCGTCCGGAGCGTCACCGTGGCACCGCATCGAGCCCGGGAAGACCCTGCTGGCGAAAGCGCTCGGGTTGATCGCGAATCATCCGGCGTTCCCGAGATCGATGGGAGGAAGTACCCCCCGACAAATGAGCGCATGCGAAATGAGATGACTGGTCGAGGGAGACACCTGACAGTTGAGAATGACGAAGGACCAAGGCCGAATCACCAAAGAACGACGAATGGCGAATGACTGAAGTGATTCCTTCGTCATTCGTGCTTCGGCATTCGTCCTTGCCCCCCTTCGATTCTGGCTCCGCCGCGTGGCGTCTATCTTCGGCTGGATGGTTTTGGCTCAGTCGGTTTTTCGCGGAGTTCGAGGCTTCGCCAGCAGTACCAGCTCCCGAGAGTCGCAAAGGGACGCCAGGGCTGCGCGATTTCGTGGCTGGTCTCCCTATCCGGCAATTCCGCCAGGCCGTAGAGATTTCGGAGCGCTGCACGCACGCCCAGGTCTTGGTGAGGGAATACGTTCAAGCGGCCGAGGCAGAAGATGAGAAACATCTGTGCGGTCCAGAGTCCGATGCCTTTGACCCGGACCAACTCGGTAATCACTTCTTCATCGGGCCGTCGCGCGAGCTTCGTCAACTGGACCTGTCCATCCAGGATCTTCTGGGACAGGTCGCGCAAATAGGCGGCTTTTTGTGGCGACAAGCCTGCGGATCGCATTTGAACCGGAGTCAACCGGGCGAGATTTTCCGGGGTGACACGCCTGGGCGCCAAGTGGCGCTGCAAACGTCGATGGATTGAGCGCGCCGCGTGTCCCGAGATCTGCTGGGCAATAATCGAGCGAACGAGCGACTGGAAGCGGTTCCGCTGGACCCGCAGTCGAAACGGCCCAACCCGCTCAATCAACTCGCTCATGATTGGATCGGCCGCGCGCAGGTGGCGGAGGCCGCATTCGATTTGCGCCGGAGGGAAGCTCATGCCGTTCACCAACTCTTGATCTCCATCCACAACGGCTTGAGATCCGGGTCGGAGAGCGCCATCAGCTTGATGCTGGATTTGTCGCCGGCTTCCAGCGCTCGGCGGAGCCAGTCGCGCGCATCGTCCAGTCGTCCCATTTGGCAGGCATAGCAGGAAAGGTTGTAGGGAATAGTCGGCTCTTTCGGAAACTGATCTGCTGCGGGGAGCAAGGCGTCCCAAGCCGCTTGCAGGCCGCCGTCCGGAACCCGGCGCAAGGCGTAGGCTTGCTGGAGCCACCCAAACGAACGGTCCGGATCTGCTTGAATCAGGCTGCGAGCCACTTCCAGCGCCGCTTTCCAATTCTGTTCGGTGGATTCGATCAGCCAATTCGCCTCCAGGACGTCGCGATGGCTTCGGAACGCCGGGGCGATCTTGGCCAACTCGGCTCGCGCTTCCTTACAATCCCCCAACTCGACCCAGCCCACGGCCGCGGACAGATGATGGGTATCGGGAGGTTCCAGATTCGTCATGGCCCCTACATTAATGTCACCTGGAAATGCAGACAAGCGGCATGGCCGGCCGCACAGCAGTTCTCTCTTTGGGAATGGGAGCGGCTCGTGGTCGTAAGGCGGACACTCTTGTCCACACTTTTGCGAGGAAATTGCGGACAGGAGTGTCCGCGTTACGGCCAAATGAAATTGCTGTCGGCAGGAGACACGCCCTCTGCGGCCGTCAGCCAACGGTCGATCGAAGCTTCCTCACAGATGCGAGGCACACGCCGTCATGCGACACACTTTTGCCCGTAGTTGATGCTCATGATGCCGCCCAAGAAGTTGACCACGCGGACGTCGGAGAAGTGCATACGCTGCATCAGGTCGGCGATGCCGCGCTGCGCCGGATAGTGCAGGAGAGATTCCAGAATGTAGGCGTAGGTTTGGGAATCGCCGCAAAACAACCGGCCGAACCAAGGCACGCACCATCGAAGATAGGCAAAGTAGATCTTTCTCCATGCCGCATGGTCCGGCTTTCCGAAATCCAGAATCAACAATCGACCGCCTGGCTTTAAAACCCGCCGCATCTCCTCCAGACCGGCCTGGGGATCTTCCAGATTCCTTAAGCCATAACCTATGGTCACGACGTCAAACTCCGAGTCACGGAATGGAATACCCAGCGCGTCTCCGCGAATCCATAGGACCGGCGCAGCGCGATCAGTCCTTCGCGCGTGAACCTGGAGCGTGCGAGCGTCAACCGAGTCGGCGCTCATCGCAAGTCCTCGTTCGTTTGGAAGGCTGTCGCCGGCTTTCGAGCCTGGTGTCTTTGTCCTCCTCCGCGCGATGGTCAACATCGCGAGGCTAAAGTCCAAACCCACAACCATGGCCCCCGACTCCGCCAGACTGAGCGCCAGATCGCCGGTCCCGCAACAAATGTCCAGAGCCCGTTCGCCTTTTTGCAGGCGCGCCAACTCGACGACCTGGCGCTTCCAGCGGCGATGCAGGCCAAAGCTCTGCAAATCATTGATCAAATCATAGCGATGGGCGATGGCTTCGAAGAGCTCCCGCACCTTTCTTGCCCGTTCCCCGCCTGCCGCGTAAAACCTGTTGGCCATCGCGGCTGGAGGCTATCACAGAAAGCCAGGAGTTTCCAGCAGCTCAGGCACCACCGCGAGCCAAAGTGTAAACGCGCGGAAAAGGTGCACGGCCATTTTTCCCACGCCCACAGTCCCAGGCCGCAGAGCATAGCCCACAGCGTGAGCCGTGCGGCCGTTTGACAGACAAAGGGACAGTTGCCGTAACTCCTCTGACCTCAATTCGCGGTCAGGAATTTCAGGAGCTCCAATCGTTCCCGATCGTTTAGCGACTCCAACAGCCCTTCGGGCATCAGCGACTTCTCGCTCGAATTGCGTCTCGCGATTTCAGTCTTGCTGACGACGATTGCCTCCGTGGTGGTCCGGATGGTCAACGCGCCCGGTGTCTCGCTGACCACAAGGCCCGAGATCACGTCTCCCTTCTTGGTCTCTAGGGTCGTCCCTTGGAAATCAGCGCCCACGACAGCGTCCGGATCGATCAAGTTCTCCAGGAAGTAGCGGATGCCGTTCTTCCCAGCCCCGGTCAATTCCGGGCCGACGCGCGTGCCTTCGCCGCCAAGCGCGTGGCACTGTGCGCACAGCTTTAGGAAATGCTGGCGGCCTGCGCCAGCGTCATAGGCCCAAAGAGGGGCTTCATGAAAGACCTTTTCCAGCCGCTCGATCTGAGCTTGTTTCTCCCCCGGGCTCGGCTGGATCTTGCCCCAGGCCGCAGCAACGCGTCTTTCCACTTCCGCGTTCTTGAGTTGCATCAGTTGTCGAATGGTGAAAGCGCTTAACTGGTCGCGCTTCAGGCGTCCCGACGCCACAGCATCCAGCAGCGCCAGAGCCGACGGCGCCCGGCTCGCCAGGGTGTTCAAAGCGGCGGCGCGGTCCGCGACGGAGAATTCGTCGAAACGCCTCAAGAGCGCTTCCACAATTTCCGGGGCGTCGAAGCGGGCCAGCAGACCGATCGTCTGCGGCCGGAAAGCCCGATCGTCCAACAGTTGAAGAAAGACGGGCAGCGACGACCGGTCCCGGGCGCGGCTGAGCACGGCGAAAGCGTGCCGGCGGGCCTCGTCGTCCGCATTGACGCCGGCCAGAATTTCGCGCAGGCGCGGGAACCTGGAATCGTCGCCAAACGCGGCAGCCAGCCGCTCGGCCTGTCGGCGTACCCGTGGATCGCCGCTGGCGTATAGCTTCGGCGCGAGGGATCGCCACGCTGCCGGCATCGGCGCGTTGGGTTGTGATTCCAGGGCCAGCGCGATACCGGCCAGCCGTCTGCGCAACGATTCGCCCTCAATGGTGTCGAGCGAGGCCACGACGCGATTCAACGTTTCGCCCCCCAATTTCGCCGCATACCAGTAAATAAAATCGGCAATCTGCGGGAGCTGCGTCAGTCTGGCCACCGCGAAGGCGCGGTCAATGGGTGAATTGCGATCGTCGCTGCCGGCGCGATCAGGCCGAGCCGGCGTGAACGCCACCATTCGATGATTCACCTCGGCGGGTCCGGCCATGCGTTGCGCCAACCCGTGCCAAACCAGCAGCGGCAGGTTCCGGTCGTCTCGATCTTCGCGGTGCCGCGCCAGGGCTTCGACGATTTTCCATGCGGAATTCTCCCCAACTCGCTGAATGGCCGAAGCCAGATAACGGCGAACCACGGGAGAGGAATCCTCTTTTGCCAGCCGGACCAACTCACGCTCGACGACCGGCTTCATTTCGCGATCCGTCCAAAGTTGAACCGTCCAGGCGCGCGCATACTCGTCGGGGTCCGCCCAGGTGCGTTTAGTGAGTTCGACTGAGAATCCGCCGACCGCATTGGCGGCCCACAGGCCTCGCAGCCGCCGTGCCGGTGACGGATCGGTCGTGGCCATTTCCACGATCCGTGTCATGGCTTTCGGATCGATCGAGGGACCGTTGGGATCCCGAATCGAATTCGCATGACGTTCGTGCAGCAACCGCTGCGCGGTTCGGACGAACCACTCATTCTTGTGCGCGAGCAGTTCCGCCAATTCCAGGTCGCTCTTGACCGCCAGGTTGGCCTGCTTCGGTTTGTAAGTCGCGTCATATTGAATCCGGTAAATGCGGCCATTTCTCCGATCCCAACGCTCGGTGTTCGGATTATGGCAGTGCTGCTGATCATACCAGTCGATCGTGTAAACGGCGCCGTCCGGGCCGTATTGCAGATCGACCGCGACGTATTTGGGATCGCTGCAGAAAAATTGGTCGCGGCCGGCGTGGACCGTGTCGAAGCCGGATCCAAGCCGGTGATTGACCTGATGATTGATCTGATGGCCGCCTAGGTTGTGTGTGAAGAGATGGCCGCGGAATTCATCCGGCCAATTGTCTCCGAGGTAAATCATTGTGCCCACGTGGGAGTGGCCGCCGTAGATGGCGTCGCTGCCGCGTTTCCCGGCGCCGCCGGCGCCGTGTCCATAGCGCGCCGAGGCGAGCAAGTAATTGCGGAAGCCTGGAAAGTCTTCCGGCGGATTGGCGACGATGAACGGCGCGTGGTTGGCATTGGCCTGGTTCCAGTAATGTCCGCCTTGAATAACATGGGTCGTCAGCCCTCGGCCCCAAAAACTGCGGCAGTGGGTCATGAAGATTTGGCCGTGTTCATCGTAGTCGAGCCCCCACTGATTGCTGCCGCCGTGGGCGAAGACTTCGAAGGTATGATTCACCGGATGGTACCGCCACACGCCGGCGCGTAATTCGACCCGCTGCGAGTCTGGCGCGCCGGGCTTGCCAATGTGCGCGGTGTTGAATACGCCTTGATTGCCATAGAGCCAGCCGTCGGGTCCCCAGAGGAAACTGTTGAGGCATTCGTGCGTATCTTGAAACCCGAAGCCGTCCAGCAACACGTCCGGTGGACCGTCCGGAACGTCGTCGCGATTGCGGTCCGGAATAAACAACAACTCCGGCGCCGCTCCCACCCAAACGCCCCCATAGCCTACCTCGAAGCCGGACACCAGATTCAAACCCTCGGCGAACACTTTGCGAGACTCGAACTTTCCGTCGCCGTTCGCGTCTTCAAAAATGACCATTTTGTCCAGGCCTTCGCCGGCGGGCCGTTTCGTCGGATAACTGTAGGCCTCGGCCACCCAAATGCGCCCGCGTTCGTCGAAAGCGAAGGCGACCGGCTGGTGGAGATCCGGTTCCGCCACGACCAACTCGGCGCGAAAGCCTTCCGGCAGGTACATCTGCGCGACCGTTTGTTCCGCCGGCGTGCGCGGCGGCGCGGGCATCGGATTCGGTTTCAAGTGCTGGAGAACCGGGCTGGTCTTGAGCCGTTCGACCTGCGGCAAGGGCGGCTCGGCCAGCAGCAACCCAGTGGACACCATAAAGCTGAAAACGCACCAATAGTGTAATGAGATTCGTGGCAGGGGCAGCGCTCTGGATTGCATAAGTTCCAACTACCGAAGGGGCCGGCCATTGTCAAAGGCGGAAGTCCGCGCGACGTAATCGGTCAGTCTTGCCCGGCCATTGAGCGGTCGTTTCGTAGCGCAGCATTGCATTCTGCGGACGGCTCGAATTGCCAAGCACTCCTCAGTCTCGAACGCCTAGCCGAGTGCAACTCGGCGATCCAGCAGATTGAAAATCTGCGCTACGCCGGGCAAGACTGAGGCCTGACCTCGCGACACACTCCGTCCCATGGCTGGCAATGCCGTTCCGTCTTCCGTCGAACTCTCACACTTTGCAAAGTGTGAGATACCCACGTTAGATACCCACGTTAGGCTTGCATTACGCTGCCTTAGCCTTAGCCTCCTCCGCCCGAACATGTCGGCAACTGAAGTTTTGGGTTTAATGGCCTCCGCCGTCGCAGCCGGCGCAATCAATGCGGTGGCGGGCGGCGGCACGCTGTTGACCTTCCCGACGTTGCTTCTCTTCAACACGCCGCCGGTCGTGGCGAATGCCACCAGCACGCTGGCCCTGGTCATCGGCACCGCCGGCAGCGTCTATGGTTACCGGCGGCATCTCAACACCGTGAGGCCCTGGCTATGGCGCTTCATGCCGGTGAGTGTTCTCGGTGGGCTGATCGGGAGTGTGCTGCTCACGCGGACAACAGACCAGACTTTCTCCAAGCTGGTCCCGTTTCTGATCCTGTTCGCAACCATTCTTTTCATGGCGCAAGGAGTCTTTCGGCGCTTCGCCAATACGGGTGATCACCGTGCGGAGCAGGCAAAGCGCCAAGCGATTTGGGGGGCGATTCTGTTCCAACTCGCGGTGGCTACGTACGGCGGGTATTTCGGCGCGGGGATCGGCATCCTGATGCTGGCTTCCCTGGGCTTCATCGGCATGGCGAGTATTCACGAAATGAACACGGTCAAGACGGTGCTCGGTTCGTTGATCAACGTCGTCGCCGCCGCGTGGTTTATTTTGGCCGGCTTGATTCACTGGCCGAAAGCGTCGGTCATGACCGTGGGCGCGCTGGCTGGCTATTACTTGGGCTCCCATTACTCGCAGCGCATTCCTCAACAGCGTGTCCGCCAGATCATCACCGCCGTCGGGTTCATCATTTCCTCGGTGACCTTTTACAACGAGTTTCTTCGCCGGTAACTGTTCAGGTTGGACGAACCGCGAATGGATGCGAATGCTTACACGCGCCGGTCGTGTCCTAATTTCAACGTGGTGGATGCGCCGCCGCAGCGGCGCACGGCGGTGCGGCAGCACCGCCGCCACCAAATTAGGACACTGCCCACGCGCCCTTTGAGATTTCGACTTGGCTCTCATTCGCGTTAATTGGCGTTCATTCGCGGTTGCCTTGAACAGCCACCTTTTCGGAATGAATGGCTTTACACCCATCCATGCTTTGCATACCAATAGAGGGGTCCTATGAAATCCTCCAGACGCCGCCTTGCCTTCACCCTGATCGAACTCCTCGTCGTGATCGCCATCATCGCGATCCTGGCCGGAATGCTATTGCCAGCATTGGCTCGCGCCAAGTTTCGCACGAAAGTCACCCATTGCATATCGAATTATCGCCAATGGGGCCTCGCGGCCAATGTGTACGCGACGGACGATTTGAAAGGACGGCTGCCGGCCTTCCGCATGCCGCGGACTGGATTGAATCCTTGGGATGTCTCCATTCAAATGGCGACCAACTTGGAACCGTACGGCTTGACTGTGCGCATGTGGTACTGCCCCACGCGCCCTTGGGATTTCGCCAATGCCGAGAATTGGTTCCGAGCCCAACCGCAGTCCAAAGGCGAAAACCTTTCCCGCATCGAGGACCTCAACAGATATTTCGTCCGGCAATATGGAAATTTCGCGATCATTTGGCATTGCTGGTGGGTGCCGCGGCCACTGGACGACGGCACGATGTTCCCCACCCCCACCACCTCCGGCACCTACACCCGGACCAAGGACGGCTGGCCCACGCGTTTGGAAGATCCGATGGCCGCGTTTCAGCCAGTGATTACGGACCTTTGCCTGGCCGAGGGCACGCGAAACACGAATGTCCTCAACGCCCGCGCCGGACACCCCATCCGGGACAAGCCCCAAAGCGTGAACCTCGCCTTCGCGGACGGCCACGTCGAAACTCGCAACAGCAAGCAAATCCAGTGGCAGCAGTCCGGGAACTGGACCACCTTCTATTGACCACAACTTCACAGCGCGGCAAAGCCGCAACCGAAGTTTGGCCCACGAAACACACGAAACACACGAACGAAGTCCAATCCGCTCATCTTTCTCATTTCGTGCATTTCCTGTCTTTCGTGGGCTAGCCTTTTTCGGCCATGAACAACTTCTTGCCGGCCGGCGAGCAAGTTGGGCAATTGCAGTGCAGAGAGCCGCCTTCCTCGTCATCTTCGTCGCTAACTTTGTCGAAGGACCGAGGCTTCTTGGAAGGACGTATCCGACAAAGCCTGCGACCAATCTTGCGACGAAGAAGTTTTGAAGATTTGGCGGGAAAGAACTCTCCTTTGTGCCGCCGAGTTCCGATCATTTCGAAAGCGCCGGAGGATTTTCGCAGGATTTTTGTTGGCGATTCGAAGGCCGAGTGGAACACTCGCGTTGAATATTAATCGCAATGCCGCAAATTCCCTTGATCATGCCCCAGCTCGGCGAATCGATCGCCGAAGCCACCGTGGTGAAGCTGTTGGTCAACATTGGCGACGAGGTCAAAGTGGACCAAGACGTCATGGAAGTGGAAACCAACAAAGCCACCTTGACCGTGACTGCCCCCTGTTCCGGGCGGATTGCGAAATTGCTCACGAATCTCAACGAGAGCTACGCCGTCGGCGCCGTGCTCGGCTACCTTGAGGTCACCCAGGAAGTCGCGGCGCGCGTCGGCCTGGACGGGATGATCCCGCAACGGCCGCTCGAGAAATCGGAGTCGGATCTCAATGCGGCGGACCCCAAAGACGAGTTAAGAACACCAGGGGTGCAACCAACGGTCCGCGGGCTGCCAGTTCCCGCGCATGCCGCCGGCGCGAGCTATATGTCCCCCCGCATGAAGGCCCGCATGACCGAGCTCGGCCTGCATGCGGCCGACCTTGCAGGGATCCCCGGCAGCGGCGCGGCCGGGCGCGTCACGATCGTGGATTTCGAAAAATTCCTGGCGAATCTTGAGAAGAACAAGATGAGCGCCGCGTCTTCGATGCGGGTCGCGGTGGCCGATGCCATGCGCCGCAGTTGGACGCGGCCATTGGCCACGGTCGCGCTGCCCGTTTGCCTCGATCCTTTGTTCGTTCACCGAAAAGCCTCCGACCCCAAACCAGGTCCGGCCCTCTACGCTCTGCGCGCTTTGGCTCTTGCGCTCTCGGAAAACAGCGCGCCGGCCGGACGCCTCATCGGCAATCGCATCGTTCACCCGGATGCGATCGACATCGGATTTGCCGTCGAGGCCGAGGACGGGGTGCTGGTCCCCGTGATTCGCGATGCCGACCAACGGCCGTTGAGCGAATTAGTGGGCCGCTATAACGAGTTGGTCGAGTTGGCCCGACAACGCCGGCTGCCCGCCGACGCGACCGGAGGATCCATCGCGACCGTCACAAATTTCGGCACCTTCGGGCTCACCTGGGCGACGCCGATTCCGCTGCCGGAACAGACTTTGGTCTTGGGAATGGGCGCCGCCCGGCGAGTCCCAAGTTGGCATGAAGCCAAGAACCAATTCGTGCCGGTGATGGAAGCGAATCTGACACTCAGCTTCGATCATCGCGTTTTAGACGGCGGCGCAGCGGGTCGGCTGCTGTCCCGGATCGCCACGCTCCTGCGTGAGCCGGAGAAGCTTTAGTGCGAGTCTCAAGACATGAAGGCCGACACGATTCGACAACATCTGAACACGACAAAAGCTCCGTTGAATTTCTATGCTTCGGACGGTCGAATTGTTTATGTGGATCACCCGGAGTCTGTTCTCATTAGCGATCACCTGGTGGCGATTGGTTCCGGGGCAGACGCACCGGGACTTCTCGTCAAAGAGATAATCCTCCTTGCTCCCGACCACATTGTCCGCATCGGGCGTACCAGGCGGAAACCGCTTCGAAAAGTCGCGTGATGAAGTTCGGCGCGCACATGTCCACGAGCGGCGGAGTCTGGAAGGCGCTCGAACGCGGCATCAGCATCGCGTGTGAGATTGTTCAGATTTTCGTCAAGAACAACATGCAGTGGTTCGGCAAGCCGTACCTGCCGAACGATCTCGCCCAATACGCGAACCAACTCGCGGCGAATAAATTGGCCGCTGTGTTCGGCCATGCCGGCTACCTGATCAATCTGGCCGCTGCGCCTTCGCCAAATCGTGACAAATCCATCAAATCCCTCATCCAGGAAATCCAGTTCGCGACCGACCTTGGCCTTCCGTTCTTGGTCCTGCATCCGGGCGCTCATCTAGGCGCCGGTGAAAAGGCTGGGATGAACCGAATCGTGGACGGCTTAAATGAGGTTTTCCGCGCGACTCGACTTTCCCCGGTGCGCATCGCTTTGGAGAACACGGCAGGTCAAGGCACTTGCCTTGGTTATCAAATCGTTCACCTTGCTGCGATCCGAGAGCGCGTGCGAACGCCGGAACGGCTGGGCGTCTGCCTCGACACAGCGCATTTTTTCGCCGCCGGATACGATCTGCGGACGCCCCAGGGATGGGATGCAGCCATCCGGGAAGTGGACACCTTGATCGGATTGAAACAGATCCTCGCGTTTCATTTGAACGACTCAAAAACGGGTTTGGGATCGCGGGTGGATCGGCACGAGCACATCGGTCGGGGCAAGATTGGAACGACGGCTTTTCGACATATTGTCAACGACGCGAGGTTCTGCGATCTTCCGGGGTGCCTGGAGACGCCGAAGTCCGATGACTTGCACGAGGACGTGGAGAACCTCGCAATGCTCAGGACGCTCGCCGGCGGGAAAGGAATCCGTATCCGCAGAACCAAAACCCGCCTTCACTCCAAAAGCAAGTGAAGGGCACCTGTTAGGGACGAGGAGGAGATGACAATTAACGACAAGTTCCCATGACTCCATCCCTCACTACGTTTTCATTCCCAACTACAACCTTATTCGGTCCCGGGGCACTCAACGAGTTGCCGTCCCGACTGACCCAGATTCCTATCCGCCGTCCGCTCATCGTCACCGATGCCGGACTTCTCCAGACTCATGCCTACCGCACCTTCACGGATGCTTTGGGCGAACATGCCCAAGGCAGAGAATGGTTCCTTTATTCGGGAGTCCACCCGAATCCTGTCGAGAACGACGTCCGCGAGGCTGCCGATGCCTTTCGCCGGAACTCGTGCGACGGAGTGATCGCCATCGGCGGCGGAAGCCCTTTGGACGCGGGCAAAGCCGCCCGGGCTCTCGTGAAGCGTCCCGGCTTCGCCCTGGAAAAGTTTTACGACGAAACGGATTGGTCCGGCCTTGCGCCGTTCGTGGCCATCCCCACCACTGCCGGAACCGGCAGTGAGGTGGGGCGCAGCTCTGTCATCACTCTCGACTCGACTCGGCGAAAGGCGGTCATCTTCCATCCTCAACTGCTGGCCAAGCTCGTCATCCTCGATCCCGAACTCACCCGCGGCCTGCCTCCGAAACTGACCGCGGCCACTGGAGCGGACGCGCTCACACACTGCATCGAGAGCTACACCTGCCCCGTCTTTCATCCGATGTGCGACGGCATCGCGCTTGAAGGGATCAGTCTAATCGTCGAAGCGCTACCCCGCGCGTATCGGGACGGCCGTGACCTGGACGCACGCGGCAAGATGCTCGTCGCCGCGGCCATGGGAGCCGTGGCGTTCCAGAAGGACCTCGGCGTCGTCCATTCGATGGCGCATCCGCTCTCGACGATCTGCGGCATGCACCATGGTTTGGCGAACGCGCTTTGCTTGATGGCGGGCATGAATTTTTGCGCGACGCGCAAGCCCGGACTCTACCGGCGTGTCGGCATCGCCTGCGGGCTCGACGTCGTGAACTGCCCTGCCTCGGAGGCTGACCGGCGCACCGTCGAGTTCGTCGAACACTTCCTGGCCTCCCTTGGCTTGAACACGAAGCTCCGCGAACACGGCGTGAAGCCCCAGCACCTTGAAGCCCTCGTTGCGCAGGCAGTGGATGATCCGTGTCATCGGACGAACGCCGTGCCGGTGACCAAAGAGGATTTCAAGCGGCTTTACTTGGAAGTTTTGTGATTGATGGGACTGACTCAAGAGTCGGTTTGCCAACGTAGGACAGGTTCCAGCCTGCCTCTTCTCCACCAGCTCGCGGCAGACTCGGAGGCAGGCAAGATGCCTGCCCTGCTTTCAACTCGGCACCCGCATTCGCTGCCAATTCGCTGGCATTCCCGCCTCGCCGTGAGTAAGCTCAAAGGAGTGTCGCCCTTTGCCCGATGCCAGCCAGGCAAAGAAGACCTCTCGCAGGCCATGAGCGCTCGGAACCGAATCGATGGGCGTGTGAGCTCCCAGCTTCCCGCGCGCTTTCTCCTTTTGTTCGGGATACTCCCGGCGGTCATCTCGATCGGGTCGGCCTTTGCCTCGGAGACGCAGGTCCCGATGCACGAGCGACGCAACCACTGGGCTTACCAGCCGGTTCAAACTGGGGCCGTCCCTTCTGTCAAAAACCCCGCTTGGTGCGCCGATGAAATCGATGCGTTCATCCTGGCCAAACTGGAAGGCAACGGCTTGGTTCCGGCCGCGCCGGCTGACCGCCGCACTCTCATCCGACGCGCGACTTACGATTTGCTCGGACTTCCTCCGACGCCGGAGGAAACGGACGACTTCCTTCGCGATGCTTCTCCGGATGCTTTCGCGAAGGCCGTGGATCGCCTCCTGGCGTCGCCGCGCTACGGAGAACGCTGGGCGCGGCATTGGCTCGATTTGGTGCGCTTCTCCGAAACTCTCGGTTTCGAATTCGATTTCGACCTCTACCATTCGTGGCGCTACCGCGACTACGTCATCCGCGCCTTCAACTCCGACCTGCCTTACAATCGATTCGTTCTGGAACATCTGGCGGGCGACCTGGTCGCGGATCCTCGGCGTGAGCCTGTCGAAGGGTATGACGAATCGATCATTGCGACCGGCTTCTTTTGGATGGGCGAAGGCCGCCAAACGCCGGTCGATATCCGGCAGGAGCAAGCCGACGTGGTTGACGGGCAGATCGACGTGCTGGGCAAAGCGTTCCTCGGCCAGACCATCGCCTGTGCGCGCTGCCACGACCACAAGTTCGACGCCATCTCGACGCAGGATTACTATGCGCTGGCCGGTTACTTGAAAAGCTCCCGCTTCCAGCAAGCCTTTATCGATCCGCCCGACCGGATCACCGCGAAGGCCCGGCAATTGGAAATGCTTAAAACAAGGATTCGGCAGCGCATCACCGACGAAGTCGCGGTTACGTGGATCGAAGAGGCAACTCATGCGAGCCGCTACTTGCTCGCGGTACAAAAGGTGATGAACGCTGCGCGCACGGCCGGAACGCCGGCTCTCCAGCCGGCAAGTGGCGACGTTTCCGATCCCCGCGTTCCCGCCTTGGGAGACAAGAATGCCTTGGAACCTGCCGACAGGAGTGTCGGCATTACGGCCGCGACCCCAGCACCGCTCAGCAGTTTGAAGCCGCGCGCAAAGGAGGTTGCTCCCGAATTCGGTCTGGACGAAGTGCGTTTGGAGCGGTGGATCAAAGCACTGGAGCAACCGGAACTCATGGAGGCTGAACATCCACTCTATGCATGGGCCCGACTTGGGAATCAGGTTGACGAGGTGGACAATCCTTTTTCAAAGCGTCGGCAGGATTTGCTGCTTGCCTTGCACAATCAGGAACGCCGCGCCGCGCTTGGCGCCGAATCGGTCTGTACGTTTGAGCGCTTCGATAAAACTAGCTTCGATGGCTGGCACACAACTGGCACGGCCTTCGTCAGCGGTCCAGCGCAGCCGGGCGACTTCCTCTTGGGAGACCGGCACCATCATCCAGTCGCTCAATTCGTCTCCCGTGGAGCGCACAGCGCGCTCTTGTCGAGACGGCTTCAAGGTGAACTGCGTTCTGAGACTTTCACCATCACTCGACCGTACGTTCACTGTTTGGTCGCCGGGCAGAGGAGCCGCTTGAATCTCATTATCGATGGCTACCTCCTGCTTATGAATCCGATGTATGGAGGATTAACCGTCGCCCCAACCAACGACTTGCCTTCCTGGCGAACGATTGCCGTGGATCGATGGATCGGCCATCGGGCTTACTTCGAGATCAGCGACAGCAGCCTTCCAACTTACCGCCTGAATCCTCCCCCTTCCACGGGCCGTGTGCCGGAAGGTCCGACCGACGGATATATCGAGGTGAGACAGATCTGTTTCTCTGACGAGCGCACACCACCACCAGCGCCTCCGAATCGAGTCAACCTCCTAGCGCTGGAACAGGCCCTAGGTGATAACGCACAGGCTCTGGCTGCCGCATACGAGACGTTGATCGTCCAGCAACTTGGAGCGTGGAGAACCGGCGGGCAATCGCCCTCGAACGACTTGTCAGAACACGGAGTCGCCCTACTGAATTGGCTCGTGGAAAACGGCCTGCTCGACATCCCGGCGCCGACGCTCCATGAACCGCCCGGTCGTAGCCGCCGACGTACTGAGGCGGACCAACTCAAATCCAAAATCCAAAATCCGAAATTCATAAGTTGGCAGCGTTGCTGGACGAATACCGCAAGATCGAGGCCTCTCTCCCTTCCCCGCTCCGCACCCCGGCTCTTGCGGACGGAACTGGCGAGGACGAATTCGTTTTCCTCCGTGGAAATTACAAGACTCCCGGAGAACGCGTGGCGCGACGGCCGCCAACGGTGATCTCTTCTTCCGAATGTCCAGCTCCATCCAAGGGCAGCGGACGCCTGGAGCTGGCTCAGCGTTTAGTGGACCCATCCAACCCTCTCATCGCACGAGTCCTGGTCAATCGGCTTTGGCAGCACCATTTCGGTGAAGGCCTCGTGCGAACTCCGGACGACTTCGGCCGAATGGGTCAACCGCCGACGCATCCTGAACTGCTGGATTATCTGGCCGCCGAGTTCGTCCGCCGTGGCTGGTCGATCAAGGCGATCCATCGGCTGATGATGCTCAGCAGCGCCTATCGGATGTCGGGCCGGCCTGACCCTGCTCAACTGCAACGCGATCCTGAAAACCGGCTGCTACACTACAGACCGGTTCGGCGCCTTGAGGCCGAAGCCATCCGCGATGCTATCCTGGCTGTGTCCGGGCATCTCAATCGGACGGCGCATGGCGACAGCACATTGCCGCACCTCACTCCTTACATGGAGGGGCGAGGACGGCCGAACTCGGGACCGCTGGACGGCGACGGACGGCGCACCATTTACATCAATGCCCGGCGAAATTTTCCGGTTCCAATGCTCGTCGCGTTCGACTTGCCGATTCACTTCAGCACCCAAGGCCGACGCGAAGTGTCCGCTGTCCCCGAACAAGCCATGACCTTGATGAACGATCCGTTCGTCGTGCAGCAGGCGGAGCGTTGGGCCAGCCGGGCGCTTTCACAACCAGGAGGAACCCAAGAACAAAGGATCAATGCCTTGTATCAGGCTGCTTTCACGCGGCCTCCCAATGGAGACGAATTGCGCAATGCGCTGGATTTCCTGCGACAGCAGGCCGGCCGGCACGGCTGCAACCTTGACGACACGAAGGTGTGGGCCGACCTCTGTCATGTCTTAATCAATGTCAAAGAGTTCATTTTCATCCATTGAGCTGGTTTCTTCACATCAGATTGCCGTCAAGACTGAGCAGCCTTTTCCGTCTCACTTGCGGCTTGGAATCCCCTCTCCCGTTCTTCGGACACCCTCTCCCCATCGGATGGAGAGAGGGATGGGGTGAGGGGCTCTGCTTCGTACTGGAAACAATATTGCCTTGGAAAGAATGCTCATGATGCGCCAAGAAGATTGCCCCCGTTGCTCTGGCCAACCTCTGTCTCGCCGCGAGATGCTGATCCGCTGCGCCAATGGTTTCGGCGCCGTGGCGTTGCTGGCGCACCTGGCAGAGCGCACCCGAGGAGATGCCGGCCCCGCGGCCCACTCGCTGGCTTGTCGAACCTCCCACCACGCGGCGCGAGCCAAGAGCGTCATCTTCCTCTACATGGACGGCGGGCCATCGCAAGTGGACACCTTCGATCCAAAACCCCGGCTGGAACGGGAGAACGGCGAACCGATCAAGATGAAAGCGCCGCCGACCCAATTCATCCCGCACGACAGCGTCCCAAAAGTCATGGGTTCGCCATTCCGCTTTGCGCGCCACGGCCAAAGCGGTACTCCGGTCAGCGAACTGTTTCCGCATTTGGCGAAGTGCGTGGATGAGATCGCGGTCGTCCGGTCGATGGTCGCCGATTTCACAGAACACGCCAACGCCAACCTTTTTCTCCACACCGGCTTCAACCAGCAAGGCCGTCCCAGCATGGGAGCTTGGGTCACCTACGGATTGGGCAGCGAGTGCCGGAACCTGCCTGGTTTCGTCGTACTCAGCGGGGGACGCATTCCAACGGGCGGGCCGCACAATTTCCACAGCGGATTTTTGCCGCCCGTGTACCAGGGCTCCGTGTTCAGGGATACCAAAGCGCCGGTGGCCAACCTCCGGCGGCCCGAACCCAGCGAACAATTGCAGCAAGGCAAGTTGGATTTGATGCGCAAACTCGATCAGTCTGTGCCCGGCCGGTTCGGCGAGAATGCACTGGTCGAATCGGCCATCGCCAACTACGAGTTGGCCTTCCGCATGCAAGCGGCAGTGCCGGAGTTGCTGGAAATACGGGGAGAAAGCGAGGCGACGCGGCGGCTCTACGGAATTGACCGCGAGCCGACCCGGCAGTACGGCACGCAATGCTTGCTGGCCCGCCGGTTAGTGGAGCGTGGCGTGCGATTCGTCGAACTGACGCCGCCGATCATCGAAGGGGCCAACCGCTGGGATCAGCACGACAAGCTGAAAGAAGGGCACGAAAAGAACGCGCGAGCTACAGATCAACCTGTGGCGGCCTTGCTGCAAGATTTGAAGGCCCGGGGACTGCTGGACGAGACACTTGTGATTTGGGGCGGCGAATTCGGCAGGACGCCCGTGGCGCAGGGCAATTCCGGTGGCCGCGATCATAGCCCTTACGGTTTCACAATGTGGTTCGCGGGCGGCGGCATCAAAGGCGGCACCGTCTATGGCTCGACGGACGAGTACGGCTTTTATGCGATCGAGAACAAGGTGCACATCCACGACCTGCACGCGACGATGCTTCACTTGTTGGGGATTGATCACACGCGGCTGACATATCGTTTCGGCGGACGCGACATGCGGCTGACCGATATCTCTGGCGAAGTGGCGCAGGGAATTCTGGCTTGAGCCGGAGCGCCGGTCTCGGAGCCGGCACACGAACCGGCTTGAGCAGAGAAACGCGCGAGGCGGGGCGATGTGTCCGTCGCACTGGAGCGATAAGAGTGGACTCCCTCTCCCTTGCGGAGAGGGTCAGGGTGAGCGTGGACGGCTTCGACAAACCGGAGCCATCCGGAATTGACGGCGTTTCTCCCTCACCCCGGCCCTCTCCCGCTGGGAGAGGGAGGATCATCCTGCGCTGAGGGAGCCGACCGCAGTGTCCTAATTTGGTGGCCGGTGCCGCCGCAGCGGCGCACCCACCACGTTGAAATTAGGACATCACCAACCCGACGTGGTTCTTGTTACGCCAGGCAGGGAGCGATATACTGAGGCGACCGTAGCATGGACTACACGATAAGAGATGTTGTCCCGCCTTCAGGCGGCCCAGGCCGGCTTATAGCCGGGACTACGAGCACCCCGCTGTCGTTCATCTCACCGTATCCTCAGTATATTGATGATCTACTGCGACATGAAGACCTACGCCAAACGCTTTCCGCTTGGATTTACACTTATTGAACTTCTGGTCGTCATCGCCATCATCGCCATCCTCGCTGGGCTACTGTTGCCCGCGCTTTCAAAAGCGAAGACCAAAGCGCAAGGCATCCAGTGCATGAACAATCACCGCCAATTGCTGATGGCTTGGCGCCTCTACGTGGAGGACAACAACGAAGTGCTTCCGCACGTCAAACACGGGCCCTATGAATGGGTCGGCGGCTGGCTGGATTTCGATGGGAGTCGGACCGAAAACTGGGATCCGGCGTTGCACCTCAAGACCAGCATCCTTTGGCCTTACTGCGGAAATAGCGCAATCATTTTCAAATGCCCGGCCGACCGGAGTGTGGTCAATGTGCGAGGCCAGCGACTCCCGCGGGTGCGCAGCATGTCGATGCTCAATTGGATTGGCGGACGCGGAGAGGACCGTCCGATGGGATGGTCTGGCCCAGGCTGGCGCATTTATCGACGATACTCGGATATGACCGATCCCGGTCCGGCCAACACTTTCGTCTTCCTGGACGAACGAGAGGACAGCATTAACGACGGCATGTTTGTCGTGGACATGACGGGTTTTCCAGGTCAGCCGCGACAGTTCCAGATCGTGGACCTTCCTGCGAGTTATCACGGAGGTTCAGGCGGCCTGTCGTTCGCCGATGGCCATTCGGAGATCAAACGATGGCAGGACCCGAGAACCAAACCCCCGTTGGTTCAGGGCGTGATCATTCCCTACGGACGTCCATCGCCGAGCAATCCTGACATTTCCTGGATGCAGGAGCGCGCGACGCGACAATACTGACAGGCTCCTCTCCCCTCGCCCATTCCCTCCATCTCTTCCGTGCTCGAGAACCTGGCAGGGGCGGATTCACTCTCGGAGAAAGCGGCGATCAATCGCACGCACTCCAAACGCTGGCGCGATAATCTGACCGCCTCACAGGATTACGCGCTAGCGTTTGGAGTGCGCCCGGTTCACCGGCGCTTTTCTCGCAGCGTCCAAGCCGCAGGGTGAATCGACAGTGACGATCAATCGCGCGCCCACCAAACGCGGGCGCGCCTTGGCTAGCCCCTCCCGCGAAGTATCAGGTGGTCCAAGTGTCGCTGGAGTGTTGGCCAAGACGAACTGAAACTTGCACCTACCAATAAAGAAGAGACCGGAGTTGCCTCCGGTCTCTCTCGCGATTCAGCGCTTTGGGTTCTCTATTGTTTGGCGCGATAGAATTTCTGAGCGCCGGTTACGGTGACGGACAACGGGCTGGCGGCATTGGCCACGTCCGTCCAAGGTCCGGTCACGGCATCCGCGGATTGCAGGGTGCCGCTAAACGTCAGCGTGAGGCCCGCTGCCGTGCGCGCGATCGACAGGGCCGGCCCGGAGGGCGCCGGTTTCTGATCGGCAGCCCAGGAAACCGCCGCGTCGAACAGCTTCAGCCCATCTGGCGTCAGCGCGGCAAATGCGGCGTCGCCCATGAAGAACATGACCCGGCGGGCGGGGGCTGGCGTGGCGCCGTCAATCAACTTTGCGCCCTTCTCGTAGCCATAAACCACCACTTGCGCCGGATTGTTCGCTATCGTTGCGATCGTGACGGCGTTGGCATTGGGGAGTCCCCAACTGTAAGGAAGTGGCGCCGTCGTGACTGTCTTCAATCCCGTGGTCAGCCCTCCGGCGAGCGGATGATCTGCTTTGACGATATTGATTTGGGTCTGGGCGTCGGTCGTGGCGTGGTCCGCGCCGGCGTTGCCGGTCATGAGGAAGTTATCCTGCACTGCTTGCTCCCAGTTCATCACGGGCACGGGCGAATTGCGAAATTTGTCGCCCACGTCGCCCGAATTGACGGTCGAGGAAGTGATGATCAATTGTTTGCCGTCCGCATCACCCGTCACGGACTTCGGTGCCTGAACCACTGTTATCTTCCAACCCTGCGATTCGAGCCGGGCTTTGAGGCCGGCGTCGGAGGCATTCAAGACCGGGTCGCTGGCCGTGCCCACGACCAGCAGTGCGTTGAGTTGCGGCGCCGGCGGAGGTGGAGCCGCACCTGCGGGAACCGTCGCGATCAGCTCCAGTCCAAAAACCACATCGGAGCTGCCGGTATCGGTCTGGTGAACCTCTGCCGCCAGGACGTTTTCACCTGTGACAAGGGCCGTCACCGGGATGTCGAAAGGTCCAGCATACGCATTCTCATGACTCGTCGCCGCCGTCGTCGCAGTAACGGTCCCAGCGGGCATGCTGAAGCGATAGACTTCGGTGCCATTCAGGTAAAGGACAAACCCGTCATCTACCACATGGCGGATGCTCAGCTTCGCCTTCGTTGGATCGCTCGTCAGCGTGAAGCGTGTTCGGAAGTAATCGGTGATGATGCCTTGGCCCGTCGGACTTTGTCGCTTGAGCGGTGTTCGGATCGTATCCGCCACGGCTCCGGTCTCGAGGGCAAGCAAGGGGGCTCCTTCAGGCCAGGCGCTGTCGTTGTAGCCTTTATCTTTCCATGCCGTCCCAAGGTCCTTGCCCGTATTCTCATACCGCCATTTGGTTTTGTCATCGATCGCCACCAGCGTGATCTTCTCCAACTGCGCGCCAATCGTGACATTCACCGGAGGCGAAACCGCGGACAGGCCGGAGCTATCCGTGGCCCGGGCCGTGAACTGGTAGATGTTTTCCGGAAGATTCGGAATTGTGATTGTGTATGGGCTGGTTCTGGCCTCCCCAATCTTTTTGGCGTCCTGGAAAAATTCCACCACCGAGATCGTCTTGTCTCCGCCGGCGGTGGCGGAGACCGTCACCGTGACCGCAAGTCCGACCCCGACGCTGACCTTATCCGCCGGACTGGTGATTGCGATAACAGGCAGTTTCAGCGCTCCTGGCGCCACGATGGCCTCGAGGAATTGGCCAGGAATTGGCCGCAACGCGGTGGTTGCGGTGGTGTCGCCCACTTTTCGCCAAGCCACTTGGCAGAAGTCGCCGCCGGTCCCTTCTTTCCAGAGTGCCTCGATGTAGTACCGCTTTCCGGACGTCAGGGAGATGCCGGCCGAAGTCTCGGGCGCACCGGGCGCTTCAAACGCGCCGCAGCAGCCGGTTTCCTCAGCAATCATGGTCGTCTTGGCCGGGTCATCATCGCTGCTCAGGAACAACTGAGAGGCATCGTCGCTGCGGATGAAGAACTCATATTGCCCGGTCTCCGCTGGAACGATCCATCCAGACATCCGTCCGCCGTAAGCCTCGTGGGAATCGTTCGGATAGCGAACCCGGCTGTCGAACGAAGTGACATAGGCGACTTCGTCCGGGCTTGCCGGGTACCTTGGGTCGTCCAGGAGATTCTGAACTGGATTGCCGGTGATGCCGGCCCAAGCCTCAAACTTCAATCCGCCTCGTTCAGGACCGAAGGACGTAAAGCCCTTTTTCGTGTCCGCCGCAGTGACGTTGTTGGACGAGTCCCGAATGTTTTTGATCGTGAGTGTATAGGGCGCCGCCGTGGCCTGTTTGCTCGTGGACAATTTCACCGTCGTGCTGTCAACCACCGTCGCGGCCGAGACGGTCAAACCGCCGTCCAAGCTGTAGTTCGCCTTGTCACCCGCAGTCGCGGACGTGACCGGTTCGGAGAACATCACCGTGATTTGATTGAACGTGTCGCTGCCGATCACGCGGGCAATGCTCGGCGGAACATTGTCCGTTTGCACGGTCAAGGTCGCTTCAGAGCTGTTGACGGACCGGCCTGGAACCGAAACGACCGCGCGGATTTTGCCGCTGTCGGCCGCCGTGAGGAATCCGGTGGTGTAAGTGTCTCCGGACGCCCCGGGGATGTTCACGCCATTCCGCTGCCATCGAATGGAAATCGGTGCTGAAGGACTTGCGGTCGCGCGGACTGTGAAGGTAGCCGGGCTTGGCGCCACAACCGTCGCGTCTTTGGGTTGCTCCGTAATCGTGATCTCGGACGCCAGGTTCGGATTGGTTTCCGCGCCCAGGAACGCGCCTGCGACCGGCGCCGCTCCGTCGCGAGGAGCCTGCTGGCCTTCCTTGATCCAGGTCACGGCGAGGTTATCACCGCCACCGCCTTCTTTCATCTCGGCTCGGACCCAGTAACGTTTGCCTGCTTCCAAGCGGACCGGGGCGGACTTATTTTCGCAAGCGTCGGGACAACCCGGACGCCGGCTGGTGCTGGCAAACGCGCGCACTGGGTTCCATTGCGGCTCGCTCGCGATCAAAGCCTCATTGGCCGGGCTCTCGTTGGTGCTGAGGTAGAGTTCGCCGTTGTCATCCGAAGCCAAATAGAAAACGTAACTGGCGGTTTCCGCCGGCATGATGAAGCCGCTGATTCTTACTCCATAATTGTTCATCACATCGGCCGCAGGAGGAGTGGTCGCAGTTCCCGGGGGATACTCGAATAGATTCACAAACTCAATCGCGTCCGGCTTATTGTCGGTGTATTTTGCGTCGCCTCGGAGACCGTCCAGCGCCGTCCCGCCAATTCCGGTGAAGACCTCGGCTTTAAGGAAGCCTTGGGTGACTTCCTTGGCCGCCGTCACGACGGTCACCACGGCTTCGCGGCTCTCCACGCTGTTTCCGCCCGCGGTGATTCTCACCTTGAATTTCGCTCCATTGTCCGCCGCCGCCAAATCGGGTGTGGTGTAACTGGTGCTCGTCGCGCCAGCGATGGCGGTGCCGTTTTTCAGCCACTGGTAGGTCACAAGGGGCAAGGGGCTGATTTTGACACTAAAGGTCACCTTGCCACCTGGCTCTTGTTTGGCATCTTGCGGCTGTTCTGTGATCGAAATCTTGGTGGCCTCATCGGGGCTCCCGGCCACGATCGTCATCTTCGGCCGCTGCTCGACGACCGCGCCTTCAGAAGAGTCGAAATCGATGCCGTCCGTACTGCTGGGAATGAAGCCCCACCCGTAGTTTGGAGCCTTGCCATCAAGCCAATCCTGGATGGTTTTGGGAGGAAGATCGACTGTCTTGTAGTACGGCACGCCTCCGGGGACATCAAAAGTGACGTCCGGATCGATAGCGGCCTCGACTCCGTCCGCCGTGATCCCGTCCGCATTGACTGGGTCCCAAGAATTCCAGGTCGTTGATTCATCCCAAGGCTTGAGGATGCGATGCATGCCGGGGCTGTTGCCCGGATTCACGAAGTAGAGGGTGAGCGTCGCGGAGAAAATGACCGAGCCTGAAGGAATCTGGCCGGGTCCCGGCCCGAACATATTGTCGAACCGCATGAAACCGTGGACTTCTCCGCCGCCAGCCGACTTGTCGGGGTTCAGGGAGTCGAGTTGGCCATCGTCCCGGTCGGGTGAGCCGAACCGGATATGGGTGTCCTTGGTTCCGGCGTAGCCTTTGACGCCTTCTTGGAAAGTGTAGGTCGTCGCAGCTTGAACATTGAGGAGACCAGTGATGATTGTAGTTGCGATAAACGCGGGTATGGGCAGTTCCCTTTTTCTCATAGCATGCTGTCGGTTGCTAAGGTTGATTGCGCTCAACGCGATCTGAATCCGTCCCCTGGGAACAGGTCACGCGGCGCAGGGTTCTTGTTTCGCCTTCGCCGAACGCCAAATCTCGGCAGAAGCCGGGGCCAGTCGCAGGCATTGAAGGCAATTGCGCTTGAGTAACGGATCGTCGCCAGTTTATGTGCCCCCTGACTCGGTGACAAGCTTCAAATACGATCAACGCACAGTAATTCTCATTTGGGCCGTAAGACGGACACTCCTGTCCGCAAAATCCCCGAGAATTTGCGGACAGGAGTGTCCGCGTTACGATTCCGAACCGCGCCAGATGCCAGAATTGAGAATTGCTGTCAAAGCTCCGATTGCCTTGCGTTTCGGGAATCGTTCTCTCAGGATCACGCGGAGCGGACTCGGAGGCAGGCAAGATGCCTGCGCTGCTCTTGAACCACGCTTTCAAAACAGCAGTAGAGACTCATGAGCTTAGACATCTTCAAATTGAACGGAAAAGTGGCCTGGATCACGGGCGCTACCAAAGGCCTCGGCCTCGCCATGGCAAACGCTTTGGCCGGCGCCGGCGCCGACATTGTGATCAATAGCCGGAATCGCGCGGAGGCTGAAGCCGCGGCAAAAAAGATCGCCGAAACCCATCGATGCCGCGCCCTTGGATTTGAAGCGGATGTCACGAACGCGCCCCAGATCGGCGAACTGGTGGAACGGGTCGTGAAAGAATTCGGCAGCATCGACATCCTCATCAACAACGCCGGCATCAACGTCCGGCAGCCGACGGTCGAGCTTCCGCTGGAAGATTGGCAAAAGGTTTTGGACATCAACCTGACCGGCCCCTTCATTTGCACCAAGGCCGTCGCGCCGCACATGATCAAGAAAGGCTGGGGCCGAATCATTCATCTCTCTTCGATCCTTGGCCAAGTCGGCCTGGCGGGACGCCCGGCTTACACCGCCACCAAGGGCGCCATCGTTCTTCTGACCAAAACGCAGGCGCTCGAATTCGCGGCCAAGGGGATTACCGTCAACGCCATTTGTCCCGGCCCATTCGAGACGCCGATGAATCTTCCGCTCCTCCAAAATCCCGAAGCTTACAAGGCATTTATTGCCAAGATTCCGATGGGGCGCTGGGGCTCCATCCACGAACTCGACGGCGCCGTGATTTTCCTGGCCTCAAACGCCTCCAGCTACATGACCGGCACGACGTTGACGGTGGATGGAGGCTGGACTGCGCAGTGAGATATCAATCCTCGAAAAAGCAGGTCAGCCAAAAAAGCGAAAGAAGCCAAAGAACGGGATCAGGACTTCGGAGCCTCCTTACGGAGGAGACTGTGGGATGGACTACACGGAAAAGGTTTGTAGTCCCGCCTTTAGGCGGCTCGGACCGGCTAAAGCCGGGACTACGAACGCCGAGCTGTCGTCGATCTCACGGTCTTCTCAATACGTCGGCCGCCACGGACCATGGTCCGGAAGGGCGATCTCAGTCGTCTGAAACATCCTCCGGATACTGCGGTTCTTCAGGTGGCGGCAACAGTCTGAGCCGAAAGTAAGCCGGCTGCGTCTCGGGAATCGGAATGGTCACGCTCAGACCGGCCACTGGCTCGGAAATCGGCGTGAACTCAGTTCCTGCGGGCGATGGCGCCATTTCCACGACATACCGATGAAGTTCGGTGATCACTCCGGTCTCGACGTTGTATCGTTCCGAATTCGGCCCGTCCCAGCGAATCGTGAGTTTACCGTTGGCGGCGGCCAGACCGGCGATTCGTGGCCGAGGACGATAGCCGATGACGCCCCGGAGCGGCAAACTGTCGCCCCACCAACTGTTCGTTGTCCACGGTCGGAAGACCGAGTCGCCGCCCGCATAGCCGTCGCGAATCCGCACGTGCTGGCTGCCATCCTCCGCGATCATGTATCCGTACGCCAGGACGGCATGGATCCAAGGATTGCCACGGTCCATACCGAGAAGACGAAGGGACTTGGTCTGGAAGTCCTGCAAAAACATCACCACGGGGTAACCCGCATCGATCTCGCTTTTCAGATCCTGAAAACTGAAACCCTGGCCGGGAGGAACCTCGGTGTTGAAGGCGCTCAACTGTGTGAACACGTCGGCGCGGTAACCCCGAACCTCCGTCCATTCTCGCAAGCCGGATTGGACGTCGCGTGCCGGCAGACCCGCCTCAGGTCCAGGAGTGAAATTGAAGCGCCTTGCTCCGGAAGCATCCCAATAGACGAACGCGTAACCGTCGATATTGCCGTCGCACTCGCCGTTCATGTTTTTCCATTTGTTCTGATTCAATCCGGTGAAATCCCCCAAACAGTCCGGCTTGTGTTCCGCGCGGCCCAGGGTGACATGGGGGTCGGGCGCTGTGCTCGCGAAGGCCAGGAAGTAATCATCGGCGTGGCCGGGTTGGTCCTCGGGACGTCCATCCATGCCGGCGCGGCTCGCCCACATGGAACGAATCCCGGAGTGGGCTCCAAAACTGTCCAGCGGCGCAACTCCGTAACTCGTCGGACCGGTGTAAAATCCGGGAAAACCATGACGATCCCAAAAGCCCATGAGATTCCCAGTGGCCGTGCCGACGCAGCCCGCTTCCCATTCGTAGTCCGGCACGCCGGTGAGATAAACGTTCACTGCTCCTTGGGTCCACATCGAAAAAAGCACGCTGACACAAAACCCGAAGCGCCGAACCCACCGACGACCTCCGAGCAATCCACCGTTGCACTTCAACTTCATAACGCTAATCCTTTGGTTCCCGGTTGAATAGACCTCTTCTGCGAGACCGTGTTCACATCGCTGGACGATTCGGAGGGGTCGTTCGGTTACAAATTGCTCGCAGCGGCGGGCGTCCCGCCTGCCGGAAATGCGGAGATCGGCAAGCTCCCTCGACACAAAGCCGTTTTCCGTGACGCGCTGGAACGCGTCCTTACCGAACTTACAGAGGAGACCGTGGGATGGACTAC
>JACQWK010000087.1 GCA_016209525.1 Verrucomicrobiota bacterium
CCCCTCTCCTCGGTCCTCTCCCCACTCGTTCCTCGCGGGGAGAGGATGGAGCTTTGTGCAGCCTTGCCCGCAAATCCAGCCATCCAACCATCCATCAATCCAAACCTCCAACCGGCTGCTCCTGCGATGATCGTTGACGTTCACACCCATTTCTTCCGGCCAGAGAGCGACTTCGGCCCGGCGCTCCGCGCGGACCTGGCACGCTGCGGCGTGGACCCCGCCGCGTGGGGCCACGTCGGTGAGCGGCATTTGGTAACAACGCGCGATGCCGACGTGGCTGTCGTCTTTGGTTTGCAGGCGCAGGCCACCGGTTGGAACATTCCGAATGACGCCGTGGCCGCGCACGTCGCTAAGGCTCCTGAGCGATTGCTCTTCTTCGCGGCGATTGATCCTGCCCAGCCTGAATTCATGGCGGAACTGGAACGCTGCCACCGCGACCTCGGCGCAGTGGGTGTCAAGCTCGCCCCGCTCTACCAGAACATCCATCCGCGCGACCCGCGTTGCTGCGAAATCTATCGCTACTGCGTGCGGCACGGTTTGCCGGTTCTCTTTCACGCCGGCACGTCATTCGTCGGCGGCACAATGTTGGATTATTCCCGGCCCGTGCATTTCGATGCGGTCGCCGTCGAGTTTCCCGAACTCCGCATGGTGCTGGCGCACCTCGGCCATCCGTGGGAAGGCGAGACGATCGCGGTGATTCGCCGCCATCCGCACGTCTTCGCCGACCTCTCCGCGCTCTACTATCGCCCGTGGCAGTTTTACAATTCGATGCGCCTGCTCGTGGAGTACCACACCGAGCACAAAGTTCTCTTCGGTTCAGACTTTCCATTCACCACCACGGGCAGCTCGATCGACGGCGTGCGCGGAGTCAATGCCATACTCGCGCAGAGCGGCTTGCCGCCGATTCCGACGGAGGCGCTCGAGGGCATCATCCAACGGGACGCGCTGGCGTTGCTGGGGCTGAAACATCCGGCCAACAGAAGGGATTGATCCATGAATGTGCCGGCCACCATGAAAGCGCTCCAACTGACTGCCCCCGGCAAACTCTCTGCGGTCGAACTGCCGGTCCCCCAACCTGGACCCGACGAAGTACTCGTGCGCACGGTGGCAACGACGATTTGCACGTCGGACCTCAATGACATCGCGCATAATCCATTTGGCATTGCCCTGCCGCGAGTGCTCGGCCACGAGGGAGCGGGGACCGTCGCTGCGCTGGGCCGGCGGGTACAAGGATTCCAGCCGGGGGAGTTGGTCGCGGCGCATCCTGTCATTCCTTGCGGTCACTGCGAGAATTGCCGGCGGGGATTGGCTCATCTTTGCGCGCGAATGGGCCATCTCGGCCTGGACCGCGACGGCACGTTTGCCGAGTTCTTCTGCATCCGGGCGGACAGAGTTCGACGTGCGCCGGTGAGCCTGCCGGCGCATGCGGCGTCGTTGTTGGAGCCGGTGGCCGTCTGCCTAGAAGCCGTCCAGCGCGGACGAATTCAATCGGGCGACTCGGTGGTGGTTGTGGGGGACGGGCCGTTCGGAATCCTCATCGCGCGCCTCGCTTCGAAGCACAGCCCGAAGACAATCATTCTGGTTGGACGGCACGAGTTCCGTCTCCGCCAGGTTCCCAGCGTGATTGCGATCAACGAAAAGGACACTCCGAACGTGCTTGGAACAATTCGGGCGGCAATACGGATGGCGACGAGTTCTGCAACGTCGCTCCGATCACAGCAACCGTCACTCCCTCTCCCTGCGCAGCGGGGAGAGGGCTGGGGAGAGAGGCCTCCTGGGCTGTCACAAAGGACCTCCTCTCCCCGGCCGTCTGCTCCTTCCGAGGAGGAGAGGGAGGAGACCTCTTTTCCAGAAACTTTTGGGCGGACATTTCGCGGCGGCGCGGGCGCCGACGTCGCCATCATGGCCACCGGCACGCAGTCCGCGCTGGACCTGTGCGCCGCCTGCTTGCGGGCGCGGGGCCGATTGGTAGTGTTCAGCGCCCTCCAAGGGCGAGCAGCGCTGGACCTTTTCCGGCTGCACACACAGGAACTGGAAATCCTCGGCGCCTGCAACGACCAGGACCTCATCGACCCGGCGCTCGAACGCCTCGCCGATCCGGCCCTCGCTCTGGCCTCGCTTGTCACCCATCGCGTCCCGTTCGGCGAGTGGCCGCGTGCCTTTGAGTTGGCGCGCGGCCGTAAGGATGAAGCGTTGAAGGTCGCGCTCATTTTTCCCGAAACGGCATGAAGATTACCAACGTCGAAGCGTTCGTCCTGGAGTCGCCCTACGAAAACCGTCCGCCCGAGGGCAGCGACGAAGCCCACGGGGTTAAGCATTGTCTGCTGCTCAAGGTCAGCACCGACGAAGGTCTCATCGGTTGGTCCGACGTGGAGACCGCGCCGCACGTCGCTGCCGCCGTGGTCAACGCGCCGGCCAGCGGCGCGGGTGTTTTCGAGGGTTTGCGCTCGCTGGTCATAGGCGAGGATCCGTTCGAAGTCGAGCGGCTTTGGGACAAGGTTTATCGCGGCACCATTTATTACGGGCGGCGGGGCGCGGCGATACAGGTGCTTTCGGGTTTCGACATCGCGTGCCACGACATCATGGGCAAGGCGACGGGCCGTCCGCTGCACAAGCTGTTGGGCGGAGCGCGACGCGACCGGGTGCGCGCCTACGCCTCGACGCTGTTTCGATTCACGCCAGAGGCCATGAAACGCGCGTGCGAATTCTATCTCTCCCGCGGGTTCACGGCCGTGAAATTCGGCTGGGGCGTGTTTGGTCAAAATCGCAAACAGGATGTGGCGCTGGTCGCCGCCGCGCGTGAGGCCCTCGGTCCAGACGTGGCGCTGCTCGTGGACCCTGGCTGGATGGTGAACCGCAGCGCGCACGACGCCATCGAACTGTGCCGCGCGCTGGAGCCGTTCGACATTTTCTGGCTCGAAGACTTTCTGCATCCGGAATGTTACGACGGCTACGCCGCAGTCAAAGCCGCGGGCGTCAAGACGCGCCTGGCGGCCGGCGAGCAGGAGGCAACGGCGTGGGGTTTTCACGACCTCATTCAACGCGGACGGATTGATGTTGCGCAGCCCGACTTGAGCCGTTGTGGCGGGTTCACTCAAGCGCGCAAAATCGCCTGGGAAGCCGAACGCGCCGGCATCGATGTTTGTCCGCACGCGTGGCTCACGGACCTGCTCACGGCGGCGAGCCTCCATTTCAACGCGGTCCTGCCCCGCGCCCTCTTTCTGGAATACAACGTGTGCGACAACCCGATGCTGCGCGAAATCATTCGCAACCCCGTGCGCCTGGACGCGGACGGCTTCATCCCGGTGCCGCAAGGCCCGGGCCTGGGCATCGACATCGATGAACAAGCGCTGCGGCGCTTTTGTGTGAGTCCGAAATGAGATGAACCGTTGATGAAGACAAACCTGAACCTCGCCAACGACGCCAAGCGCTTCGCGTGGATACGCAAGCACCTTTACGTGCCCGTGGTCTGCGACGTCCTCGACGCGCTGGGCTGCCGCGACCGCGCGATGCATCAGCGCCTGCGTCCGCTCGACCCGGCGCATTGTGTCATCGTAGGCCGGGCGCGGACGTTTCGCTGGATGGACGCGGACTACGTCGTCGAAAAAGACCCCTACGGCCTGGAAATTGAGGCGATGGATTCGTTGAAGGCTGGAGATGTTGCGGTGCATTCCACCGACCCCGCTGGTACCAACGCGCCGTGGGGCGAACTGATGAGCACGGTCGCCAAACGCAACGGCGCGACAGGCTGCATTTGCGACAGCAACATCCGCGACTGCCGCAAGATCATGGCCCTGAAGTTTCCGGTCTTCTTCGCCGGTATCCGTCCGCTCGACAGCCTCGGGCGCGGACGCGTGATGGCTTACGATGTGCCGGTGCGTTGCGGCGAAGTGCTCGTGCAGCCGGGCGAGCTCGTCTTCGCGGACTTCAACGGCATCGTCGTGGTCCCGCGCGCACTGGAGGACGAGGCGCTGGCTCGCGCGTATGAAATGGCGACGAAGGAGAATCTTTCCCGGCGCGATCTCCTGCGTGGCGATACGCTGCGCGACGTTTTCGACAGATACGGCGTCCTCTAGCGAAGGATGACTGGATGAATGGATAAGTAGATTGTTGGAATGACTCGATAATTGAAGCTATGAAAAACTCGAAACCATACCGCTGGGATTCAGGCAGCGCGACTCCCCACGTCCATTCATCCACCAATCCATGAATCCACCAATCCATGAATCCACTGATCCATGAATCCACTGATCCATGAATCCACTGATCCATGAATCCACTGATCCATGAATCCACTGATCCGTTAATCCACGCTTCATATGAACATTCTGGCAGTGGGAGCCCATCCCGACGATCTCGAAATCCTCTGTGCGGGCACACTTGCGCGCTACGCCGACGCCGGGCACACCGTGACCATGGCCGTTTTCACCGACGGTAGCATGGGCGACGCGCACATCCCGCCAGCCAAACTCGGGAGAATCCGACACGAAGAAGCCAAGAACGCGGCGGCCGTCATCGGCGCACGGCTGCTCTGGCCCGGCATCACGGACGAGCACGTCTTTCCCAACGAAGCCCAGCGCCGCATCATGATCGATCTCCTGCGCGAGGCCGATCCTGATGTGATCCTCACGCACAGTCCGAACGACTATCACCCGGACCATCGCCACGTGTCGCAACTGGTCTTCGACTCCTATTTTCAGAAAGGATTGCCGCACATCCCGGAACAGACGCGGTCCGCGTGCCGATTCGCGGAGGCGCAGATTTATTACATGGACAACCTCGGCGGCATCGGCTTCGAACCGGCGGAATACGTGGACATCACGGCGACGATGGCGACGAAACTGCGCATGCTCGCCTGCCACGAGAGCCAATTCGCGGCAATGAGCGAACTCGCCCACACCGACCTCAAGGAACTAGTGGAGACCCAGTCACGCTTCCGCGGCATCGCGGCGGGCTGCCGCTATGCCGAAGGTTTCTCGAGATGCGGCGCGTTTCAGCGTGGGCTGACGAAGCGCGTGTTGCCATGAGGATGGAACGCGTCAGATGGGAGGATTGGGACGCGGCGCGCTGTGTCGCGGGTGACTGCGAGATGGTCGTCGGCTTTTCCGCCGGGCCGCGGATTCTCTCTTTGCGCCATGGCACGAGCGGGAATCTCCTTTACCGCGACAGACAGGACTTCCGGGTCGGGAACTGGCGGCTTTACGGCGGGCATCGTTTCACGGTGGCGCCGGAGGGCGAGGATACATACGCGGCTGATAACGAGCCTTGCGATGTGGAGATGCGCGAGCGGCAACTCCGAGTTGCCGCCCCACTCGGAACGAACGGTACCCGTCGCGTGCTCGTCATCGGCGCGGCCGCGGACGGCGGCGCGGGCTTCGACATTCAGCACGTTATGGAAAACCACAGCGAGCGTGTGTGGCGCGGCGCATTATGGGGCATCACTTGCGTGCCGCGCGCCATCCGGGTCGTTGCTCTGCGCCGCAATGCGAATTTGCGTTTCTGGCCGGGAGGCAACAACGCCGCGTTCCGTGGGAATTATCAGCTAACGCCGGAGCATCTGGTCATCACTCCCGATGGCGCTCGCGGAAAAGCCGGCTGGCACAGCGAAGCCGGTTGGCTCGCGTCGCTGCAGGCTGAGGCGACGTTGGTCATCCATTGCCCTGAAGCCCCGCCGCTTCAGGATTGCGTGGACGACGGCTGTAATCTCGAGGTCTTCACTTGCGCGGAGTACGTGGAACTCGAAACGCTCAGCGGTTTGGTCGCGTTGGCCCCGCGCGCGCACGCCACCCATCTTCAGCGCTGGCGGCTGCTCCCTCCGGTTCTCGCACCGCACGATGGCCTGGCCCTTGAAGCTGTGATTCGGGGCCTCGCGATCGCCTCATTGCCATTGAAGTAGCAAATGGAACTCAGGAGCGTGCTTGGATTTCTCCCTCTCCTCCCTGCCAATGGAGGAGAGGGCCGGGGAGAGGAGGGTGGGCATTCTTGGATTGCCCCTCTCCTCAATCCTCTCCCCGCTCGTGCCTCGCGGGGAGAGGAAGAAGCACAGCGAGCGACATGGCTCTTGATTCAACGGCAACGCGCCATCTCCCCCGCTCCTCATAATGCGACCTGAGCAATTCCAACTCTCGCTTGCCGACATCGTCATCATCGTCGGAGAGACACTCTTCGTCGTGATCGTCGGCCTGTGTGCGGCGCGAAAGACCCAGCGCACGACGGAGGGATACTTCCTGGCTTCCGGCACCATGCCGTGGTGGCTGATCGGAGCGGCGTTCGTCTCGACGAGCGTTTCAAGCGAACAAATCGTCGGCACGGTGGGTGCCACGTACAAGGGAGGGCTGGCTATCGCCAATTGGGAATGGTGGTGTTTGCCGACCTACCTCCTGGTTGTGGTCTTCTTTATCCCGCTCTATTTGCGCAACCGGATCATGACGGTTCCGGAGCTGTTGAATCGGCGGTTCGGGCCTGTGTGCGGCGGCCTATACAGCGGGGTGATGTTGCTGGGCTACGTGTTCATTTTTCTCCCGCCCGTGCTCTCCGCGCGCAGTACTTGGGACGGCATGATGGGCATAATCTTCGCCGGATTCATTAACCTGGCGCGCCCGCTCGTGACCTGCCTGCTCGGCCTGATCGTTTATCACTGGCTCAATGTCATGCAGCGCGGGCCGACGCTGCTGCCCGACCGACAGGACCAGGCGTTCGCGTATGCGCTGGCCACGTTCGCGCCCTCGGGAATTCGCGGCGTCATCCTCGCCGGATTCTTTGCCGCCGTCATGTCCACCGTGAGCGCCCTCGCCAACGCCGTTGCGACCATCTTTTCTTTGGATGTTTATCGCCAATTTTGGCGCAAGAATGCCGGGGACGCGGAACTCATCGCCACCGGCCGTATTGCCGCTGGAATGGCCCTGGCGCTGGCCGCGCTGGCGGCCCCGGCGGTCGCAAAAGTGGGACTGTTGTTAAGTATTTCCAGACCGGCGTCACGTACATGGCCACGCCATTCATCTCCGTCATCCTGCTGGGCATCTTCTGGTCGCGCACAAGCTACGCTGGCGCCATCGCCGGTCTGATTGGGGGTCTGCTCATCCAAATCGCCCTCGCCGTCGCTCTCGCGTTCAGCGGTTGGAGGCTCCACTGGCTTTACGTCGGCGCCATCGCGCAGCTCCTCACGATGCTGCTGATCATTGTCGTCTCGCTCCGCACGAAGCCTCCGCCAAACGAGCAAGCGCGGCCGTTCCTTTGGTGTCCCCGCTGGCTCCGCGCGTACGACGAAACCGCCGCGCCGCGCCCGTGGTGGCAGCGAGTCAAGCTTTGGTTCGCGGCCTACGCGTTGGGCTGGTGCTATATCTATTGGCGTTTTTGGTGAGACATATCCGACCGCTCCTGTAACCCTCGAAGTCCATCGCCGGAAGTGGCAGGCGAAGAGATAACCACCAAGCGAGGCGTGCTCATGGAGCAGGTGCACCATCGGCGCAGTCATTTATTGACGAGACCGTTGGATGAACGACAGGTCGGCGTTTGTAGTCCCGGCTTTGCCCGGTTCGGGCCGCCTAAAGGCGGGACTACAAACCTTCCGCGTGTAGTCCATCCCATAGTCTCCTCTGTAGAAGTTGTCTCGGGCTTATCGGGTGCTGATCCCATGCTCTGGAGCAGCCGACTAAAACCGATTGACCGGTTTAACCACACATACGTATGGTTTAACCACACACGATGACCAAGTTGGTTGACATCGTTTCCTCACGCGTGAAAGCCGAACTGCTCCGGTTGCTCTTCGGCTTGAACCAGCCGGAATTGCACCTGCGCGAACTCGTCCGGCGGTCCAGCCTTTCCCTCGGCACGGTCCAGCAGGAACTTCGACGCCTCACTCGCGTCGGCCTCGTCATTGCCCGCAAGAATGGCAATCGCGTCTATTATCGCGCCAATCCGGATCATCCCGTCCATCCGGAATTGTGTTCGCTCGTTCTCAAGACCGATGGTTTGGCGGGGGTCTTGCAGCCAGCCCTCGACATCCCTGAGATCAACATAGCCTTCGTGTTCGGCTCTCTGGCGCGCGGGGACACGGGAGCCACAAGCGACGTGGATTTGATGGTCCTGGGCACGATGGGATTGCGCCGGCTGGCCACGCTGCTTTCAGGTGTCGCCGACCGGCTGGGACGCGAAATCAATCCTCACGTGATGACACCCCACGAATTCACGGAGCGGAGGAGGCAGCGCGAGCATTTCGTGGCGTCCTTGCTGGATTCACCAAAGCTCTTCGTGAAAGGAACGGAACATGGGCTTGGAACAATGGGCCAATAGTGGCTGGCTTCGCCCGCACCAGAGTAGTCCGAAGGAGATTCAGGACGAACTCCTGCTGCCGGATGACCATTCCAACCGCCAATGATCGCGAATAAACACCGATGCTTGCCGACCGAGAGTCCGCCCAACTGACCCTCAAGATGAACGCACGCGAGTTTTTCATTAACCCAACCGACTACGGACTCCCCACGCGGGACGAGTTGGTGGCCTATAGAATTTGGGACAACCACTTTCATGGCTTTGCGTCCGCGAAGCCGATCGAGCAGTATGAGCGAAACAATTTCTTCGTCGAGCGGATGGGGATCGAGCGTTCGATCGCCCAAGAGGTCGGCGGCACGTTGGAGAGACCGTTCGCTCCATATCCATTCGACGCGGAAATCTTGAAAATTCTGGAGCGAGATAAAGATCGCCTTTCCGGCCGCACGCCCATCGACCCGGGCTATCCCGAAGAAAGCTGCGCCAAGATCGAGAAATGGATCCGCAACGGTCCTTGCATCGGAATAAAATATCTGGGCAGCGCGATCAATGGCATCACCTGCAGCCATCCCAATAACGATCCAATCATGCGGCTCGCGGCAGAATTGGATGTGCATGTCTATGTCCATACCTGGCTCAAAGTTGGCGGCACGCCTCGGAGGCCCGGCGGCGACAACGGGCCCTCCGAATCGACTCCGATGGATTTAGCCAAGCTAGCCCAGCGTTTTCCGCAGGTCCCGCTCATCTGCGGCCATTCTGGCGGGGACTGGGAGTTGGGTGTCCGGGCCATTCGACCCTACAGGAACCTGCTCTTGGAATTCGCCGGCTCCGATCCGCATTCCGGCATGGTCGAGTATGCGATCCGCGAACTCGGCGTGGAGCGGCTCGTTTGGGGCGGGCACGGTCCGAGCCGGAGCTATGCCACCGAGATCGGAAAGGTGCTTGACGCCGATATTTCAAAAGCTGATCGAATGAAAATCTTCGGCGGGAACCTCCGGCGGATATGCGCGTCAATCTTCCGCAAGAAGGGTATGAGAATAGCGCTTTGATTGGGCGGAAACTTGGAACAATACGATTGTGAAAGAGTTCATCGCTAACTCGACATTTTGCGCGCAGACGCACCCCCTCAACCCATCCTTCTCCGCCAGTGAGGCAGAGAGTGCCTGGAGGGCCGGTGAGGGCCATCGCGGGAGCGAGGTTGTCCGCTGAATTGTGAAATCAGGCGCAATATGAAACCCATCCATCGACGCAGTTTCTTGAAGAGTTCCCTGCTCAGTGCGGCCGCTGTTTCGCTCCCGAACCAGCCACCCATGGCGACACAGAACGCAGCTCGGAGCGCTTCCGTGGCCGCTTCGTCCCAGGCGCCTGGAATCATCGATACCAACGTGAATCTTTTCAGTTGGCCTTTCCGCGCGTTGAAATACGGCGCCACCAAGGCCCTGGTGGCAAAGCTCAAAAAGCACCGGGTTATCGAGGCTTGGGCCGGCAGTTTCGAGGCGCTGCTCGCCAAAGATATGAGTGGCGTCAATTCGCGGCTGGCAGCCGAGTGCAGGGAACATGCGCGAGGTTTTTTGATTCCGTTTGGCAGCGTCAACCTGGCCTGGCCGGATTGGGAGGAGGACGTTCGGCGTTGTCACGAGGTTCACCAAATGCCGGGCATTCGGATTTATCCCGGCTATCAGCCGTTCGATCTCGACCATCCGGGGATGCAGCGTCTGGTGAGAATGACGGCGGAACGCGGGTTGATTCTCCAGGTAGTCTTCGGCATGGAGGACCCACGAGTGCACCATCCCATGATTAGCGTTGGCCCGGTCACGTTCGCTCCGTTGTTGAGGGCCGTCGAGAGCACGCCGAACGCGAACGTGGAGTTGCTGCATTTCTCCGGCTCCGTCCGAGGCGAAGACTCGAATCGATTCACAGCGCAGACCAACGTGTTCCTGGATATTTCGCGGCTGGAAGGCAATGGCGCCGTGGCTCGATTGACCGGCTCGATCCAGGGATTGCCCTCCGCCCGCCTGCCGCTCGAGCGGATAGTTTTCGGTTCCCATGCCCCGTACTTCCCGGTGGAAACAGCCATCTTGAAATTGATCGAGTCGCCGCTCGACGCCCAACAACTTCAAGCCATCATGCAAGGCAACGCCCGCCGATTGCTGCCGCGGGCGTGATGACGCTTCTTCAAAGGTGCTGGCGCCCACTGACGGCAAAGGGGTCAGTCAATAGTATTGACAAGTCTGTTTCTCCCGCCGCACTCTTCGCCGATGGCTCGGCGACTGCGGGTCCAATTTCCCGGCGCGATCTACCACCTGATGAATCGCGGCGACCGGCGGGAAGACATTTTCCGCGATGACCAGGACCGGCACCGGTTTCTGGAAACGCTCGGCGAGGCGTGCGCCAAGACCGGTTGGCGCGTACACGCCTTTTGCCTGATGCGAAACCACTTTCATCTGGTGGTCGAAACGCCCCAACCCAATCTGGCGGTGGGCATGAAATGGTTGCTCGGCACTTACACCAGCCGGTTCAACCGGCGCCACCAGGGATCGGGCCATTTGTTCAGCGGCCGCTACAAATCGCTGCTGGTCGGCGGGGAGGGCGGTTACTTGCGCACGGTCTGCGATTACGTTCACCTCAATCCGGTGCGAGCCAAATTGCTGCGCGCAGAGGAGCCGCTGCGCCACTATGTCTGGAGCAGCTTTCCCGCGTATTTGCAGGCGTCGTCGAAGCGGCCGCCGTGGCTGCGGGTGGAGCGTTTGCTGGGCGAGCGGGGCATCCCCAAGGACAGCGCGGCGGGACGCCGGCAGTTCGAACGGCAGATGGAAGCGCGTCGAGGTCAGGAAACGGAGGGGCATTTCCAACCGATTCGCCAGGGTTGGTGCTTCGGAGAGGAGACCTTCCGAAAGGAATTGCTGGCGCAGATCACGGAGCAGGTGGGGGGGCACCATTACGGACCGGAGGTGCAGGAGTCGGCCGAGGAGCAAGCGAATCGACTGGTGGCGGAGGAACTGCGGCGCCGGAAATGGAAGGAGTCGGACTTGTCGGCGCGGAGGAAAGGCGAGCCAGGCAAGGTGGAGATCGCGCGGCGGTTGCGGGCCGAAACGGCGATGACGCTGAAGTGGATCGCGCAACGGCTGTGCATCGGCACCAAGACGCATCTGGTGCATCTGCTCTATTGGCGGGACCGGAAGGGCCAAGGGGCAAAAGGGCGATGAGTTGTCAATACTATTGACTGACCCCGAAGCTCATGATCTGCGTTTATCTGCGGTTGAAATACCGTTTCCAGCTTCAATATGAAAAATCTCTTCGCGTTTCGAATTGGGCGCGGCGCCCTGCTGACCATCATCGTGTGGCACGCCTTTACTCACGGCGCCTCCAGTTACGCCGCCGCATCGGATTCACCGAACAATCTCTCGCTCGCCCGCGCCTTCCCAAAGGAGAAGCTCTCGGAGATTCTGATCCCGCGCGGTCAATGGCATCCTTTCCCCACCTCGGAAGATCGCGGGCACTGGCAGGCGTTGCCGAAGCCGGTGGCGGCTCACTTGATTGGGCTCGGCGAAGCGGCCTTGGCCAAACCGTTGCCACCTTTGCCTGCGACCCTGTACCTCGCCTACGCCCGAAATGGCAACCGCTCGAATTTCGAGGCGATCTATTTCGAAAGGCGGGTGCTCCTGCAAAACCTCGCCCTGGCCGAGTGTGTCGAAGGCAAGGGGCGATTTCTCGAGGCCGCGGCGGATGCGCTCTGGGCTGTTTGTGAAGAATCCACCTGGTGTCTGCCCGCGCATGTCGGCGTGCAGAAAGCGAAGGTGGGATTGCCGGATATCAACGAACCCATCGTGGACTTGTTCGCCGGCGAGACGGGCGTCACCGTGGCGTGGACGCTCTACCTGATCGGCGCGGAGTTGGATCGCGTCTCGCCTCAAGTGCGCCGCCGCGCCGAAATTGAACTCGATCGGCGCATTCTGAAGCCGGTATTCGAGCGCGACGATTTCGGGTGGATGGCGCTCAACGTCACGCGTTCGGACCGCCGGCCCAATAACTGGACTCCGTGGATCTCAGCCAGCGTCCTGACCGCCGCGCTCCTCAGCGAACGCGACAGCGATCAGCGGGCTCGCATCGTTCACAAGATGCTGCGCAGTCTCGACGGTTTCCTTCGATTCCATCCCGCCGACGGCAGTTGCGACGAAGGTCCTGGTTATTGGGGCCACGCGGGCGGCAGCCTGCTCGATTGTCTGGATCTCTTGCACAGCGCCGCCGCCGGCAAACTCGACATTTTCTCCGATCCTCTCGTCCAAGAGATCGGTCGCTTCATCTACCGCGCCTACATTGGGGGCGATTACTTTGTGCCTATCGGGGATTGCGCGGCCCGCTTTGAGCCGGAGCGCGATGTGGTTTTTCGTTACGGCAAACGCATTGGTGATCCGAACTTGAAGGCGCTGGCGGCCTACGGCGCATCCATTGAGCCGATGTTGGGAGGGCGGTTTATGGGCCGGCAACTGCATGGAGTTTTCGATGCCGCCGAAATCCTGGCGTCCGCGCCCGCGTCGCCGCCGCTGTTGCGTGACGTCTGGCTGTCCAGCGAAGATCTGCAACTGATGACGGCGCGTTTCCACGCCGGCTCGCGCGAGGGTCTGTATGTGGCCGCGTGGGGCGGGCACAACGCGCAAAGCCACAATCACAACGACGTGGGCAACTTCCTCGTTTTTGCCGACGGCCAGCCGGTGTTCGTGGACGCGGGCGCTCCGACCTACACGGCTCAGACGTTCAGCTCGAAGCGATACGACCACTGGGCCTTCCAGTCCGCCTTCCACAACCTGCCGACGATCAACGGCGTGATGCAGAGCGCCGGCCGCCCGTTCGCTGCCCACAGCGTCGTTTGTGAAACGAACGACGCGATGGCGCAACTGCAAATGGACATCGCCCGCGCCTATCCGGCCGCCGCCAAGGTGAAATCTTGGCGCCGAACTGTGCGGCTCAACCGAGGCCGCAATGTCGAGATTACGGAGGCATTCGAGCTGACGGAAACCGCCGGCGACACGACGCTGAGTTTTCTGACACCGCTCGAAGTCGAAATCAGCCAGCCGGGCCAAGTGAGCTTGCGCACCGCGTCCGAAAACGGCCAACAACCCGTGCGGGTGCGGTTGGCCTTCGACGCCTCGAAGCTGGCGCCCAGTGCCGAACGCATGGCTCTGACCGACAGCCGGCTCGCCAAATCGTGGGGCAGCCATCTCAATCGGCTGCTCCTCCGCGCCACGCCTCCTGCGCTCAAAGACACGTGGACCTTGCGGCTGACTCAGGCCAGTGCAACAAAGCTTGAATGACCCTGGCTACGCGCATTGTCTCATACCAAAGACTGCGTATGAAAAAACCAAGAATCCATCTCTCATTCGCGGCATTGGCCGCAGCCATGATGATCAACTTTGCTCTCCAGGCCGCCGGGCCGGGCGAGTATCCGTTCTTCCCTTTTTGCATCGATTGGCACGATGCGAAGAAGCGTTCCTTCGAGCAGCAGGCCCAGATGCTCAAGGAACTCGGTTACCCCGGTGTGGGCCATATCTGGCTAGACAAGGTCGAAGAACGGATCAAGTCTCTCGACGCAGTCGGACTTAGGATGTTTCAGATCACGATGGTCGTCGATCTCGCGCCGGGCAAAGCGCCTTACGACGTCAATCGGTTCCAGGAAGTCTGCGTTGCCATTAAAGGGCGAAGCGTGCAATTCTGTCTGCTCCTCAACGGCCGAAAGCCTTCCGATCCGTCCGTCGATCCGCAGGCCGTGGAAATCTTGCGCGCGATGTCCGATCAAGCCCGTGACTCTGGCGCGCAGTTGCTGCTTTATCCGCACCAGAGCTCCTGGGTCGAGCGCATCGAAGACTCGATTCGCGTCGCCGACGAGGTGGACCGCCCGAATGTCGGCGTGATGTTCAACCTTTGCCATTGGCTGCGCGTGGACAGGAGTCGCGATTACCGTACGCTTCTCCAGCGGGCCCAGCCGCGACTTTGGGCGGTGTCGATCAATGGGGCCGACGAGTTCGATGAGAAACCCGGCTGGGCGCGCTACATTCAGCCGTTGGACCAAGGCAGCTTCGACGCAGCCAAACTGCTCCGGACGCTGAAGGAGCTTGGCTACAAGGGCCCGATCGGTCTTCAGTGCTACGGCATTGGCGGCGACGCCCGCGAGCACTTGGCGCGCTCGATGGCTGCGTGGCAAAAGCTGCGGGAGAATCTGAGAGGCCGCGTGTACTAGGAATGATCCTGGAACGCGCAGTTCAAGCCATGAAAGACACAGCGCGGCAAACCTCAACCGAAGTAATCACGCTGGTTTCGGACACTTCAACGTCATCCCGTTCGCCTCGCCAGCACTTCGATTTCGGTCACCACCCGATTCAGCTCCTCGGTGAGAGGATGCGGTGCCGCCGCCTCAAACGCCGCGACCAGCGCGCGGTAATACCAAAGCGTCCCTGACTTGCCTCCGCTGTAGCGCTCGAAGATCGAATCGCCGCCGGCGCGGTAGATCCTCAACAGCGCGCGTGCGTTGTGCAGTTTGTCCGCTGCCGAAACCAGCCGCACGGAGGTCGAAGCTGCCGGGAGGTGCTCCAAATAGGTTTCCTTGCGCTCGCGCCACGGCGGTCTCGGAAAGACATTGGAATCGGTGCAGCCCGCCACGATCTCGGCGACCTCGGCACCGAAGCGTTGGCGGATGTCCGCAAGCCGGCTTGGCCCGCCGGCGTCCTCCACGGCATCGTGCAGCAACGCGGCGATGGCTTCCAGTTCAGTTCCGCCGAATTCGAGCACGATGCTCGCGACCCCCATCAGATGGGCCATGAATGGCATGGCCGTTTTCCTGCGCACCTGGCCTGAATGAATCTGGTTCGCATACACCAACGCGGCCTCGAACTGCGGGGATAGAGTAAGTTTCATAGGTCCCCCTCCTGGGAGGGTCAGGGGTGGGTCGGCTCATGGAACGCTGACTACGGCTTGCTTCGACGCTCCGGAGTCTTCGGCCAGCAGCGTCGCCGGCATGGCCAAAATGAACACGGAGCCGGCGGGACCCGTGCTTTTGAGCACGAGATCGGCGCCGATGTATTTGGCCAACTGCTTGCTAATCGTCAGACCGATGCCGCTGCCCTGTTCTTTGGAGGATTGGCACGGCTTGAACAGATTGCTCCGGCAGTGTTCCGGCAAACCAGGTCCCTCGTCCTGCACTTCGCAAATCACCTGGTCGCCGCCGGAGTGGATGATCAGTGAGGTTGTCTTGCCTCGCGGCGTCGCTTGAATCGCGTTTTGGATGAGGTTTTCCAGAATCAGGATGATCAGGTTAGCGTCTCGATTGGTCAGCGCGCCTTGGGCACGCAGCCGCGTTTGGAAATGAACGCCCGTGACCTCGGAAAGCGGCGCCATTTTCGAGCCGACCATTTGCACGATTTCTCCGAGCGTCACTTCGTAGCGGACGGTATCGTTTTGCTCCCGCAGGATACGAACCACTTCGTTCACCAGGCTTTGCATCCGGCGCGTTGTGGACGCCGCCAGCTTCCACTCGGTATCACTGGCGGGGGCTGATTCGGCGCTACGTCCGACCATAAAGTTCTGCAGGCCGGAGAGCGGATTCTTCAGCCCGTGGATCAAGTGCGAAGTGACGGCGCCGATGGCGGAGGCTTTGGCCGCCCAGGACAGCTCCTGGTTTGCCTGCAAGAGGTTCTGGGTCCGCTCCACGAGCAGTCGATTCACCTTCTGCAATTGGCGAAAGGCCAATCCCAAGACGAACACGACCAGACTGCCGCTGACCAGAAAGGCCACCAGAGCCTGGAGATTCTGCGTGTGGTCGAGCGCGGCCAATTCTTGGGCGAGGCTCTCTCCATCCAAGACGAACTGCGTCATCCCCAACAGCCGCTTCTCGTTCCGCGTGTGCAATGGAACGGTGATTTCCAGAAGAGGGCGCGTCCTCCGCTGATCCGCGGTTGAAAACGCCGGCGAAAAGTCCGAAAGCCGCGCCGCCGGGAGAAAGCGGCTGACAGGCCTGAGGCTTCTGAGTTGCTCGATCTCCTTCGAAGCCAGCCGCGACTCGGACACGTGAACCGGAAACGCCACGATGAAATTCCCGTTCGTGTCGAACAAGCGAATGGCCAGCGAACCGCTCAGCGGCGGCAATTCGGAGATTTCGAGGCTGGCCTCCAATTGTTCCGCGGGTGTTTCCGCAACTTCACCGGACTTATTCTTGAGGGCGTCGTCGAAGCGATGGCTCAGCCAAAGGGCATACAGCACTTGGGCGTCGCGCCCGGCGATTTGGTCGCGAATCCGGTTGCGGAAATGCCAATTGGCCAAGAACAGTGTTCCTCCCAAGACAGCCAACGTCAGCAGGATCACCACGAACGGAGCAAATCGGCTGCTGGAGAAACGGTTACGGCGATGTTCGGTTGACACACTCACACAACTGCAAAGCCAGTAGATAGCATCTACGGGACCACTTCCGGACAAGTGTGGTGTCTCCGAAATAGCTATACATTCGCGGCAAGGGATTTTTGACGGGGACGAGGCGCGAGTGAGGAG
>JACQWK010000088.1 GCA_016209525.1 Verrucomicrobiota bacterium
GACAATTTGAACCGTTTGAAACAAATCAGTCATGGGGGCGGCTGGAGTTACGGCTCCATTTACAACGACGCCAACCAGCGGACGCGGGTGAACCTAGGGGATGGGAGTTATTTGAGCTACGGGTATGACAGTCTGGGGCAAGTGACGAGTGGCAAGCGGTATTGGAGCGACAACGGCCCGGTGCCGGGGCAACAGTTTGAATACAGTTTTGACAGCATTGGGAACCGGACATTGGCGAAGATGGGCGGGGACAGTTCGGGAGGGAACCTGAGGCAGGCGAGTTATTCGGGGTTGAATTTGCGGAACCAATACGGCTCGCGGAGCATCCCCGGAGCGGTGGACGTGATGGGGATGGCGAACGGCTCGGCGAGCGTGACGGTCAACGGGCAAGGAACGTATCGGAAGAACGAATTTTACCAGAGCCTCGTGAACGTGAACAACACTTCGGGGGGCGTGTGGCAGGGGGTGACGGTGAGCGCGGTGTTGGAGGGGGCGCCGGAGACTCGAGCGGGCAATGTGTATGTGGGACCGGCGAGCGACGGGTTCACGCACGATGCGGATGGGAATTTGCTGACGGACGGGACGTGGTCGAACACATGGGATGGGGAGAACCGGCTGACGAAGATCGAGGCCAAGAGCGGTGTGCCCGCGGGAGCGAAGCGCAAAGGGGAATACGAGTATGATTACCTGGGGCGGCGGGTGGCGAAGAAGGTGTATTTCTGGGACAGCGGGAGCGGGAGTTACGTCTTGGGGATGCAAAGGCGGTTTGTGTATGACGGCTGGAACGTGCTGGTGGAACTGGACGGGAGCACGAACGTACTGATCAGTCCTTAGCATAGACTACACTCTCAGCCAAAAAAAAGGACCGCACTAGTTCCGGGTTCTGTTGGATGTCTCGCAAGTCCTGCTCCACCCGCTCGCGCAACGACTCGTTCTTTTTGAGCGGCTTTTTGGAGACGCCGTTGCCCTTCATGTGACTCCAGGCAAACTCATCGGGATTGAGATCGGGCGCATACGCCGGCAGCTCATATAACTTCAGTTGTCCCTTGAAACCCGCCACATAGTTCCCCACGACCTTGGCTTTGTGAGCCGGATGCCTGTCCATCACGAGAAACACCTTGTCCTGCCCCCGGTTCTTCACGAAATCCTGAAGAAAGAGCACAAAGGACTCCGCATTGAGCTTGCCCTCATAGGTGCTCGCCCAGAACTCCCCGCGTGCATTGACCGCACTGATCACATTGATGCTTTGCCGCTGCCCCGAGGTTTTCACCACCGGCGTCTTTCCCTTCAACCCATAGGTGCGTTGGAGCGGCGGATCCGACTGGAATCCGGCCTCATCCAGGAAGAAGATCTTGGCCCCCTGTCTTTTGGCCCGTTGCTGGAGTTCCGGGTAGGTTTGCTCGAGCCACAACTTCACCGCGGCGGGGTCGCGCTCGTAAGCCCGGCGCAGCGGCTTCTGCGGCGTGATGTCCAACCGGGCCAACATCCGGCCCACCGCCGTGAGTCCCACCTGGATGTGCAGCCGGCTCTGGATCAAGCTTTGGACGATGCGCCGCGTCCACAAGGCAAAATCCAATCCATACTGGCGCGGGTCCTTGCCCAGAATCCAGCGCCGGACCTGCTGGCATTGTTTTTCTGTGAGCTTGCATTCAGGTCCCTGGGCGATGGACTCAGCCAGCGCCTCCCAACCGTGGTCGTGAAAGGTGCGCAGCCAGGGGTAAATGCTCGTGCGGCAAAGCCCGAGGGAAATCGCCACCTGCGCTGGCCGTTCTCCGCCTTCCACCACTCGCTTGACGGCCAAGACGCGAAGATGTTCTAAGGTTTTGTGATCCAGTGTGCGTCCGTCGATCTTGGTCATGCCACAATCATAGCACGACGCGTGCCGATGTGTAGTCTATCCAACGGACTGATCAGTAATGCAGCGGTATGTGTGGGGGATGGATGTGAGCGGGAGCGTGGCGGGGGCGGGCGGGGTAGGCGGGTTGATTGCCGTCAAGCCCGCCGGAGGCGTGGCCCACTTCGCGGCGCACGACGGGAACGGCAACGTTATGGGGTTGGTGGACGGGAGCACCGGAACCCTAAGCGGCAACTACGAGTATGGCCCCTTTGGCGAACCCATTCGCGTGACCGGCACCCTGGGCAAGGCCAATCCGTTCCGGTGGAGCACCAAATACACCAATGATGAGACGGACCTCGTGTACTACGGCTACCGGTATTACAACCCGAGCACGGGACGGTTTTTGAACCGCGACCCGCTCGGCGAACAAGGGGGGCCGAATCTATATGCGTTCGTGGCCAATGATCCCGTTGACTCATTCGATCCATTAGGGCTGGCTACCTATGGCAAGTTCATAATCAGATTCGTTCCTCGAATCAAAGTGCCGGATGAACAGATTAAATCAGCGGGAGGAAACGAGTATCTTGCCGGATTCGAGGTGGAGTATGTTCCTGACAGCCCTCAGAAGTGTGGCTGCCCGAAAGATAGGATTCGACTCGTTCAAGCGATAAAGAGTTCTGGCGGCACAGGCGAGGGGCCGCACTTCGACGCGTCTGTTTCGCAGCGTAGAGCAAATATTTCCGGAGAAGACACTTCCTTGCCGCCTTACACTGGATATGTGGGAAATCATGGCACTCTTTCTTTCTTGGATGCACCGTTTAACCCAAGAAAACTTTTTGGCAAGACTGTCTTCACTATGGAAGTCTGCGGCGTGTGCAAAGATGGAAAGGACAGAGTTCTGGGATGCGTTACGTTTACTTTTGGAGACGTCAAAAGGCAACCCGTTGTTCCAGGTGCTACGACAAGACCGAATAGTGACGGTTTCGAAATTCAGGCCAACGACCCTAGCAAACTGTGGCAGGATTCCCTTCGCCAGTGGGAAGAAATGCGTAAACGCTAGTAATTGACGTTCAATGTACGACTCATCTGAGAACAGATTCCCTTGGGCAAGAGTCATCAACTGGGTAACGGTTTTCTTGATTGCCTACGTGTTGAGTTATTTTGTGTTGATGGCTCGCAACGTGCCTGCCTTGGACAACAATGGCACGAAAAGATTTGAATCGGCTTTCCGGCTTGCTCCGACAGCCGGACGGCTTGGTCCACTTTCGATACAAGCGTCCCAAGTCACGGTGTTCAACTACATCTTTTATCCGATTGATCTTGCATATTATAGGCTAGTGTTTGGAACGTAACTCACCCGAGCCGCATGGATATTGGGTAGAACGAGGGTCTGACTTTGCGAAAGTTTTGTGAATGGCTGAAACTTTTGGGCCTTTTTCGCGTCTGAGGAGGTAACATTCGCGATGCGCCAGCCCTTCAATCCCCAGCCCGGTCTCAATGTCCTTCCCATTGAGAAGATCGTTCTGCCTCTGCACAGCCGTGACGAGTTGCCGCCGATTCTGGCGGGTCTGCTCTGGATCTGGACTCAGCCGACGCTCAAGCAAGCGATCTTTGCCTTGCTGGAACAAAAGATTGTGGCGGGCAAGAAAGCCACCGGGCGTCCGGGCCTGGAGCTGTGGCAAATCCTGGTCCTGGGGGTGGTGCGTTTGGGGTTGGACGCCAACTGGGATCGGCTGGAAGACCTGAGCAACCACCATGTGCTGATCCGCCAGATGCTGGGGGTGGCCGATACGCCCTGGGGCGCGGAGGCCAAAGTGTTCAACCGTCAGACGCTGCGGGAGAACGTGGCGTTGGTGGATGA
>JACQWK010000057.1 GCA_016209525.1 Verrucomicrobiota bacterium
CAGTAAGGATTCCAGGGCTCGACGGAGTCTCGCCCCACTCAGTATGGTTGCGGCTTCGCCGCGCTGCGCTGTATCGCCGGGTTGCACTCGGCTGGACGTTCAAGACCGAGGGAGTGCTCGGCAATTCCAAGCGTCCGCAGAATGCAATTCTGCGATACGGCAGATTGAAAATCTGCGCTACGAAATTGTCGTTCTTTGGGCGGGCCAGACTGCCCGATGACCCTTCGGTTATGAGCGGCTTTGTGATTGGCAGAGAACAAGCTAACATTTTCCCATATGTCGCCGCGCCCGAAGTTGCTGCTTTTGGATGACCAACCGGATGACCTTACGATGTATCGGAAGTTGCTTTCGCGCTTGCCGAGCCAGCCCGAAATCTATACGGCGACCACAGGCGCGCGCGCGCTCAGGCTTCTGGAGTCGGAACCATTTTCGCTGCTCATTTCGGATTTGCGGATGCCGAAGATGGACGGGCTGCAGGTCTTGACCATTGTCAAAAGAAGATTCGCACATTTGCGAACCGCGGTGCTCACCTCGGTGGTCGATGAACAATTCCGGACGCGCGCTTATGCCATCGGCGTGGATCTGTTTCTGGAGAAACCGGCGACGAGTCAAGAAATCGCTTTCTTGCTCGATTGCATCGAAGGTTTGTTGGACCGTGAAGAGGGCGGGGGATTCCGCGGCGTGCAAAGCAAGAATCTGGTCGATATCATTCAACTGGAATGTCTCTCGCGCAGCTCCTCGACGCTCAGAATCGTTCAAGGCCTGGCGGAGGGAAGGATTTGGATCCGCGACGGAGACATCATTGATGCCGAGACCGGCGACTTGGCGGCCGAGACGGCCTTCCGGAGAATTCTGTCATGGAAGTCCGGCAATTTTGAGGTTCTCCCGGCAGATGAGGCCCGAGCGAGAACGATCCAGGGTTCGTATCAAGGGTTGCTTCTGGAAACGGCGCATGCGTTGGACGAAGCTCAAGCGCGGGAGGATCCCGTGGCCGATCGCGCGGAACTCCCTCCGGAAGCAAGGGGGGTCCGTTCTCCGTTAGGCGAGATCGCGCGGATGGACGGCGTCGAATTTGTGCTTGCAGCCACCGCCAAGGACAAACAGGAGTGCAAGGTGTGGGGGGTCGAGAATCCGGAACAAATGGTCTCGTGGATGCGCGAGACGCTGCACCGCTTTCGCGCGCTGGGCGAGAGTCTGGAGGCCGGCCAGCTCAATCGGATCGACAGCCTGGGGTTCGAGCGCGAGATGGTCTTGGCGGAACGCGGCGGAGATGCGCTCTGCGTCGGATTCCACAAAACTTTGGAGCGTGAAACACTCCGTCGAAACATGAAAACCATTCTCGCAACATGGGCCTCCTGAGCTTTCTCACCCGATCGACCTCTGCGAACCTCCTTCGATTGCCCCACGGCAGCTTTACGATGGACCGTGAAGGGCGGATCATCGCCTCCACGCTGCCCCAGAGCTTTCCCCAAGACCGGGCGCGGGAGATCGGACGAACCTTCCTTTCGTTTTTCCGTTCCGCGCAGGCGGCGAATCTTCCGTTGCTCGAAGTGGTCGTGGATTACGCGGCGCTGAGGCTCAAGGCGCGGGCCTTGCGCGCCGGCGCCATCGTCTTCCTCACGCCGCAGAGTCATGGCTCAAAAGCAAGGTCATGCTGACGAATTCAAAAGTTCAGTGTTGTTGTCGGATATGCTTAGAAAGAAGTTAAATAGTTTGATTGATCAATTGGAGAATCATTTGGAGTGCTGGAAGCAGTTCAACCACTACCTGAATCTGGCGCGCACCAAACAGTTCGACGCGGAAGACGAGAACCATTTCTTGGAAGTCAAGAGCCTGATTACGCAGGAACTCGAATTGCTTCTGGCGGCCATGGAATACCCGTCTCCCACGAAAGAAGAAATCCATGCGCTCATTCGGGCCGCGCCTTCCGTCCGTTACTTGAGCGACTTGGACGAAGGACCCTTGCGGGCTTTGGAGAACCAATGGCACAAGATCTACATCGCGTGGCAATCCCTCCTGGGGCAGCTCAAGGTCGAACAGCGCAAACTCGATTCCCAGTCCAAGTGGTCGGCGCTTTTCGGACTGAACAAATGAGTCTCGACGCCGCCGGTCCTTCGACTACTCTTTCCGAAGTCGTTGGGAAGTTTTGTGGTGAGCGCAAGCGAATTGTCACCTTCTGCTCTTGTGCATGGCATCGCCGACATCGTGGCCGCGGCCCTGCCTGAGGATGAGCGTCTCTGGGTGCCGCAAGCTCCCAATGTCTGGTTCCGGCCGCTCTTCCTCAACACGGTGAGCGGGGAATGGGTGAATGTGCTGCGCGTCCGCAAGGCGGGCATGTTGAACCGCCACCGGCATCCCGCGCCGGTCCATGGTTACGTGCTCAAAGGTTCGTGGCGGTATTTGGAGCATGATTGGGTCGCGCGCGAAGGCATGTACGTCTTCGAACCTCCCGGGGAGGTCCACACTTTGGTCGTGGACGAAGGCGAAATGATGACGCTGTTCCACGTGAGCGGCTGTTTGATTTACGTGGATGAGCGGGGCAAGTCTGTGAATTACGACGACGTCCACACCAAAATCGAGATGTGCCGGCGCCATTTCACGCAAGTTGGGTTGGGCGCGGATTATGTGCGGCAATTCATTCGCACCTGAACGGCCTTCGCTTGGCGGCGGGCAAAGCCACTCGTTTTGAAAGCGTCCAAAGAAGAAGGCTGGCTGGAAGCCGGCCCTACTTGGCGGCTGCGTAGTTCTGAGCCGCTTCGTTCCAGTTCACCACGTTCCACCACGCTTTCAGATAATCGGCCCGGCGGTTTTGGTATTTGAGATAATAGGCGTGCTCCCATACATCGCAGCCAATCACCGGCTTGCCCTCGCATCCGGCGATGACTTTTCCCATGAGCGGATTATCCTGATTCGCGGTCGAGACGATTTCGAGCTTGCCGGCGTTGACGACGAGCCAGACCCAACCGCTGCCGAAACGTCCCAAGCCGGCGGCTTCGAATTTCTCTTTGAACGCATCGAAACTCCCGAAGGCCGCCTTGAGGTCGTCGTCGAGTTTGCCGCCCGGGGCTCCTCCGGCTTTTGGCGCCATGAGTTTCCAAAACAACGAATGGTTGGCGTGGCCGCCGCCATTGTTTCGCACGGGTCCCCGGATGTTGTCAGGGACGGATGCCAGGCTGGAGATCAGCGCCTCGATGGACTTGCTTTCGAGAGCCGCATTTCCTGCGATCGCCTTGTTGAGGTTGGTCACATAAGCGGCATGATGTTTGCCATGGTGGATTTCCATGGTCTGCGCGTCGAGGTGAGGTTCGAGCGCTTCTTTGGGGTATGGTAAGGGAGGAAGTTCGTGGGCCATAATTCTCGTTTAGGTAAGAAGTTTGTTTTCTATTGTCATCTCTGAACGGTTCTGGTTCTGACCTGCACTGCGAAAGTAGCAAATGGGTTTCAAATACACAAGCGCGCCCGAGGGCAGCACAGCAATTCTCATTTTGGCAACGGGCGCGGTTCGTGACCGTAAGGCGGACACTCCTGTCCGCACATTTTCGGAAGTCTTGCGGACAAGAGTGTCCGCGTTACGGCCAAAATGAGAATCGCTGGCCGGATGGTTCGTTCAGGCGGACCGTGCCTCTCTGAATTGTTGGCCCGACGCGTAACGCCGGCATTCCTTTCAATTGACAGCTCTCTTTCATCCACTCAACATTTGGCCGCAGGGCGATGTCTCCACGCCGGAACGGCGAACAAGATGCCTTGACACCCATGGGAAACGTGCCCGAACAAAAACCCGGCGCCGTTGGAAAATGTGAGCCGACTCTCCTCCAACTACCAATTCACGGACAGGTCGTCAAATTGCTGCTCCATCTGGACGCGGTGAGCCAGCGCCTGATCTTCGACAACTGCCAGGGCGGGCTCCTCTACGAGTTTCCCAGTGTCCTGGCCCTCAATCAGTTTCTTAAACCTGGCGACACGTTCATCGACGTCGGCGCGCATATCGGGTTTTTCACCCTCATCGCCTCGGTCATGGTCGGTCCGAATGGACGCGTCCTGGCGTTCGAACCGGAGCCGCACAATTTCGATGCGCTCCGCCGGAATGTTGCCCTGAATCAGGCCCAGAATGTAATGTTGATCAAGGCGGTCGCGGGCGACGTGGAAGGCCAGGTTACGTTTTACGAGAATCTCGACAATGACGGCGGACACGCTCTGTGGCCGCCCGGTCTCCATCCATTCAATACTCGGACCCGATTAAGCCCGAAACCCAGCACCGCGCCGCAGGTGACCGTTGACGCCGCCTTGCGCCGGGCCGGAGTGAAGTGCGTCGCTGCGATGAAGATCGACACCGAAGGCGCGGAAGTCCGGGTCGCGCGCGGAGCCAGAGAATGTCTGGGCCAGCCGGAGCTTCGCCTGGTGATTTGCGAACACAATCGGTTTGGCCTGTTTGCTCTGGGCGCGACGAGCCAGGATCTCCTGCGCGAGTTTTACACGGCTGGATTCAAGGGATTCGTGACCGAGGATGGATCGAATTTTCAGGAGATCAGCGTGGACCGCGCGTGCCAACCCTGCGGCGAGTGGGCTGAGAAATTCAACACGGACCGGACCGAGAATATTTTCTTCCTCCGCTAACAGCTCGTTCAAATTCGCTCTAAGTACGCAAGGAGTTGCTCGTACCTCCGCCCCCACGTCCAGTCCCGCATGAATTGTGCGGCCGCCGCGCCGCGCTTCTCGGCTTCCGTCCGTTCGTGATACACTCGATCCAGCAGGTCGAGCACCTCGTCCACGTTCGATTCCCCCCAACCTTCGGTTCCGCCGAACGGCGCGACCACATCCACCCGGTCCTGGCTCGTGAGCGGATAACAATGGCGCTCGTCGATCAAGTCTAAGTGCCCGGTGTTCGCGGAAAGAATCGTTGGCAATCCGCTGGCCAGGCATTCCATCGCCATCAAGTTCGTTCCTCCTTCGCAGCGGTTCGGAAACACGGCGACGTCGGCCTGGGCCTGGACTTTGGGCATCAGATAATTGGGGACGGCGCCGAGATTGTGCGAAGCGGCGCGCGGGACTCCATTGGCCTCCAGCCAAGAGTCAATCTCCAGCCAGCCGTCCGATTTCACGGCGGGAATTCCTTTGACATAGCCTTTGTGATCGATGCCGATCATCGACTTGGGCCAATGGTTGTGCCAGGCGGTGACCAAGATCGATTTCGGATGGCGCTGGTGAAATTTTCGGAACGCAGCGACGACGATGTCCTGGCCTTTCCGATATTCGAGTTTGCCGCCGGAAAAAATCAGGAATGGCCCGTTCGGCGGCTTGGGACGACCCGAGGGAAAAAAAATAGAATGATCGACGGCTTGCAGAAACGTCTCGGTGTTCCGAACGTTGTGCCGGCGCAGCAGGTCCCGGTTCCAGGTCGAACCTGCGAGGATCCATTCGAAGCGCTTCGCCACCTCCAGTGAGCGCGGCGGCAAGTGAGTGTCCTCAAAAAAGATAATGGCGAGATTGGCCGTGCCGACAACGCGTTCCGCGGCGTCATGCGAGGCCAGCCGGTTACCCAGCGTGTGCACGACCGGAAACTCGCACCGGCAGCGTTCCTTCGGATGTTGCGCCAAGAGATCGGCGGCCATGCGCCCGCGCGCGAGCACGCGATCGAACAGCGCCTGATATTGCGGAGGCAAAGCATTGGAGGCGCCCGTGGGAACGAAAGGCACTACGGCATATCGACCATCAAGCTCGGCTTGCAGGGCCAGGTTCATTCCCAGGACTCCCCAACCGGATATGGGGCTGATCTGCCAGTTCAATCCGAGCCAGCGCTTGCCAACGTGTTGACGCGGGCGTGTTGTCATGCCGCGACTTTCACGACAGCCAAACGGTTCCGGTTTGGCAAATCAATTCTCTGAGAATCGCTTTCGCGAGGAGCATCTTGACACTGCCACCGTTGTTTTCTCCCTCTCCCACGACGCAGGAG
>JACQWK010000653.1 GCA_016209525.1 Verrucomicrobiota bacterium
GCGTGTAGTCGCCGACGCGCTTTGTGCTCCATTCAATGCGCGGTTCCTTGATCGGCGCCGACCAATTCTGATCATTGTTGAACTGGGCCGCGCTCCAGCGTCCCGCGACAAGCTGATACCTGAAGCGCCGCGTCTCCGGCCGTGTTTTGTGGTCCGTCACAGCGAGGTGAAACGTCACGCGCTGCCTGCGCAGGATCGGCGGAAGGTCAGCGAGATTCTCGAAGAACTTGTCGCTTTCGACGGTCACCGTAGGCGCGGTGGCTGGGGTTCGGCTTGGCCGATAGCGGGCGATGCCTCGATCCGTGCCGAACCAGAGCGCGCCTTGCTGATCTTCGCAGATCGTCCGGACATTATTCCCGATCAACCCATCTTGCATCGTCAACGTTGACCAGACGTGGCCGTCGAAGCGCGTGGCGCCCGCCGGTGTTCCGAACCATAGCAAGCCGCGGCTGTCGCGATGAATGGCCTGGACCACGTGGTGTGGCAATCGATCTCGGGTGCGCCGGTAGGTCGCGACGAATTGCTGGCCGTCGTAGCACGAGACGCCGTTGTCTGTTCCAATCCAAACCTTGCCCTCCGCGTCGCTGTGGAAGGCCCAGACCGTATTGCCAGCGAGCCCGCTGGTCGTGGTGAAATTCTGAAACGTTTTGCCGTCGAACATCGCGGCGCCGACCGGGACAAATCCGGGCGAACTGGCCGAGCCAATCCAGACGCGGTCTTGGGTGTCGCAATGCACGCGCCGGTAAAAGTTCCCCAAAAATCCGTCCGCCGTCGTAAAGTTTTCAAATTGGCCGTTCGCGTAATGAGAAATGCCGCTTACGGTGGCAGCCCAGATTGAACCATCGAGCGCGCGGGCCAGAGCCGACACGCGATTATCAATCAGGCCATCGGCGATGGTCAGCCGGTTAAACGCCTTCCCGTCAAAACGCCCGACCCCGTCGGACGTGGCGAACCAAATGTTTCCCTCGGGTGTACCGATGATTTGATTGACCGAATCCGACAACCCATTCAATTTCGAGAAACGAGTGAATTTGCTCCCGTCATATCGCGACACTCCGTTGGTACCCGTTGGTGCAACCATAGCAAAGTTATGGCCAAACCACAGCGTGCCGTCGGAAGCCGCAAAACTGCCATACACATTGTTGGCTGCTAATCCATCCGCGGAGGTGAAACTGGTAAAAGTTCTTCCGTCATACCGGGCGGCTCCGGCGTTCCTCGTCCCAAACCACATGACCCCGTCCGGAGAGCTGGTAACGAACCCACAATCATTGTCCGGCAGCCCGTCTTCCTTGGTGAAGTTCACGAAGTTCGTTCCGTCAAAGCGTGAGACGCCGCCTCCAGTGGCGAACCAAACGACGCCATCGGGCGTAGAATAAGTGCAGTACACCTCGTCGTAAACTAATCCATCCTTCATTGTGTAGTTGACGAAGTTCGTCCCATCGTAGCTCCACGCGCCTCGGCCCGGACTGTGTGAGCCAAACCAAACTTTGCCATCGGGCGCGACGTGTGGAGTATCGGCAACGAATTCTCCGAGTCCCGCTTCTTTGGTCACATTGACGAAGTTGGTTCCGTCGCATCGCAGAAGGCCGACAACGCTAGTCATCCAAACAGTCGAGCCGTCGGAGGAGCCTGCCATTTTACTCACCAAACCCGGAAGTCCATTGGAGCGATCGAAGTATTTGAACTGATTTCCCGCAAACCGCGCGACGCCGAGGTGGCCTGCAATCCAAACGACTCCATTGGGCGCGGCATAAATACCGTCAATGTTACGGCTAAAGATCAAACCGTCCTGCTCGGTATAGTTGCTGAATTTTTTCCCATCGAAGCGCGACACGCCGTGCATCGTGGTGAACCAAAGAACCCCGTTGGGCTCGCGATCCATGTTCAGAACAGAATTGTCCACCAAGCCATCGTTGATCGTGTAGGTCACAAATTCCTTGCCGTCGTACCGCGAGACACCGCCCAGGGCGGCAAACTAGATCACTCCGTTCGGTTCGATCAGAACTTTCCCAATCCGGGAGTCGCCCACTAATCCGGAGGCCACGTTGTAAGTCTGCCAAGTGCCTTTCTTGAGCGGCGCGAAACGGAAATCGATTTTCTCAGTTGTGCGGCCGGGTTGAACGCGGACTTTGATTTCCGATTTTTGATTGGAGATTTGCGATTTGTCTTCTGTGCGGACCAATTCAGTTTCGCTGGCGGAAACGAAATAATGAAAGCCATTGATAATGACGCAGCGGACCTGGTAATCGCCCGGCTTGAGATTTTCGAAACGATAATTGCCAGTCTGATCGCTCAACGCCGTGGCCGTAACCTGGCCCGATTTGTCGATCGCTTGCACGACGACCGCAACGTGCGGCTTGTCGTCGAACGTCCGGAGCGTGCCCGTGATGCTGCCGGCGCTGCTGAGCTTCAGATTCAGTTCCGTACGTGTGCCGGGATGCAACTCGACGCCCGAGAGATGCACGCCGCCGCGCTCACTACTCGCCAATACCTGACACGTTTTGTTCGTCGCATCGACCGCTACAAGGTAGGTCCCGTGCTCAGAGTCTGCAGTCGCGGTGATTGTCTCTTGCACGAATTGCAGGCGCAAGCCGCTGACGCGCTGGCCGACCTCGTCAAGGACCGTGCCGTAGAAAATGCAGGGACGCGCCAATTCCGATGAATCCGGCAAACGCGTCACACCGACCTGAGCGTGGCCAAATAATTGCCCGTGATTCCCACGCGACGAGGAGTCCTTGCCTGAATGCGCCGGGTCGCTGTAATTCCAAAGTCCCGCCAGACCCGCTTCGTTCCCGGTGAGCTGGCGGAACATGTCGCGTTTGATTTCCTCTTGAGAACGCGCCATGCGCCAGACACGAAACTCCGCCAATTGGCCGTTTAAGGTCGTGTGCTGGGGATTCGTGCTCTTGCCAATGTAATTGGGATCCCCTCGGCGGAGGCTGGCGAAACTGCCGGTAAAGTCATCCGTCCCCACCAATTCGCCATTGACGAATAATCTCATTCCGCCTTTGCCCGACACAGCAGCGAAATGAAACCACTCGTCCGGAACCAGCAGACCTGAGATCACGAAGCCGTCGTTCGATCCGTCTTCCGGGCCCACAAGGAAGAACTTGAACCCGTTCTTCTCAGGATTCGCTTGCTCGCTCAGAACCATCGCGCCTCTGGACCTCTCAAAAACACCGGAGTGGAAAACGCGCGCGTTTTGCCCAAAGCTCTTCCACCGCACCCATGTCTCGATGGTCGCCTCGTTCAAATCCTTGAAGACCTCGTTCGGCAGTTCGACATAGCTGCCCTTGCCGTCGAGTTCGAGGACGCGGTTGGTTGACCCGCCTTCGCTTTGCTTCGGCACGGCAAGGGATTGAGCGTTGGCCTGGTTTTGGGCGGGTGCATCGATGGCGCAGATCCAGGCCGTCGTCAAAATAGGAACGAAGGATTTCATGCGAGCACTCCGATTGAGTTGTTTGGACGCGTGGTCGCAGCGCCGCCCTGGCGGGCATTGACCTGTTCGGCGCACCCGCTTAACTTGTCGGTGTGACCGATCAAGAGTTGAAAGAATTGGTCGCCAGCTTGGCGGCCGATAACCAAGAGACCGAGCGGCGGTTTCAAGAGACGGAGCGGCGGTTTCAAGAGACCGACCGCCAATTCAAGGAGACCGACCTGTTGTTCAAAGAAACCGACCGCCGCCTCCAGTTGTTGAGCGAGCAAATCGGCGGGCTGGGCAACAAGTTCGGCAGCTTCACCGAGGGTCTGGCTTACCGCTCGCTCTATCGCATCCTGACTGAGGACTTTCACTTGGACACCGTCGCCTACCGCGTCCGCCAACGCCGCAATGGGACCGAACAAGAGTTCGACATGCTCGGCAGCAGCAACGGCGCGAACCGACGCATTTTTCTCGTCGAGATCAAGAGCCACCTGACGGAAACGGAACTGAAGAAGTTCGAGAAGAAGCTGGCCGAGTTTTTTGCGTTCTTCCCGGAGCATCGGGGCAAGGCGCTCTACGGGTTGATCGCCGCTGTGGACGTCGCGCGTGGGTTGGAGGCGCGGGCAGCGCGGCGCGGCATTTACCTCGCCTTGGCGCACGATGGCACCTTCGCGCTGGCCTCGCCGGCGCACTTCAAACCAAAGCGGTTTGCTTAGCCGGTCGCCGCGGAAGTCGAAGAATCGAGCATTCTTGCTGGGCCGGCCGAACTTGACCCAAGCTTCCACGGTTACCACCCTCGTATCATTCAAAATATTCGGCGGCAGTTCGACGTAGCTGCCGTTGCCATCGAGTTGGAGGGTTTTGTTGGTTGTTGGTTGAGCGTTGAGGGTTGGGGGCTGGGAAAGACATGCCGAGAAGGCCAGCACCAGGGCGCCACGAGCAAATGTCGAATGTCTAATGACCCATGACGAAAGAATGTCCAAAGGCCGAATGACGAACTCCGCGCGGCTTCGGTGGCCGACGGGTATTGGGTTCTTCGACATTCGGGCTTCTTTCGTCATTCGGATTTCGGCATTCGTCATTTTCTCACCTGGCCGTTTCAGTTCATCCAGGCCGGGAATTTGATGCGCGGGAAGTAGTCCATGTCGAACTCGCGATGCCATTTCAGCTTCCACAGGTCCTTGGCCCGCACCGAACGCACCGAGCCGTCGAAGAAGAGCACGTTGATTCCCCTGTTGTGGCGGGCGACGGCAAAATGATGCGATTCGGCGTCGTAGCCGGCCCACTCGCCATTGAAGGCTGGCGGCCGGTCCGTGTGGCGCGGACCGCCTCCTCGCCACATCGAATCGGCAAATAAAGGAATCTCTGTTGGGTTCGGGACATTGAAGGTGCGCCAGTTCAGGCGGGTCGGGCGGCCTTGAATGGCCGTAACGTTGACGGGCGGATTATAGACCCAGTTGTTGATGCCGTAACTGCTCAGGAGAACCCGCACGCTCGCATCGGCCTGGTCGGGCAATGGGAAATCGTAGCACGTGTGCGGGCCGCCATACTCGACGACGTTGCGGCTGTTCAACGGCACTTTCACTTCCCGCGCGCCAGGCCCGCGCCGCATTTTGGCATCCGGGCAGAGGAGAATATCGGGTTTCTTGCGGTAATGATCCTGAAGCGCCTGGACCCATTCGCCCCGCGCCCAGCCGACGTTGTAGCCCTGGCTGAACGAGCCATTGTTGTCATCGGCATAAAGCGTCCAGGCAATGCCCCACTGCTTCAGATTCGAGACGCAGTGGATTTGGACGGCCTTGTGTTTGGCTTTGCTCAGAGCCGGCAGAAGCATCCCTGCCAGAATCGCGATAATGGCGATGACCACCAGCAGCTCGATGAGCGTGAAACCACAGGGTCGAGCGGAGGGGCGTCTGGATGGAGCGAGGAGGGATGTTGGTCTCATAAGTGGGTGGTTCGGGGGATGATCGCGAGAGTCAGCAACAGCGGCACGAGAAACAATGTCGAATGTCCAATCACTAATGACGAAAGAATGTTCCAAGGACGAATGACGAATCCCGCCCGGTTTCGGTGGCCGAGGGGCATTGGGTCCTTCGACATTCGGACTTCTTTCGTCATTCGGATTTCGTCATTGTTCATTGGCTTCATTCCTATGCAGCCGCCATGCCGCAGGGAGGCAATCGCCAGTCTGGATTGATTGGCAGCGAGTTGAGCTGAAGCGTCCGCCGGTTGCGTTGGAGGCAGGTGTGTTCAAGCTGTGCGCCGGTGAACACATTGAACACCCGCGGCGCCGCGCGGCCAACACTTATTAAGGAATGAACCTGAGAATGACGCCTGGATTTCTCCCTCTCCTCCCTTCGGAGGGAGGAGAGGGCCGGGGAGAGGAGGGCC
>JACQWK010000622.1 GCA_016209525.1 Verrucomicrobiota bacterium
CGGTTGCTCAAGGAAAACCATCGCTACATTTTCAGCCTGATTCACAAATTCAATCAGGACGTGAATCCGCGCGAACCTTCCAGCAAGCGGGACGACATCATTGTGATTTCCGACGAGGCGCATCGCTCGCAGGCGGGCAGGCTAGCGCGCAACATGCGCGTGGCGCTGCCCAACGCAGCGTTCATCGGCTTCACCGGCACGCCGTTGTTCAAGCACGACCACCTGACCAAGCGCATCTTCGGCGGTTACGTGTCGAAGTATGACTTCAAGCGGTCGGAGCAGGACGGCGCGACGGTGAAGCTGGTTTATGAGAATCGCGGCGAGAAGCTGGGCATCGCGCGGCTCGATCTCAACGACCGCATCGCCGACGCCATCGCGCGGGCGGAACTCGACCCGGACAAGGAGGCGTTGCTGGAAAAATTGCTGGGGCAGGACTACGAAGTCATCACCGCCGACGACCGGTTGGATAAACTGGCGGACGATTTCGTGGAACACTGCGCGACACGCTGGGAATCCGGTAAGTCCATGCTGGTGTGCATTGACAAAGTCACCTGCGGGCGGATGTATCAGCGCATCATCCCGCGCTGGAGAGAGAAGATGGTCTTAGCGCGAGGTTATACCTTGCTCAAGCAGTCGGAATTGGCGACGGCGATTGACGAAGACAGACGCGAGGCGCTCGCCAAGGAAGCCGCGTGGCTGCAAGGCCAGGCGAAGTGGATGGAGGAAACGCTCATCGAGTTCATTGTCAGCGAAGGGCAGAACGAGATTGCTGATTTCCAGAAATGGGGCGTGGACATCATCCCGCATCGCGTGCTGATGAAGCAGGGCTTCGAGACCCCAAATGGCAAACGCGTGGACGTAGAATCTGCGTTTAAGAATCCAGAACATCCCTTCCGCGTGGCCATCGTCTGCGCGATGTGGCTGACGGGTTTTGATGTGGAATGTCTCTCGACACTCTACGTTGACAAGCCGATGAAGGCGCACACGCTCATGCAGGCCATCGCGCGGGCGAACCGCCGTTATCCCGGCAAGGATTTCGGCCTCATCGTTGACTACAACGGAATGCTCAAGAGTCTGCGCGAGGCGCTGGCGCAGTACGCGCTCGGTGACGAAGGCGGCGGAAGTGGGGAGGAAATTGTCGCGCCCATCGAGGAGCGCGTGAAAGCGTTGCTTTCCGCCATCGAAGAAACCGAGAAGCATTTGCGCGGGCTGGGCTTTGAGCCGAACCGGTTGACGGGTGCGAAGGGTTTCACGCGGATTGCCGCGATTGCCGATGGTGCGGAGGCGGTCGTCAATGCGCGCGACGAGGGGCGGCGACGTTTTGAGATTCTGGCGCGACAGGTGTTCATCCGCTTCAAGGCGTTGGTCGCGGAGCAATCGGTGTATGCTTACGCCGCACGGCACGACAATATTGAAGCCATTTACAGGAAGCTGGAAGAACGCCGCGACACGGCGGACGTTTCGGATTTGCTCAAGGAGTTGCATCGCATCGTCAACGAGGCAATTCGCACCGCCGAACCGGGCAGCGATCAAATGGACGCGAAGCTGTTCGACATGAGCACAATTGACCTGGAGAAACTCCGCGACGAGTTCGCCAGAAAGGTGAAGCGCAAAGCGTCGGCGGTGGAGGATATCCGGCAGGTAGTGGAAAAAAAACTGGCGGAGATGCTCGCGCGCAATCCGATGCGGATGGATTACTACAAAAAGTATTCCGAGATCATCGCCGATTACAACCGCGAGAAGGACCGCGTGAGCATCGAGGAAACATTTGCCCGGCTGGTGGACTTCATGCAGGGGCTTGACTCCGAAGATCACCGCGCGGCAGAAGAAGGATTGAGCGAAGATGAGTACGCGCTGTTCTGCTTGATGCAAAAGGACAATCTGGCGAAGACGGAACGCGAACGAGTGAAGCAGGCGAGTCAGAGCTTGCTTGATGCGCTGCGAAGACTCATCGTGCAGCGCGAGCGCTGGACCGAGAAGGAATAAACCAAGGCCGAGGTCGAGGTTCTCATCCTGAATGAACTGTTCGCGGTATTACCGACACCGCCGTTCACCGAAGACGAGAAAGCGGCGATGGCACAACGGGTCTATCAACACATCTGGCAACAAAGCGCGAGCGGGCATTTTGGAGCGGCTGCGTAACTGCCGCCAAGACTACGGTGTCTTCAGAGACTCTGACGCGACTGAGACTGCGTTTACCCGAAATCCTCCGCAGTCGGCGTGGAAGGGGCAATTCACAGGGTTCAGCCACTCCAGTGGAGAAAATGGTTGTAACCGGGCCGCCTTTCCGCGCATCCTCACCCTATGATGAAAGCGCCCATCATGACCTCCTCCCGTTCCATCTTGTTCGAACATCGTCGAGATTTCCTTCGCCGGCTTGGCTTGGGCTCGGTTCTGTTTGCGGTGCCCGGCGTCTTTGCCGAGGAGCTCGTTCGCACGCCCCCTCAGACCGAGGGGCCGTTCTACCCCGACAAACTGCCGCTTGATACAGACAACGACCTGCTCATTCTGAATGACTCGATTACGCCTGCGGTCGGCGAAGTCACCTGGCTGAGCGGACGCATCTTTGACTCGCGTGGCGGCCCAATCCGCAATGCGCTGGTCGAGATCTGGCAGTGCGACAACAATGGAGCCTACCTTCACAGCGGAACCAGCAATCGCGAGAAACGCGATTCCAATTTCCAAGGCTTCGGGCGCTTCCTCACAGGTTCTACCGGCGAGTACGTGTTCCGGACCATCAAGCCAGTCCCGTATCCGGGCCGCACCCCTCATATTCACTTCGCGATCAAGATGAAGGGCCGCAAAGAGTTGATCACACAGTGCTACGTCGAAGGCCACCCGGGGAACGACCGTGACGGCATCTATCGAAGCATCCGCGACGAGAAGGCCCGCAAGTCGATCACGATCCCCTTCGTCCCGCTGCCCGGCTCGCGCATTGGCGAACTCTCGGCACGATTCGACGTCGTGATGGGTCTCACGCCTGAGTCGTGAGCCGTAGCCGCCGACGCGACAATCTGGCCGCCGCCCAGGTCCACGCGCCAGCACTTGGAGTGCGTCCGGTTCACCGGCGCTTTTCTGGCAGCGTCCAAGCAACGAGTGATTCCAGAGCGGCGCCTAAGCGCGCGCACTCCAGACGCTAGCGCGACGATTTGGCCGCCGCGCAGTACTACGCGCCACGACTTCGAGTGCGCTCCAGGGGTCAGCCCTTGGCCAAGCTTCGGCAGAAATTCTCGATTCGGTCCAATCCCTTCTGGATATTGGACATGCTCGTGGCGTAGCTGATGCGGATGTAATCATCGGCGCCAAAGGCAATGCCCGGCACGGCGGCGACCTTCTCCGCTTCGAGCAATCGGGAACAAAACTCCGTAGATTTCAGGCCCGTGCCGCCGATGTTCGGGAAGAGGTAGAACGCGCCCTTGGCGTTGCAGCAACTGATCCCCGGAATCGCATTCAGCTTTTGATGGGCGTAGCGGCGGCGTTGATCGAATTCCGCCAGCCAGTTCTTCAGATGCTCTTGGGGTCCCGTGAGCGCGGCGACGGCGCCCTTCTGCGCGAAGGAAGTCGGATTGCTGGTGCTGTGGCTTTGGATCGCGTCGATGGCCTTCGCAATCGGCTCCGGGGCGGCGAGAAAACCAAGCCGCCAACCGGTCATGGACCAAGCCTTGGCAAATCCATGCACGACGATCGTCTGCTCGTGATGCGCCTGGCTGAAGCTGGCGACGCTCTTGTGTTGCGCGCCGTCATAGAGGAGATGCTCGTAAATCTCGTCGCTCATGATGAGCACGCCCTTCTCGACGCAAATATCTCCGAGGGCCTTGACTTCTTGCGGCGTATAAACGCTGCCGGTCGGATTGCTCGGGGAGTTCAGGATGAACAGGCGCGTGCGCGGCGTGATCGCGGCGCGCAACTGTTCAGGAGTGACCTTGAATTCCGTCTGGTCGGTCGTTTGGAGAATGACCGGCGTGGCGCTCGCGAGTTTGACCATCTCCGGATAGCTCAGCCAGTAAGGCGCCGGAATGATCACTTCGTCGCCTTCTTGGCACGTGGCCAAAATCACGTTGCAACAGGAATGCTTGCCGCCGCAGGACACAATGATTTGGGACGATTTGTAAGCGAGGCCGTTTTCTCGCTTGAATTTCTCGGCAATGGCCTGCCGCAGTTCTGGAATGCCGCTGCTCGGCGTGTATTTGGTAAAACCGGCCGCGAGCGCTTTCGCGGCGGCGTCCTTGATGTGCTGCGGCGTGTCGAAATCCGGTTCGCCTGCGCCGAAACCGACCACATCAAGCCCATCTGCCTTCATCTGCTTGGCTTTCGCATCGATCGCCAGAGTGAGTGAGGGTGAAAGCGCCGCCGCCCGTCGCGAAATCCTGTAGTTCATAGATTCGGGGCTGAGGAATACAGACGGCTCTCGAGGAGCGCAAGTGGGAATTGGTTTGCACGGCAGGCTGAGGGTCAGGAGAGAATTCTTCGTCGCGAAGAGTTGCATTCTATCAGTATCGCCCGGAATCGTCGCAAGCCGCTCAGCTCTGTGGGTGAATGACCAATGACTAAGCTCGAATGACGAAAGAATCACGAATGACCAAATGACCCAGGATCTCGACAGTTCCGACGCGGCTAGCCACGGATGGTGATTTGATAGCTGAAAAACGGCAAATTCCGATCTTAGCCACCACCACGGTTTGATCGCCGATCGGTGAAATGCGTGGTCCCGGATCGTTCCCAACCGCCGAGCCAAGCTTCAGTTACACTCGTCATTCGTCATTCTTTGGTCATTCGTCCTTAGTCCTTCGGCAATTTACTCTGTTCAGCCGCACGAGAATCCTCTGAGGTCTCGAAAGTAGCAGGAGTCTGGCATGCATGCGGCAAAACCTTGGCGAGTCCTATTTCATCCAGTTGGGAAACGTCTTCGTCCGTTCGAATCCGTGGCGTTGGTAGGTGCGATGCCACTTGTAGGTCCAGATCTTGGACGGCGCAGTGGTGGCCCGAACCGAGTGGTCGAAGAAGGCGATGTTGATGCCGCGCCGGTGCCGCTCAAAGGCGAAATGGGCAGATTCGGCCCCCGCGCCAATCCAGTGGCCGTTGAAGCTCGGGGCCTGGTCTTTGGCGGAAACTCGGTGGTCCGGTCCTCCCCCTCGCCACATCGCGTCCGCGAACAACGGGATTTCGGAGGTCGCGTCCGGAACGTCGAACGATCCCCAATGATCTTGCCAGCGCCGGCCTTGGATGTCGTTCTTGGTGTTGTAAATCCAGTTGTTCCCACCGTAGCTGCTGACCAGTTGGGTCGGAGACAGGTCCTCCGCGAAGTTGGGAAAATTGTAAGCGGTGTGCGGTCCGCCGTAATCCGCGAGCTGGCCTTCCGGCGTGTTCAGAGGCATTTTCTTCTCGGTGGTTCCGCTGGCCGGGGCGCGACGCATGGTGGCGTCCGGGCACAGGAGGAGGGACGGTTTCTCGCGGTAATGCTTGGACAGAGCTCGGACCCATTCGCCACGCGCCCAACCCACGGTATCGCCATCGCTGAATTTGCCGTCATTTTCGTCGGTGTAAAAAATCCAGATCAGGCCCCACTGTTTCAAGTTGGAGATGCAGTGCGTGGACTTAGCCTTGCTCTTGGCCCGGCTCAGAGCCGGCAACAGCATTCCGGCAAGAATGGCGATGATGGCGATAACGACGAGCAGCTCGATGAGGGTGAAGCCGACGGTTCTCCGTGCAAGCTTCCGATCAGGCGGAGTTTGGCTGTTCATATTTCCAATTGAGGTTCGGATAGTCTTTGGGTTGTTGGTGCCGTGAATTTAACGCGAAGAGCGGCAGAATTCCAACAAAAGAGAATGAGAAAACCTCTTGCGGGAGCAACGAGAGGCTCTCATTCTCTGGCTACCGCTGCCATGAAACGAAATTCATTCCCGGCGACGAGCCGGAGCGCCGATTTCCGATCCGGCGCGATCCCGAGCGACCTCAATCGGCTCTGCGCGCCAGGTCGGAGACCGGCGCTCCACCCCGCTTCTTGCGTGCAATGGACTTCACCGGTCCGGCGAGTTCTCTCCTGGGCGCTCATTGCCATTTCCCTGGTCGCGGTTGCAGTCGCCCCCAGAGCGGCTTCGCAACCTGTCGCCGGCAGCTTGGGCGACCCAATGATCGCCGCATACTTCGGACAGGAAACGACGGATTTGGCGAACCGATGTTTGGCGGAGATCAAGAGCTTGGAAGACTGGAAAAACAAAAAGGACGAGTACCGGCAGCAGTTGTTTGAAATGTTGAGCCTCTCACCGATCCCGGAGCGGTCCGATCTGAAAGCGGTTGTGACGGGGCGCATCGAACACGCCTCGTTCGTGGTTGAAAACCTCCACTTCCAGTCCATGCCGGGCCTCTACGTGACCGCCAACCTGTACCTGCCGAAAAAGATCGAAAAGCCCGTTCCTGCGATTCTTTACGTTTGCGGCCATGCCCGTGTGGTCAACAAAGAAGGGAGGAGCTTTGGCAACAAGACGGCCTACCAGCATCACGGCGCTTGGTTTGCGCGAAACGGCTATGCCTGCCTGACGATCGACACCATCCAACTCGGAGAAATCCAGGGAATTCATCATGGCACGTATCGCGAAGGGATGTGGTGGTGGAACGTGCGAGGTTACACCCCCGCCGGAGCGGAAGCCTGGAACTGCATCCGAGCTCTGGACTATCTCGAAACTCGGCCCGAAGTGGACCGAACTCGATTCGGCGTCACCGGCCGGTCCGGAGGCGGAGCGTATAGCTGGTGGCTCGTGGCTCTGGATGACCGAATTAAAGCGGCGGCCCCGGTTGCGGGAATCACGGACCTACAAAATCACGTGGTGGATGGAACCGTCGAAGGCCACTGCGATTGCATGTTCATCGTCAATACCTACCGCTGGGACTACGCCCAAGTTGCGGCGCTGGCCGCACCCCGGCCGCTGCTCATCTGCAACAGCGACAAGGATTCGATCTTTCCTCTGGACGGCGTTTATCGGACTTACCGCAAAGTGCGGCGAATTTACGACCTGCACAACGCGGGCGACAAACTTGGACTTCTCATCACGGAAGGACCGCATCGAGACACACAGGATCTTCAACTGCCAGTCTTCCGATGGTTCAATCGGCATCTCAAAGGCGAAGATCCGGTGATCGAGACGGCGGCAACCAAGTTCTTCGAACCCGAACAGCTCCGAGTGTTTGATCGGCTTCCCGGCGACGAGCGCACGAGCAAAATCCATGAAACGTTTGTGCCCGTGGCGCCATCTCCGCCGGTGCCCAAGTCAGCCGCCGAGTGGGCCCGGCAGCGCGCTGATTGGGAGAAGGCCCTGGCCCAGAAAGTCTTCGCAGGTTGGCCCGATGGTCACGAGGCCTTGGGGCTTGCAGAAATAAGTTCCGGCAGCGTCGGAAGCTTGCGGCTGCGGGTCTTTGAATTCAACAGCCAAGCTCCGCTTCGATTGCGGCTCGTGGTCCTGCAGAACGCCAAGGTTGAGACCCCAGACCAGATCGTGCTCCACGCGTTGGATGAAAATGAGTGGACCGAACAACGGCGGAAATTGCCGCGCGATCTACTCCAATTGTTGGACAACCACGGAGGCGGACTTGCGAAAGCGCCGACGGTTCCCGCCGTTGATTCCGACAAACTCGGCGCCTTGCTCGATGAGCTTCAGAACCACGCGATCGTTTGGTTTGCTCCGAGAGGAATCGGCCCTGCAGCTTGGGACTCGAATGAAAAGAAGCAGATTCAGATTCGCCGCCGATTCCTCTTGCTCGGCCAAACCCTCGACAGCATGAGGGTTTGGGACATCCGCCGCGCCATGCAGGCCGCGCGCAGCATCGACGGCTGGCGAGCCAAGCCCCTCACGGCGCGCGGGACGGAAGGGATGGGTGTGAATGCGCTTTACGCGGCGTTGTTCGAGAACGACATCAGCGCGCTGCAGCTTTCGCGCCTGCCGGGATCTCATCGTGTTGGTCCTGATTATCTGAACGTCTTGCGTTTTCTCGATATTCCTCAAGCAGTGGCCATGGCCGCGGAAAAGACGCGCGTGCGCCTGATTGATTGCGGTTCGACCGGGTGGGAATATCCCACATCGGTGGCGGCGAACCTGGGTTGGGACCAAAATCGCCTGAAGCTAGAACTGCAACGTGGTCAGTGAATCTAACCTGCAAAACTCACACGACGGTCGAGGTAGGGACGCCGCGCTGCGGCGTCCCCGCGCCGTGCAGGCACAGAACCCTTCTGGACGATTGGGGCGACTTAGGCACCAGCAGCTCACTCTGTTGCTCCGCTGCACGCGGCGGGGACAGCGCGGGCGCGCCGTCCCCACCTTCAAAATGTGCTCCGAGCAAAAGAAAGTGTGAAATATGCGGGCCAGGCGGCGGCGAGCCTGATGAGCCCGTGATCGTGGATTTTCCGACCGAACCGGCTGAAGCCGGGACTCCGTACGGCCAAAATGAGAATTGCCGCCGTGAAGCAAACGGCGCTTGGAAATCAGAGAGATACCGAATATGTTCATGCCATCGAGTCTTTTGAACTCGCGTTTGAGATGCAACACCATCAATCAACAACTGGCGGAATTGGAGAAGGAAGTCCGCCGGTGAAGAAAGGACCAGTATGAAGGGCATAGCAGCGAATCATGGAATCCACAGGAAGTTTTTCACCGGAAGTTTGGTTTTGACGGCCTTGATCGGCGCCTCGGCATTGGCGTTCGCTCAAGACGCAAAGCCCCAGCGGATGCGCGCCGAGGCTGAAGCGTTGATGCGGAAGGCCCAAGAGCTCAAGGCTCGCGGTTCGGCGGAAGAGGCTCATCGTGTGGCGAAAGAAGCGGAAGAATTGATGCGCGCCGCCGGAGGTTTCGAGAAGCAGCGCGCTCAGGAAGGCAAAAGCAAAGAACCGGCCGACCTTGAAAGACAGGAGAAGATCAAGCATCTGCGAGCCGAGCTCAAGGAGCTGACGGCTGCGGGGAAGATGGAGCAAGCCGCTAAGGTGAAACAGGCGATCGCCGAGCTGGAGCACCGCCCGGGTCCCGGCACGAAGGCAGACCGGTTTGCCGAAGCCAAGGAACGCATCATGTGGCTGCGAAAGGAGATTGAGGAACGGCATCGGCTCGGACGCCATGAAGAGGCGGAACGCTTGGAGCAACAAGCGCGAGAGATGAAAGAAAAGATCGTGGCTGCGGAAGAAAAGGGCGAGTTTCGCCCGGATCGGCCGAAATTCGAAGGACCCGAGCATGCTTGGATGCAGAAACGGCCGCCCGGTGAACCTTTGCCTCCTCCAGAGGAGATCGAACGGCGGCATCGCCACCTCATCGCCGCGATCGAGAATCTTCATGCGGCGGGCATGCATGAACCGGCGGAGCACCTCACCCAGCAAGCCGAGAAGTTTCACCGCGAACTTCGCGAGAAGCGAGAGGCGGGCCAGCACGGTCCCGAGAGGCCGCAGGCAAATGTCCAAGCGCTGCTCGGCGAAATCAAAGAACTGCGCCAAGCCGTCCAGGAGATCCGGCGCCAATTGGAGGAGTTGCGTCAGAGGCGGTAAGGGAGTCCTTCAAGAGTCGGCCTCTCCAACATAGGGCAGGCTTCCAGCCTGCCTCGTTCGGGCAATTTCAAAGACAAATCGGAGGCAGCCATGATGCCTGTCCCGCTTGAACGATACGCTTTGGGGATTTGGATGATACAGCCGTGGCGGCTCTTCTTCGAACAGAGGAATTCCTCGCATGTGATCTCTGTTCACTAGTGGATTTCCGCTTCATTTGGCTGAATTGAAATTCACTTCTCCCTCCGGACCGATCTTGATCAATCTGCTTTGGGGCCTTGACAGTGGCGCACGAGCGGCATGACATTAGGATCGCGCAACTCAAACGCGCTAGACCACCGACCGCGCCCTCAAGAGTGAGTTATGCCGCACGCCGAAGAATGCTCTTCCGTGAAACTGGGGAGCGCACACGCCCACGCGTGCAGTGGTCGGCATCCTCAGCGACAACCTTTGCGTGTTCGAGCAAGTCGCCAGTCAGCATCTCATTCTCATTCACGCTCCTGTTCCGACCGGCGAGGCGCCGGTCGGAACACGCGAGGGC
>JACQWK010000058.1 GCA_016209525.1 Verrucomicrobiota bacterium
CTCGTCCCCTTGCTCGTAGCCGAAGATGACGGCCCGCGCCGCGTTGTCCACCGGGCGGGCGACGACAATCGCGTTGGCCAGTGGCACTCCCCAAGTGACGGTTTGCGGGGAGAGGAACACCGCGTTGGTCCCGGCGGGCACACCGCCGGCCAGCGGATGGCTCGGATTGACGATATTGATTCCGGCCATGTTCGCCGAAGTGCCGAATTCGGTAGAAGCGGTGCCAGTCATCCCCAAATCGTCATAGCTGGCACTTTCCCAGTTGAGCAAAGGCACAGCAGTGTCCCGGAATTTGTGCACGCCGCCCGACAGCATGTCGCCCGAGTTGACCGTAGAAGAGATCACGATGACGGCTTTCCCGGTCGCGTCGCTGGTTCGAGAGGCAGGCGCGGTGACGCTCGTGACTTTGTAGCCGACGCTCGCCAGCACGGTTGAAACGACGGCGTCGCCGACCGAAGGCGTGGCGCCGGTCACAAGCAGCGCAGTCCTGGGACTGACATCGCTCCCGCCGGCTTGAATGGTATTCAATCCCGGCGCTTTGATCAGAATGTAGTCGACGTCGAAGATGGAGACCCCATTCAGGCTGCTGGCCGTGATTCCGGCAAAGCCGCTCCGAACCGTGTCCGCAGGATATCGATCCCAACTCGTCTGCCAATCGACCGGTTCCGGCGTCAATCCATCCGCCAGCCAAGCCTTGCCAAAGGCGTCCGCTCGGCCGCTGGCCAAATCAACCTGCTGCCTTAAGCGCAGCCAGTACCAGGTGTTGGTGACCCATCGATTCGCCCCCACCGGCCGGAAGTCAAAGCCCGGCCCCCAAGCCCGGTTGTCATCGAGCAATCTCACGTGCCGGCCGTTGATGGAGACGCCTCCGGCGTTCTGGTTCAGGTCGCGGAAATGCAGATTCATGCCTTGACTGTTGGTGCTCACTCCGACGCCGATTCCGGCTCGAGGCGGATCGCCCGTTCCAAAGGCCGCGATCCGAATGCGTGCGAGCACTTCCTGATTGGTTGGATTGTATCCCGATCTTTCGTAGAGGAGGTGATTCGGATCGCCGCCTGCCGTCACAACCCGCAAATAGCCGTTCGTCAGGCTGTAGATGTTGGTGGAAGGTCCGCGGGCTTTCCAGTTTGGATTCAACGTCGTTCCGCTGAATTCGTCTTGGTAGGCGTTGAGGAATTGGCCGAAGTCCAGAGGCAGCGCCGCATCGGTGTTGACGACGATCTTCGCGTCGGCAGAGATCGTGTTCGGTTTCTCCGCTAAGTCTTGGACGCCTGTCACGGTCAGTTGCAGGCCGGTCGCAGGGAGCGGCCCGGCAGGCGGGTAAATCGTCGTCTTGGTCGGACCCATTAATTGAACAGCGTTAATCGGCGCCCGCGGAGTGCTGCCAAAACCGAACGGCACGACAGTCGTGGCTTCGATGATGATGCTGGAAGCGGTCAGCCCCCTAAAGATGAGATAGTTCCCAGGTCCATACTGCGGCACTGGCAAAATTGGTACTTGAACGAAACCGGTTGGATTGGCTTGCGCCTGGGCGAGCACGTAATCCCGGAGCACCGCTCGAGTCGCACCATCCAGGATGCGATAGCCGCCGCCGCGAGCTGACACCCCGCCATGGGCATAGACATACAAGTCGTAACCGGCCGTCGTCAGTTGGGAGGGCAGGTTCGTCAGGCTCACGCTTGTGGTAGTCGTGTTGCCGGTATCGAGGTAACCCGTCATGAGCACACGATCCGCACTGTTCGTCGGGAAGCGATTGTTTTCCTCGCCACGGCCCGACGAAGCCCAAGTGCCGCTGGAGTTCCACTGCACGCGCACCGGCGTTGGATAACTGGTGCCGCCGATGTCCGCCGCGACGGTTGTGTTCGTCCCGTTGGCGCCAGTCAAATTATTCCAATTAGCCTGAGCGACACTCCCAACTCCGGCGACCACTTTGTTCGTCAGGCTGCCATTCGCTTCGTTGGCGCCGAAGTTCAGACCGATGCGATACCCCTCCGGCTCCAAAAGCGTGGCCTTCGACGCTTTCAATTCCAGACCGAAAACCATGTCCGAACTGTCTGCGGCTTGATTGTGCACCTCGGCGGCGAGCACGTTGTCGCCCACGGCGAGGGCCGTTGCGGGGATTTCAAATGGTCCTTCGTATCTGTTCTCGTGGTTGGCTCCGGCCGTTCTGGAATTCTGGTTTGCCGGGACCCCAAAACGATGAACTTCAACGCCGTTGAGGTAAACGACAACGCTGTCGTCCACGACGTGACGCAGGCTTAACCGCGTCAGCTTTGGATCACCGCTGATAGTGAAATGGGTGCGGAAATAATCCGTGATGATGCCCTGGCCTCCAAACGAGCGCACGAGCCGGGTTCGAATGGGTTCCGCAGTCGCGCCAGTCTCGGCGGCGAGCAGCGCCGGTCCTTGGGGCCATGCGCTATCATTGAACCCAGGATCCTTCCACGATGTCCCCAAATCCTTGCCCGTGTTCTCGTAGCGCCACTTGTGCACGGCGTCGATTGCCACCAACACCCTTTCGGCCCCAGGCGCGGCCTGGGTGTAGGGCGCCACTGAAGAGTAATTCACCCCCACGCGGAGTTCGTCGTAGAGCATTTCCGCGTGCGGCCGGCTGTTGTTGGCCTGCGGATTGCCGGCAAAGGGACGGATTCGGTTGAACGAATAATCAAAGCGACCGATGGATCGGGCCGCCGCACTCGCCGTGCTCGGCTCACTGTCCAAGGCCGGGTTCACCCACAGATACGCGTCGTCGTTGCCATCCTTGAAGTCGATCCGCACGACCACAAATGACACCTGGTCAAAGGGGGCGGTGGATCCTTGCCGATTGTTCAGAGAACCATCCGGCAGAAGTGCCCACGTGTTTTCTGGCGCGCCGGTGCTGCCGCCGAGGGCCAATTGTTCGGAGCTGCTGGTCAGCCTGGAATTAAAGAGCGAAACATTGGCTGCCCGCGGATAGATGTTGTTCGGTGTGGCGGTGATGTTGGTCGTCGGTCCAGTGCGAGCGCCCAGGAAACTGAACCAGGCGGTTGTGCCATTGTTGGTCAGCACGGTGGGGATTTCACGAAACGGCTGCGCTGTGCCTGACACACCTGTGACGAAGCCTTTCCCTCCTGAACTTACCAGGACATTCCCATTGCCATCCATGTAGCTGAGGCTGCCGGCTTGGACCAGCGAACTGCCCGCGGGCGAGTTATTCGTCTGCCACGCCGCCGTCCAGCCGGTGCCGCCCGCTTTGCCCGGAAGCTCTCCGGCCGCATAGTCGAAGCCGTCATAAGCCAGCGGGGCTGGAGGCTGCACGCCGGTCGCAGGAACTCGCGTGGAATCCAAATCGCTGGGCGCCAGTGCCGCGGCGGTGTAGCGAAGGCGATCCAGCAGCCCCACGTACTGCAGCCCGCCCGTAGGCTCCGAACCAATATAAAACACCTGGTTGGTTCGGGTGAAAATCACGCCTCGGGTGTAATTAGTCACCGTGGCGCCCAACGTTCCATCCACGTAGAACCGGAACTGCTTTGCCACAAAGTCATGCACCACGGCCATGTGATGCCAGCCGCCATCATCCGGAATCACGGCGCTGGAACGTTGATCGACAATGCCCAGTGTGGTGACGAACGCTGTCCGGTTGGTAAAAACCGAAGCGGACACCGCTCCCCCGGGGCCGTTGTTGTAGAAAAAGACTGAACGAGCGGCGGGTGTCGCGAACTTCAACCAAGCCTGGATGGTGAAGGAGGTATTGTTCGTGGTCAGCGTCAGAACCTTCGTCGGGTCCGGCACAGTCACACGCTGTCCAGCCGCAAATTGAAGCGCATAATCTCCCTTCAAGCCCGAAGGTGTGTCGGTCGAAAAGCTGGGGGTCCCCACGAAGGTTCCGGCCAGTTTTCCGTCGGTGCTGACGACCGTCGAACCGGTCCCTTCATTGAAATTGAATTCCATCAGTGGCGCAGGCGGAGTTGCTGTCGCTCCCGTAATAACCGCCTTCAACTCCAAACCAAACACGATGTCCGAACTGCCAGGATCGGTTTGATGCACTTCCACGGCCAGCACATTGTCACCGGCCACCAGAGCCGCTGTCGGAAGCTCAAATGGTCCCTCATACAAACTTCGGCCTTCGTGACTGGTGGCCGCTGTGGTAGGAGTCACAGCCCCGGTCGGCATACTGAAGCGATGGACTTCAGTGCCGTTCAGATAAACCAGTAACCCGTCATCCACCACATACCGCGCCTGCAACTTCGCTGTCTTAGGATCTCCCGCAAAAGTGAAGTGAGTGCGGAAGTAATCGGCCATGATGCCTTGGCCGGCCGCATTCTGCCGCTTGAGCGGGGTCCGAATCGGTTCGACGGTCGTGCCCGATTCCAGAGCGAGTAAGGCCGGGCCTTGCGGCCAGGCACTGTCGTTGTAAATCTTGTCCTTCCAAGCGGTCCCTAAATTGGTCAGACCATTGTTCTCGTAGCGCCACATCTGCTTGTCGTTGATCGAAAGGAGAGTGATTTCTTGAGTCGTCACAGGCGGGGCAGGTGGAGGCGCGGGCGGAGCGAAGACGGGCGGAGGAGTCACCGCCGCCGCCGTGATCACGTTCAATTCGACCGTGTTGGCCGACGTCTTGGCCGCCCCGGTGACCGTGACACCGCTGTTGACCGCGTAGTTAGCGGTTTTGGCGGCACTCGCGTCGCTCACTGGTTCCGAGAACACGACGGTCACCTTGTCGGGCCGCGTGTAGGTGTTGGCCGAAACCAACGTTGGAGCAGTCGTATCGGGGGTTATCGTCAGAGTGGCTTCCTGACTCACGGCTTGCGCGCCGAGGGTTGTGATCGCGACGCGGTATTTGGAGCCACTGTTGGAAACAGTCGCCTGCGCCACGTAAGAACTCGAATTGGCGCCGGCCATGTCCGTGCCGTTCCGTTGCCATTGATAGAAAATTGGGGCGTTGGTGGAGGTCTGGGTAATTCCTCGCGCTGCGACACTAAAAGTCACAGTTGGGGTGGTCCCCTCCGTCACAGTCACATTTTGCGGCTGTCCCGTGATATTGATCGAGGCGCCGATTGGATTGGCGGCGACCGAAATGAATTCAAGGCCGATGCCCGGCGAACCGTTGGCTGGAGGATTCGCTTGACTGGGCAGCTTCCAGGTCACCCCGAGGTTATCGCCGCCACCGCCTTCCTTCATGAGGGCTTCGACATAGTACCGCTTTCCCGACTCCAACCGGATAGCGACCGAGCGGTTCTCCGCGTTGGTGGCGTTCCTGCGCGTGGTGACCAGCCATTGCCGAGCATTATTCCACTGCGGCTCAAAGGCGATCTGGCGCTTATTGGCAGGGGATTCGTCCGTGCTGAGGAACAAAGTGCTGTTGTCGTCCGAACAAACATAGAAGATGTAATCACCAGTTTCCGGCGGCGTAAGAAATCCGCTCACCCTTTCCCCGTAGTTGTCACCCGAATCGGGAGTCTCAAAGAGCCTGATTAATGACACGGCGTCTGGACTATTCGGAAATTTGGCGTTGTTGGTGAGGTTTGAAATCGTCGTCCCGGTGATCCCGGTATAGACTTCGCGCACGAGAAAACCCTGCATATAGACGAGCGAAACCTGTGGGGTGAACGTTGCCTTAGTTCCTGGAGCGATTACGTTCAGAGCGTTGTCACGAACTCCAGTAACGATCAACGTATAGGTCACGCCGGGAGTCTGTTGTGTCGTCGTGAGCACAACTGACTTGCCGTCCGATCCAAGCTTGGCAGCCGTGATCACCAAGGCGGGCGCCGAAAAGGAGTAATTGGGAAGATTCGTCGCGGTCGGAGGCAACAGCGCCTCGGAAAAATTCACCGTGGCTTCCGTGAACGAAGGACTGCCGACTACGGAAAGAATGGTCGGCGGCGTGGTGTCCGGAGCTGCGGTCGCCAAGCCGTGCGACCAGGCCAGGAGCGCCGCACCCAGGACGGCGCGAGTCGCATTGCCGGAAAAGATGGAGTTCAGAAGGCTTGTGCTGACGAATGGTGTGCGCATAGGGATTCCTCTTGTCACTTAGTGGGGATCGGCCCGATTGAGATGCTCGCAGACAACCGAAAAGGTGGCTGTTTCGCAGATCCAAGCATATTGGGTCTCGGAAGAAACTTAATGCTTTAAAGATTGATCTCTGGTGCTTCGGGAACCGCGCGGACTTCACCATATTTTGCTCTCAATGGCAACAGAAAAAGGTTGGGCTTTTTTGTGGCACAGGGCTGCATCAAGCGCTTCATCCTCTCCCCGCGAGGAACGAGTGGGGAGAGGA
>JACQWK010000610.1 GCA_016209525.1 Verrucomicrobiota bacterium
CAGCGCTTTTGAGCGCGTTACATGGCTGTGAGTCCAATTCTGCACGAACATCCGTTACGTTTTGATTCGCAGACAAAACTCACCGCGCCGACTTCTGCCCAGATGCTGGCCCCGACTTACGCTTCATGAATGTGCCCTGATGAAAGAGGATAGCCCTTAAAAAACCATTGACATCAAGAATGTCCCTTTTATATTCCGTCAAAAGTTAGGCACGTCGTAAGACAGTTTGAAAGCCGTTAATCCCAGACGCTTTCCGTTTGGAGAAGTTGGGATTAGTGGTTTTTTTGTCATTTTTGGTGTGTCAGGACGGGGAAATTGGCTGCTGCCCATGTAGCTCAGTTGGTAGAGCGCGTCCTTGGTAAGGACGAGGTCATCAGTTCAATCCTGATCATGGGCTCCAGTATGAGTCAGTGCTGAGTGATAACGAACGAAAACCAATAGCAGGAAATCGCAATGGCAAAAGAAGCATTTCAAAGAACAAAGCCGCATGTGAATGTCGGAACGATCGGCCATATTGACCATGGTAAGTCCACACTTACTGCCGCGATCGTCGAAGTGCAGTCTCGGAAGGGTTTGGCGACGCCTATCTCGTACGCGGACATCACCAAAGGCGGCACGGTGCGAGATGAGACCAAGACCGTCACAATCGCGGTGTCTCATGTCGAATATCAAAGTGACAAACGACACTACGCGCATATCGACTGCCCGGGTCATGCTGACTACATCAAGAACATGATTACAGGAGCGGCGCAGATGGATGGCGCGATTCTGGTTGTGGACGCGGCTGAAGGTCCGATGCCCCAAACACGTGAACACATCCTTCTGGCGCGCCAGGTTGGTGTTCCGGCAATCGTGGTCTATTTGAACAAAGTGGACTTGGCGGACAAAGACCTCTTGGAACTAGTCGAGATGGAAATCCGTGACCTGCTGACGAAGTACGGTTTCCCCGGGGAGAAAACACCGATCATTCGCGGAAGCGCGAAGGCCGCCTTGGCCCGCGACGGTGAAGGCGAGGCTTCAATTCAGAAGCTGATGGAAGCCATTGACGATTTCATCCCGCTTCCGACGCGCGAGGTTGACAAGCCTTTTCTGATGTGTATCGAGGACGTGTTCAACATTGAAGGTCGTGGCACCGTTGTGACGGGGCGAGTCGAGCGCGGAATCCTGAAGCGGATGGAAGAAGTCGCGATCGTGGGATTGCGGGAAACTCGCAAGACCGTGGCGACCGACATTGAAATGTTCCGGAAGCTCCTTGATCAAGCGCAGTGTGGCGACAATGTTGGAGTGCTTCTGCGCGGCATCAAGAAGGAAGAGGTGGAGCGCGGGATGGTGTTGTCAAAGCCGGGCACGATTACTCCACACACACACTTTAAGGCGGAAGTCTATGTGCTTTCCAAAGAAGAGGGCGGTCGCCACACGCCGTTCTTCACTAACTACCGGCCTCAGTTCTATTTTCGCACCACCGACGTGACCGGAACCGTAACATTGCCGCAAGGAGTGGAAATGGTGATGCCCGGTGACAACGTCTCTGTGGAAGTAAAGGTGATCGCGCCAGTCGCGATGGAGAAAGGGCAACGCTTCGCCATCCGTGAAGGCGGACGGACCATTGGGGCGGGTCGTATAAGTGACATTATTGAATAACACACCTGAACGAGCCAAATGCCTGATTGTGAGGCCATTCACCCACATTATCGGTTTCCAGAATGATTGAATTCCTAGGGCGGTAGCTCAATTGGTAGAGTAGCGGTCTCCAAAACCGTTGGTTGGGGGTTCGAGTCCCTCCCGCCCTGCCAATCGAATCAAATCCCGGAGGGGTGGCAGAGTGGTCTATCGCGACGGTCTTGAAAACCGTTAAGGTTTAACAACCTTCGGGGGTTCGAATCCCTCCCCCTCCGCCAGAAATTTGTGAAAGACTATATTGGATTATTATTTTGGGCAGTCGTCATCGGGGGCATCTTTGCCTTCGCTTGGCGCAAGGGGTATCTCTTGCGAATCGCCAATTATGTCGCGGAGACCCGTGAGGAGTTAAGGAAATGCACGTGGCCGACGTACGAAGAGCTCAAAGGCTCAACAGTGGTTGTCATGGTGTCCATTGCTCTCATAGGCGGTTTTACCGTTGGCGTGGATTTTGTAATCTCTTTGCTGGTCCGGTTGATCACGTAACTGCCTACCAGCCGCTATCAGTCATATGGAGAGTCAGTGGTTTGTCATTCACACCTTATCTGGCCAGGAGCAGAAGGTGAAGGAAAGCATCGAAAAGCGAGTCAAGACCGAAGAAATGGGGGACTACATTCGCGAGGTGCTGGTCCCGATGGAAAAAGTGGCCGAGGTGCGAAGCGGACGAAAGACCGTGACCACGCGCAAACTCTATCCGGGTTACGTTTTCGTCGATATGGTTCTGCTTGATGAAGGGAAGAGGGTCATCGAGAAGCCTTGGTATTTCATTCGTGAAACGCAAGGTATTATAGGTTTTGTTGGTGGCGACCGCCCCACGCCGACTCCGCGGGAGGAGATCGATTTTATCAAGGCGCAGATGTCCGACTCCGAGGAGCGCGAGCGTCCGAAGGTCACGTTCGAGGTTGGCGAGACCGTGAAGATCAACGATGGACCGTTCTTGAATTTTAGCGGTGTGATAGAGGAAATCGAACCGGATCGAGGGAAGCTCAAGGTGACGGTGAATATTTTTGGCCGCAACACGCCGGTCGAATTGGAATACTGGCAAGTGGAAAAAGCATAGACTTATGGCGAAAAAGATTGTTGGGCAGATCAAGCTTCAGATTCCGGCGGGTCAGGCTAATCCTGCGCCACCGGTTGGCCCTGCCTTGGGACAGCAAGGCGTGAACATCATGGCTTTCTGCAAGGAATTCAACGCGGCCACCAAAGATCAAGCCGGAATGGTGATTCCGGTGGTGATCAGTGTCTATCAGGATAAGTCATTTACATTTATCACGAAGTCTCCTCCGGCTTCGGTATTGCTGAAGAAGGCGGCCGGAATTGCCTCTGGTTCAAAAGAACCCAACAAGGAGAAAGTGGGAAAAGTCACTCGGCAGCAGGTTATGGAAATCGTGAAACTCAAGAGCAAGGACTTGAACGCCACGAGCGAGGAGGCGGCTTTCCGAATAATCGCAGGCACGGCCCGGAGCATGGGGATCGAGGTTCAAAGCTAGTTAAATCTAAATCAGCGGGAGAGCGTTTTGCTCGATTGCACCGCAAATGACACATGCCAAGCAAACGATACAAAAAAGCGACTGAGACCGTCGATGCCAACAAATCATATTCGCTGAAATCAGCCGTTGAGATATTGTTGAGGTTTCCCAAAGCCAAGTTCGACGAGACGATCGAAGTGGCTTTTCGGCTTGGAGTCGATCCAAAGCAATCAGACCAAATGGTGCGAGGCACGGTTCCCCTCCCGCATGGGAGTGGAAAGAAGGTAAGGGTTTTGGTTTTCGCCAAGGCTGGCGTGGCGGCTGACGCTGCCCGGTCCGCCGGCGCCGAGTACGTCGGATTTGACGACTTAATCAAGAAATGCCAGGAAGGTTGGGCAGATTTTGACGTTGCGGTGGCGACTCCTGACGCCATGGGCGAAGTGCGCAAGTTGGGCAAGGTTCTTGGTCCGAGAGGCTTAATGCCTAACCCAAAGACCGGAACAGTTACCGAAGATACTGCCAAAGCCGTTAAGGAGGTTAAAGCGGGGCGTGTTGAGTTCAAGATCGACAAAGCCGGCAACGTGCATGTGCCTATCGGCAAGCTTTCTTTCAAGGCCGACCAAATCCTGGAGAATGCCAAATCTGTCATCGACGCCGTCCAGAAGGCTCGTCCCGCTAGTGTGAAGGGTCAATTCATACAAAACTGCACGTTGGCAGCAACCATGAGTCCGCCAGTGCGGCTCGACCTTCGAGAACTACAGATTGCTGCCTAGGAACCACTTGTGCCCGGAGAAAACGCATGCGTGCCGAAAAACAATTCATTAGTCAGGAATATCTTAACCGTCTCAATTCCTCTCCGTTCTTTATTGTAGTTGATTATCAGGGTCTTCGCGTGGCTCATTTTGCTGAGTTCAGAAAGCGCCTAGGCAAGATCAGTGCGGAGATTCACGTCGTCAAAAACTCAATCTTTCGTGTTGCGGCGAAAGAGGCGGGCCTTGGCGAGTTAGGCGGAGCATTGAATGGCCAACTTGCTGTCATCACGGGACAGCGCGACATCTCCGCAACAGCGAAAGCGGTCAAGACTTTCCGTGCGGAGTTTGAAAGACCGAAAGTAAAGTTCGGTTACCTGAATAACCAGCGACTGGAAACTGCAGACCTGACGGCTCTGGCGGATCTGCCCTCTATCGAAGTATTGCGTAGCCAATTACTTGGAGTGCTTCAAGCCCCTGCTGCCAAACTGGTCCGATTGCTTGCGACACCTGCAAGTCAGTTGGTGCGAGTATTGCAAGCGAAAGCTGACAAAGGCTGATTTAGCCTTAATATGCTCTCAGCGAAGGCGATTGGATGTTTTCTCTGTTGGCCTTATTCACTTACGATCCGAAATTATCGATTTTTGTCACCACCACGGAAACGGTGACAGAAGTAAAAACAAAAACAAAGTAAATCGTCGGTTCATAGGCTGTGAGCTTAAACCATCCGTGGCCACGGATGACGACGAAACTGAAAGGTAGTATGGCAGATATAGCAGGATTAGTTGAACAACTTGGCAAATTAACAGTCATTGAAACGGCTGACTTGGTGAAACAGTTGGAGAACGCGTGGGGGGTCAGCGCGGCGGCTCCTGTCGCCGTTGCGGCAGCCAGTGCTCCAGCATCTGGCGCTGGAGCCGCTCCGGCAGCCGAGGCAAAAACTACGTTTGATGTCATTCTGGCCAGTGCGCCGGCAGACAAGAAAATTGCGGTGATCAAGGCTGTGCGGGAAGTTAAGGCTGGACTGGGTCTGGCCGAAGCCAAGAAGCTCGTGGAAGAAGCGCCGAAGCCGGTCTTGGAAGGGGCGAACAAGGCTGAATCCGAAGCGGCAAAGAAGAAGCTTGAGGACGCCGGCGCGAAAGTTGAACTCAAGTAAAAATGGCTTATGGTGGGCGGTGAGGTTGCTTTGCCGCCCTCTCACTTACCAGTCCGAGCAAGATAATTAATTCTTCGCAAAAAAAGGTTCGAAGACGAGCCGTCACGAAAAGTCTTCCGGGAAACTCTTCGCCTCCGGCGGAGGGGCCGACGTTGTGTCGTTATCGCTAACAATCCTCTGGCCTTAGACCAGAAAAACTCATAGAGGTCACCATGCCATCGAGAGCGTCTGAACGAATTAACTTTGGCAAGATCAAAGAGATCATCGCTCCTCCCAACCTGATCGAAATTCAAATCAATTCTTACAACGAATTTCTCCAGGCTGACGTCGCTCCGTCTAAACGGAAGAACATGGGATTGCAGGCGGTGTTCACTGAGGTGTTTCCGATCGAAAGCTACGATGGCAAGTGTGTGCTTGATTACCAAAGCTACGAAATCGGTGAACCCAAGCAAGATTGGCTGGAATGCCTTCGTGAGGGAGTCACATTTGGCGCTCCGCTTCACGTAACATTCCTCCTGAAGGAAGAGAAAGGGACGAAGGAGGAAAAGGTGTTTATGGGCGAACTCCCTCTCATGACGCCGCAGGGTACCTTCGTGATCAACGGGGCGGAGCGGGTCATCGTCAGTCAATTACACCGCTCGCCGGGGCTCGCGTTTGAAGCGACGCAACACCCTAACGGCAAGACACTCCATTCGTTTCGCATTATTCCGGACAGAGGTTCTTGGTATGAAGCGCAATTTGACACGAGCGATCTGCTTTATGTTTACCTCGACCGGAAAAAACGAAGGCGCAAATTCCTCACGACAACATTCTTCAGAGCACTAGGCTATAGTTCCGATGCGGATATCCTGAAGCTGTTCTACGACATTGAAGAACTGACTTTGAAAGAAGCGGAGGCTTTGGATGATATCCAAAACAAGGTGTTGATCGAGGACGCGCTTGACTCGGACAAGGGGATTGTCGTGGCGCGGGCCTTCGAACCACTTTCCAAAGCCGTCCTCAAACAAATCGCGGAATTGGGTGTCACGAAGATCCGAGTGGTCGATACGACGGTTGACGATGGAATCATCATCAAATGTCTGAAGAAAGATCCAACGAAGAACGAAGAGGAGGCACTCAAGGACATCTACCGTCGCTTGCGTCCCGGTGATCCTCCCACTGCCGCTAACGCGCGCGCTTTGATAAAGAGACTATTCTTCGATTCGAAACGTTACGATCTCGGACGCGTCGGGCGATACAAGATCATTCAGAAACTAGGTTTGAAGGGAATGGAGGATAAGGATACGCGTATCCTGACCCGGGAGGACCTGGTCGCCGCGACAAAGTACCTCCTCCGACTGAAGAAAGGTGAAGGCACACTGGACGATATTGATCATTTGGGAAGTCGCCGGATCCGCACAGTCGGAGAGCTCTTGGCGAACCAGTGCCGCGTTGGGTTGGCGCGCACGGAGCGCCTGGTTAAGGAGCGGATGACCCTTTTCGACCAGGGGATGGACTCCATGACACCCCAGAAGCTTATTAATCCCAAAGCTCTGTCAGCGGTGGTCCGTGACTTTTTTGGCCGCAGCCAGCTCTCCCAATTCATGGATCAGATCAATCCGTTGGCCGAACTGACCCATAAACGCCGGCTCTCGGCTCTGGGTCCCGGAGGGTTGTCCCGCGATCGGGCGGGGTTCGAAGTTCGCGATGTTCACCCTTCTCACTATGGGCGGATTTGCCCCATCGAAACACCGGAAGGACCGAACATTGGCTTGATCGCTTCCTTGGCGACTTTTGCGCGGGTCAATGAATTTGGCTTCATCGAAACCCCCTACCGAAAGGTGGAGAAGGGCCGAGTCACTCATCACATCGATTACCTGACCGCCGACCGCGAGGAGCAATTTATCGTCGCCCAGGCAAACGCTCCGATCGACGATCGGGGCCACTTCCACTCGGACAAAGTCATGTGCCGATGCAAAAGCGACTTCATCGATGTCGATCCGGCGCGGGTTGACTATATGGATGTCTCGCCGAAGCAGTTGGTCTCCGTGGCGGCAGGGTTGATTCCGTTTCTGGAACACGATGACGCAAACCGGGCTTTGATGGGTTCCAACATGCAGCGCCAAGCCGTGCCGCTGCTCGTCACGGAGGCGCCATTGGTGGCTACCGGCTTGGAAGAGAGGGTGGCACGCGACTCGCGCGCAGTTATCGTTTCAGAGGAAGCAGGCAAGGTGGCTTCCGTCACCGCGAACCAAATCGTGATCACGGCCGACGGGAAGCTGCCCGAAGGGAAAAAGAGAATCAGGCACGAACCTGCCGAGGGCATCTACGTTTACAGCGTGCGCAAGTTTATGCGCTCAAACGCCGCGACGTGTATCAACCAGAAGGTCTTGGTGGCGAAAAGCGACGCCGTCAAGAAAAGCCAGGTGATCGCCGACGGCCCTTGCACGTGCGGGGGAGAGTTGGCTCTGGGCCGAAACGTGCTTTGTGCCTTCATGCCCTGGAACGGCTACAACTTCGAGGATGCCATCCTGATCAGCGAGCGGATTGTGAAAGATGATGTCTTCACTTCGATCCACATTGACGAGTTCGAAGTCGGGGCTCGGGATACCAAGCTTGGGCCGGAGGAAATCACCCGCGACATTCCGAACCTGGGAGAAGAGGCGCTGAAAAACCTGGGGCCTGACGGAGTCATCCGCATTGGCGCGGAGGTGAAACCCGGCGATATTCTGGTTGGAAAAATCACTCCCAAGAGTGAAACGGAGCTTGCGCCGGAGGAGCGTCTGCTCAGGGCCATTTTTGGAGAGAAGGCTGCCGACGTGAAAGACACTTCGTTGAAGGTTCCGTCCGGCACCTACGGGATTGTCATGGATGTGAAAGTCTCTTCCAAGAAGGAGGTGGATCGGAGCAACCGGGTTTCCCCGACAGAGGCCAAAAAGCACGCAAAGCAGGTCGAGGAAGAGTTCAAAGCCAAGATGGACGAGTTGAGGGAGCAACTCACGGAGGCCCTCAGCAATATTCTCTTGGGCGAAAAGATTCCCCTCGACGTCGTGAATTCCGAAACGGGAGAGATTATCATTCCCGCCAACCGGAAGATCACGAAAACACTCTTGCGCAAGCTGGCGAGCGTTTACGATCGCATTGAAATTGATCCGTCTCCCATCCGAAACAAAATCAACGAAATTATCGGCAGCTTCAAAAAGCGGTTTGATGATCTCCAAATGCAGCATGACGAAGAAATGGAGCGCGTCGAAGCCGGTGACGACGTTGATCCTGGAATCATCAAATCCGTCAAAGTCTATATTGCATCGAAACGGAAACTCTCGGTCGGAGACAAAATGGCGGGGCGCCACGGAAACAAAGGCGTCGTGGCGAAGATCGTGCCCGAAGAAGACATGCCGTTCCTGGCGGACGGCACTCCCGTGGACATCGTCCTGAACCCGTTAGGGGTGCCCTCGCGCATGAACGTCGGGCAAGTGCTGGAGACGCACCTCGGGTGGGCGGCGAGACTGCTCGGATTAAAGTTCGCCACTCCGGTTTTCGATGGGATCAAGGAGAAGGAAATCCGCGGCTACCTCAAACAGGCGAGCTTGCCCGACCATGGCAAGACCCTTTTGTACGACGGTCGAACCGGAGAAGCGTTCGATCAAGAGATCGTGGTGGGATACATCTACATGATGAAGCTCGGCCACCTGGTGGCTGATAAGATCCATGCTCGCGCTGTCGGACCCTACTCGCTCGTCACGCAGCAGCCTCTCGGTGGCAAGGCCCAGTATGGAGGCCAGCGGTTTGGAGAAATGGAGGTTTGGGCCATGGAAGCGTATGGAGCGGCCTACACCTTGCAGGAGTTGTTAACGGTGAAATCCGACGATGTGCAGGGTCGGACCCGTATCTACGAAAGCATTGTCAAAGGTGACAATGCGCTGGAAGCAGGAGTGCCGGAGTCTTTCAACGTGTTGGTCAAAGAAATGCAGTCCTTGGGCTTGGACGTGAAAGTGGGTTATTCGAATCCACTGGATCAGCCTGCTCAACCACCGTCGCTGGCGGCTCTGGGCTGAACTGAAACGGCAAGCATCCATTCAACCAGTCTAAAACGACAATGAACACGAAAGAAACTGCCCGCGAACTGCTGGGCTTGGATAAGGTCAATTTGGTTGATTATGTCGCGATCTCAGTCGCGTCGCCGGAAGCCATTCGCTCCTGGTCCAAGGGAGAAGTCAAGAATCCTGAAACCATCAACTACCGCACGTTCAAGCCCGAGAAGGGCGGCTTGTTCTGCGAGCGGATTTTTGGCCCGGTGAAGGACTGGGAATGTTCATGCGGCAAATACAAACGCATCAAGCATCGAGGCGTGGTTTGCGACCGTTGCGGTGTCGAAGTGACCCTCTCGAGAGTGAGGCGGGAGCGAATGGGCCACATCGAGCTGGCCGTGCCGGTTTCCCACATTTGGTTCTTTAAATGCATGCCCTCCCGGATCGGCCTCATGCTGGATATGACCGCGCGCAACCTGGAGCGAGTCATTTATTATGAGGATTACTTGGTGATTGATCCGAGTTCGACTCCGCTGAAGCAGCATCAATTGTTGAGCGAGCTCGAGTTTCGAGAGGCGAAGGAAACCTACGGCGCTGATGCCTTCGTGGCCAAGATGGGCGCCGAAGCCGTGCGAGAGGCCTTATGCCGTGTCGATCTGCAAAAACAAATCGAGCAATTGCAGGTCGCCATGACGGAGACAAAAAGCAAACAGATTCGGAAGAAACTGGCCAAGCGCATCAAGCTATTCCAAGGCTTCCTGAGCTCGAAAAGCCGGCCTGAATGGATGATTTTGACCGTGCTCCCTGTCATTCCGCCGGATCTCCGTCCGCTCGTGCCATTGGAGGGCGGCCGATTCGCCACCTCCGACCTGAACGATCTTTACCGCCGTGTCATCAATCGCAACAACCGGCTGAAGAATCTGCTCCAACTCAAGACGCCCGAGGTGATCATTCGCAACGAAAAGCGAATGCTTCAAGAAGCGGTGGACGCGCTTTTCGACAACGGCCGCCACGGACGCGCCGTGACCGGGGCCGGCAACCGCCCGCTGAAATCTCTGAGCGACATGCTCAAGGGCAAGAGCGGACGCTTCCGCCAGAACTTGCTGGGCAAGCGTGTGGATTACTCCGGGCGTTCGGTCATTGTGATCGGTCCGGAGCTTAAGCTCCACCAATGCGGCTTGCCCAAGAAGATGGCGTTGGTCTTGTTCGAGCCATTCATCATCCGGCGCCTCAAGGAATTGGGTTACGTTCACACGGTTCGGTCGGCCAAGAAGATGATCGAGCGCCAGTCTCCCGAAGTCTGGGACATTTTGGAGGAAGTCACAAAAGGCCATCCGGTTCTTTTGAACCGCGCGCCGACATTGCACCGCCTTTCCATCCAGGCGTTCGAGCCGGTGTTGATCGAGGGAGAGGCCATCCGGATTCATCCACTGGTGTGCACGGCGTACAACGCGGACTTCGACGGCGACCAAATGGCGGTTCACGTTCCGTTGTCCGTTGAGGCGCAGATGGAGGCCCGGCTCCTCATGATGGCGCAGAACAACATCTTCAGCCCTTCGAGCGGCAAGCCGATCATGACGCCGACCCAGGACATCACTCTGGGATGTTATTACCTGACGGCCAATCCCCGCGCGATCGGCGCCACCACAGACGGCGGCCGGCTCAAGCTCTTCGCGTCAAAGGACGAGGTTGTTTTCGCCCATCTGGACGGCGCGGTCCGCACTCATGAGCGGATCCTGCTCGCGAATCCCGACCAAGGGAAGAAGAGCATCTATGGCGACTCGGAACGGAACACGATCGAAACCACAGTCGGGCGAGTGATCTTTAGTGAGATCTGGCCGCCTGAACTCGGCTTCCCCAACAAGGTTGTCGGCAAGTCTCAACTCGGGGAGTTGATTTGGAATTGCTACAAAATTTGCGGGCACGAAAAAACCATTGCCACTCTCGACAAACTCAAGGAATTGGGATTCCAGGAGGCCACGCGGGCCGGTGTCTCCATCGGCATCGACGACATGATCATTCCGAAGGAGAAAACTCAAGAGATCGAATCCGCCCAAAAGCAAATCAGCGAGGTCGAAAAACAATACCGCAAAGGCGTGATCACTCCGGGCGAGCGCTACAACAAGGTGATCGACATCTGGACGCATTGCACCGATCAGATCGCCAACGTGATGTTGCGAACGTTGGAGAACAATCACGGGAAACGTGAATACAACCCCGTCTGGCTGATGGTGGACTCCGGAGCGCGCGGAAACCGCCAGCAAGTCCGCCAGCTTGCCGGAGTGCGAGGACTCATGGCCAAACCGTCGGGAGACATCATCGAGAAACCGATTCTCTCCAACTTCCGCGAAGGGTTGACCGTGCTCGAGTATTTCATTTCCACGCACGGCGCCCGGAAAGGCCTGGCCGACACGGCGCTCAAGACCGCGGATTCCGGCTACATGACACGGAAATTGGTCGATGTCGCCCAGGATGTCATCATCCGCGAGGACGATTGCGGCACCACCAACGGGATTTGGGTGCAGGCCATCTTCGAAGGCGAAGACGAGGTCGTGAAGCTCAGCGAGCGCATCGTCGGCCGGTTCAGCGCCGACGACGTGGTCCATCCCACCGATCCAAAGAATAAATTGGTGGGCGCCAACGAAGAAATCGATGAGGTCAAGGCCAAACTGATCGAGGTTTCCGGCGTCGAAAAAGTCCGCATCCGCTCCGTGCTCACTTGCGAAAGCAAGCACGGCCTGTGTGTGGCTTGCTATGGACGCAACCTCGCCACCGGAGGCTTGGTGAAGCTGGGCGAGGCCGTGGGAATCATTGCCGCCCAATCCATCGGTGAACCCGGCACTCAGCTCACCATGCGGACGTTCCACATCGGCGGAACCGCTTCCCAGGTCTTCAAACAACCGCAGATCAAGGCCAAGCACGATGGTTTCGTTCGCTACAATGATTTGCGCCTGGTCGAATTGGAAGACGCCAGCAACATCGTGTTGAACAAGAACGGTTCGATTTCGGTGGTGGCGGAGGATGGTCGGGAGCTGGAAACACACAGCGTGGTCATCGGCGCCGTGATTTCCGTGGCCAATGGCGGCGCCATCAAACGAGGCGAAACCTTCGTGCAATGGGATCCGTACAACGTGCCGATTCTGTCTGAGAAAGCGGGCCGTGTTGAATTCCACGACATCATCGAAGGCGTCACGATGAAACAGGAAGTCGATGAAACGACCGCTCAGGAAGCGAAAGTCATCATCGAGCACAAGGAAGATTTGCATCCCCAAATCATCATCACGAGCGACAAGGGTGACCCGGTCGCCAACTATCCAATCCCCTCGGGGGCGCACATCGTGGTCAACGAAGGGGATAAAATTGTGGCGGGGACGCTCATGGCCAAAACGCCTCGCAAGACTTCCAAGACCAAAGACATTACCGGCGGGCTCCCGCGAGTCGCCGAGTTGTTCGAAGCCCGGAGGCCCAAAGATGCGGCTGAAATCTCCAAGATCGACGGCATCGTGGATTTTGGTCCGAGCGTGCGCGGCAAGCGAACGATCTTGATCAAAGATCCTCAAACGGGATTGGAGGAAGAACATCTGATCCCGATCGGCAAACACGTGATCGTCTTCAAAGGCGACTTCGTGAAGAAAGGGCAGCAATTGACCGAAGGCCCCGTGGTGCCGCACGAAATTCTGGATGTCTGCGGACCGCAGGAGTTGCAGGAGCACCTCGTCAATGAGGTCCAGGAAGTGTACCGTTTGCAGGGCGTCACCATCAATGACAAACACATCGAAATCATCGTCCGGCAAATGTTGCGCAAGGTGCGCATCACCGAACCCGGGGACACAACTTTCCTGTGGGGCGAGCAGGTCGATAAACTCGCCTTTGAGAACGAGAATCAGCGCGTCGAGAAGATGGGCGGCAAACCCGCCGAAGCGCAGCCGGTGCTCTTGGGAATTACGAAAGCGTCACTCGAGACGGATTCGTTCTTGAGCGCCGCCTCATTCCAAGACACAACTCGAGTTCTTACGGAGGCCGCGACCATGGGCAAGGTGGATCAACTGCGCGGCTTCAAGGAGAATGTGATCATGGGACATATCATCCCTGCGGGAACCGGCTTCACCTACCATCGGAAGGTGCAGTTGAAACCGTTGGTGGAGGAATTGCCGGTTGAAGAACCGGCCCCTGCCACCGATGAAGCCATTGCGAGCTGACCGCTGAGAATGGGACAGGGCAAATTCTTTCAAATACTTGTTGCAACGCAAAAGTCCTTTGTTAATATTCGCGCTCCGTTTTCCAAAAAGTCCAGGGTAACGGGGTCCGATCTGGAAGAACTGAACAC
>JACQWK010000628.1 GCA_016209525.1 Verrucomicrobiota bacterium
CAGCGCTTTTGAGCGCGTTACATGGCTGTGAGTCCAATTCTGCACGAACATCCGTTACGTTTTGATTCGCAGACAAAACTCACCGCGCCGACTTCTGCCCAGATGCTGGCCCCGACTTACGCTTCATGAATGTGCCCTGATCCAAACCATGGATTGTGAAATTTGGTTGGTGTTCTGTTCCAATGTGAAGAATTGTGCAGATTGGCCTTCCAGACGAATCCCAAACTCCCCAATCAACCGCGAGGGCGCCGGCGCCACGCCGACAGGCATCCAATCCTGAACCGGTTTCGCCGCGTCTTCAGATTGGTAGAAGGTCACGGCGCCGGTCCCAACGGCAAGGGAATAACTCAAACTCAACCGGTTCTCTTTCCGGACGATGGCTAGCTTGGGTGGTTCGACCGTGAACGAGCTCTGCGACATCAGGATGGCTCCGACGACAGAGATGAGCACAGCACGGCGGAGCCGCAACCAAACCCGCTGGGGCGAGAGTCCTGTAGAGCCCTGAAATCCTTGCCGGCACGAAGTCAGAACTCCACCGGAGTCTCGTTCCACCCGCAATTTTGTTGGTCTGCGCAATTTCTTCACGACAGTGGCAAGTTTCGGGCGCCGCGCGACAACGCGGTCCTTCGTCGGAAAGCCGTGTTTCTCGGCTTCGTCGGATTGGCGGTGCCCATGTCAAGATAACGATTAGCGTTCAATTCCGGATGGCGGCAGATTTCGTTCCAGCTCCAATTTGCTTGAATCGTTCAGAAATCCACCACACGGATCTTGTCGAACTTTTCGCACTTCTTGTTGACCCACGGCCTCTGAATTCGTGGGGCAGAAACTCTGTCTGCCGATTGACGGGGCATCTGGCCCCGAAGGACCCGGCCGGTTTTGAGCAGGCGTCTGAAGGGAGTTAGCCCTCAGCACGGGGAGACGGCTGTCACGCGTTGAAGGTTACGAGGACGAACTTTCTATCATTGGCAAACCCTGCGGCAGGTTTAGATTGCTCGGCATCGTTATGGCGCAATCGCACGAGGACGTTGGCTTTCTCTCAACTCTCGTCCAAGCAGGTTGCCATCTGCTTCTGGCGCTTGGATTGACCGGATGCACCAGCTACCACGGCAGAGGCATTCAATATCAAGTCACGTCTCGCTACGGAGTGAGTGACCCTCAATTCCTCCGTTCCATGGGCCAACTGGTGGGACCGGGAATTGTCGGCGGCAATCAAGTCACCAGCCTTGTGAATGGGGATCAGATTTTCCCGGCCATGTTGCAGGCGATCCGGGGAGCCCAGAAGACGATCACTTTGGAGAGCTATATCTATTGGTCGGGTCAGGTCGGCCGGGATTTCTCGGAAGCCTTAGCCGAGCGCGCCCGAGCCGGCGTGAAGGTGCACGTCTTGTTGGACTGGATCGGATCGCGGCGCATCGACTCCGGCCTCCTCAGAATGATGAGAAAAGCCGGGGTTGACGTGCATCGATACAATCCCCTCGTCTGGTACAACCTCGCTCGCCTCAACCATCGAGACCATCGCAAACTCTTGATTGTGGACGGAAGCGTCGGCTTCATCGGCGGCGCGGGAGTCGCCGACATCTGGCTGGGCAACGCGGACTCTCCGGCGCACTGGCGCGACACTCACTTTCGCTTGGAGGGACCCGCCGTGGCGCAAATGCAGGCGGCCTTCATGGACAACTGGATGAAGACCACGGCCAACGTCTTGGACGGCGGCAATTTTTTTCCTGAATTGCCGCAGGCCGGACATCATTACGCGCAGGTGTTCAAGAGCTCGCCGCGCGAAGGAACGCAAAGCACGCGCCTGATGTTCTTGCTCTCGATCGCGGCCGCGCAGAAAAGCATCCGGCTGTCGATGCCGTATTTCGTCCCGGGCACGCTGATGACTCAGCAATTGCTGGATGCCTGCAAACGCGGCATCCAGGTTGAGATTATCGTCCCGGGCGCCCAATCCGACACCCCGATCGTCCGGCATGCCTCGCGTTCCAAATGGGGCCCGCTGCTCGAAGCCGGCGTCAGGATCTATGAGTATCAGCCGACGATGTATCACTGCAAAATGATGATCGTCGATGACGTCTGGGTGTCGGTCGGCTCGGCCAACTTCGACAGCCGGTCGTTTCGGCTGAACGATGAAGCCAACATGAACGTCTTCGCCACCGACTTCGCCGCCGAACAAATTCGGATGTTCGAGGCAGACAAGAAGCGTTCCCGGGAAGTGACGCTGGAAGATTGGAGGCGGCGTTCGTTGGGCAAAAGGGTGCTGGAACTCCTGGTGGCGCCGTTTCATCCGCACCTGTGAATCAAGACTCTCACCAATGTCCGTCGCCGCCGAAGCGACGCGGCGGACATCGAATCTACACAGGCAGGTAGGATGCCTGCCCTGCGCTTCAAACCCGCGACAAGATTGCCATGAAAACGAAGAAACGATTGCCGAAGGCCGAAGGCGCATTCCGCGTGAGAGTCCAGCCGGTTACGCCCGCGCGCTGGCCGGACTTGGAAAAACTGAACTGCTCAAGGCCGCCATCGAGCACGTCCGCAAGCGCGGCGGCAAGATTCTGGAAGGCTACCCGCAGGATCCGAAGAAGAATCCGATGCCGGATGTTTTCGCGCACACCGGACTCGTGTCAGCCTTCCGCGCTGCCGGCTTCACGGAAAAGCTCAGGCGCTCGCCAACGAGGCCGATCATGCGGTGCGGACTCACTTCCTGAGCCGATAGAATCGAGTGGTCGTCGGTTTCGGGATCGTCGCGACGAATTCGTTCGCTTCCGTGGTCGTGCTGATGCCTGCATTGGTCCAAGGGCCGGCGACGCCGTCCGACGATTGGAGGACGAAATCGGCTGCCGTCGAGGGCCATGAAATCCGGATTGATCCGTCAGCGGCCTTCGTAATGCCCATTGGAACACTCGGTGGAGGAGCCTCCACGACGCCAGGGAGGATTCTCACATCGTCGAGTAAGAGGGTATGATCCCCCTCGGGTGTTCCCTGAAACCTCAGGATTCCTTCCGCGGCGTTGGCAGTAAAGACGAGGTACCGCGTCAGGTATGGTTCCGCGCCTCGCACAGGCTCGATTTCTTCTTCGAGCAACTGTTCGTCGGCGAAGCTCACGTTGTAGCGGGTCACGCCCGCGCCGCAGCAATTCCGCGCGTTTACGGAATAGGCCAAAGTGTATTTGCCGCCGGGGGTCAAGCCCGTGATGTTTTGGCTCGCCGAAGCAGCGCCCTGCAAGAACAGGACGAGATCCTGATCGGGCGCCGCCCCGTTGTCTGTGAACGGCCCGACGCCTGTGATGTTCACGCCATAGCCGCCGGTCATGTCCCAGCCGGAAATTTTTCTCGGTTGGATGTAACCCACGCCCACGGGACTGCCGCTGGCTTCGAAGCTCGGGTTTTGGACGACGATCTGACCGGGCTCGCGTTGCACGATCGTTACTGCGTCCAGCAATACGGTCGCGTCGCCTGTCGCCGCCGAGGTAAACTCCAGCAGACCGGAGCTGCTCGCCGGGGTGAAGGCCGCATTGTGGAGGAGGTAGGGATTCTGGCCGCCCACGGCGGCGATCTTGGGGAGTGTGACGAGAGTCTTGCCGTCGAACTTGACGGTAAGGTCTGCGGTGCCGCCGGCGCAGCAATTGCGAACGTTGTAGCGGAACTGAAGCCAATAATTCCGGCCAGGTCTTAGACCGGCGATCTCTTGGGACATCGTTTTGGAGCCTTGGAGGAATGCAATCTGATCGCGGTCCGAAATCTCGCCGTTGTCATGAAATGGGCCCGTCGATTTGTTCAAGCCGGAACCGCCCGTCCAGGTCAGTATCTCACCGTAGCCAACGCCCGCCGGGGCCGGGCTGCTTTCGAAACTGGGATTACGCACAAACGAGGTGGTCACGTTGATGCTGATGTCGTTGACCAGAGCCAGGCCGGCGGAATCAACCACATCAACGCGGGCCACGCCGCGGGCCACCGCTTCGATTTCGAACTTTTGGACATTGGTGCCGCCCTTCTGGTATTGGAGCGTGACCGCGCCGTCCGCATCCGCGTTGACAATTCTGGCCACAGCCGAATTGGGGCTGCGCAGCGTGATCGCCGCCGCCTTGATCGCCAGCAATTCGGTTGGCACGGTGACCGCAACCGTCACCTTTTGGCCAGGGCCAAGCTCAGCCTTGTTGGGCGCAATGCCGAGAGGCGGCAACGGCTTCTGGGTTTCGCCGACGAGCCGGACATCATCGATGAGCAGCGTCTGATCGCCCTCCTTCGTTTGGGCGAACGTGATTTGCAGTTGGGTGTCGCTGGCGGTGAAGGTGACCGTTTTCGTGCGGTAAGCATTCGCGGCTCCGACCGGATTGACATCCTCTTCAAACACGGTGGCCTCGCCGACTTTGAGCTGAAGGTGCGGCTTGTTTCCGGACTTGGCATTGTAGGCAAAGGTCAATTGATACGATTTGCCGACGCCGAGATTCGCGACCGTCTGACTGAGCGCGCTGGCCCCTTGCAGGAAGGCAACGAGATCTTGATCGGGCGCGACACCGTTGTCGGCGAAAGGTCCGGCTCCGGAAGGGTTCACGCCAAAGACACCTGTGCCGGTCCATCCCGCGATGCTCGCGACGACGCCGGTATCAGGCGCCACGCCGCTGGCTTCGAAACTGGGATTGATGACGGGGACGTTGTTTGTGTCGCGCTCCACGATCGTCACCGCATCGAGGTTCACCGTGGCGTCGCCAGAAGCGACCGTCGCGAACGCCAGCGTGCCGGCGTCGGCTTCCGCTTTGAACGGAACGCTGCGGGCATAGTACGGTTTGCCGCCTGTCGCGGGTTTGACGTTGGGGACTTTGTCGAGTTCGACATCGTTGAATTTGGTGATCAAGTCGATCGTGCCGCCGCAGCAATTCCGGGCGTCGTAATAGAATTGAATCCAATACTGCTTGCCGGGCGTCAAGCCGGTGATCTCCTGGGAGAGGGTCTTGGAACCTTGCATGAAACCGGCCCGAGTCTGGTCGGGGATCGGTGTCGGACCGTTGTGAAACGGGCCGGCGGCTTCATTGACGCCGCTGCCCCCGGTCCAGTCGTCGATGCTGCCGTAGTGGGGCCAGACATCGTTGTAGTTGTTTTCGAAGCTTGGATTTTTCACGAAGCTGCCGGCCAGGAGCGAAGGCGTTGCGACGAGCAGGCTGATCGCTCCGACGACCCATGAAGTCGAGGGAGGGGTTTTCATAGAACAAGGCGTAATCTGAAGGCACTCGATCGTTGGATGTTGTTAGGAACAGCGGCTCGGTCGGGCCGAGCCTTTCCGGGAACGAAGATGCCAAAAAACCGGTTGAGTTGGCCAGGCAAATCTCGATCGAGCCGCAACCCCTCAACCTTGTCGGGGCTAGCCTGAATATTTCACCATGTCGTTTGCTGGATGCGCCTGTTGAAGGTAGGGACGGCGCGCCTGCGCCGTCTCCGCCGCGTGCAGCGGCGGAACAGTGTGCGGTCATAGTGAAAACGCCACCGCACCCCTTCAGAAAAGTTCCGCGCCTGCACGGCGCGGGGG
>JACQWK010000629.1 GCA_016209525.1 Verrucomicrobiota bacterium
ATCAGGTTGAAGTCCGTGACGAGAGTTCCCATCTCGGAGATGTGCTCGACGCGCCCGAGTAGATTGTCGTAGCTCGGGTGATCTTCGAAGACGACGGGCGCATGCCGGTCCCCGCCGTGGTCGGCGATGACATTCACCTGGTATCGCCTGGCGAAGGGCGCTCCACGGAAACCTTCCGCAGACGCAGGCGGCTGAGAGCCGTCGGATGGAATGAACTGCCGCGCGTTATCCGTAATGTCCTTCTGCACGGCTTCGAGATACGAGATTGCGGCGGGGTATGGCGAATACTTCCGGCGGAATTCGTCAAGAAGGTTGCCGATCGCAAACGCCGTCATTTCGCGATTCAGATCGCGGATTTTGTTCCGGGCCTCGCGTTCCCACCGGGGCATCTGGCGGAGGATCGATGCCAGTTCCTGCTCGAGTTCCTCGATCGCAGCATTCACGCGCTTCTGCTCTTCGGCCGATAGTTTTGCGAGCTGATCGGGAGTCACGATGTCGCCGTCTTTCATCGGCGCGAACACGACGCCCACCGGCGTATGGAGCATCGCGATGCCCTTCTTCTTAGCTTTGGCCTGCAATTCGGAGAAGCCCTGTTCCGGGCCCGCTTTGACACTTTGCTTTATTGCTTGAAGCCTCGCCTGGTATTCATCGCTTTCGAAAACGACGGGAAGCGCGGTGGCGACCTCTTCGATGAATTCCTTCAAATCATTTCTGAGATTTGATCCCAGACCCGGCGGAAGGCTGAGCAGCGACGGCTTATTGGGTTCTGCGAAATTGTTCACGTAACACAGATCCGGCGCCACGGGCCGCGCGGCGGCGCGTTCACGCACGAAATGTTCGGCAAGAGAATGCTTCCCCGATCCGGACGGTCCGAACGCGAAGATGTTGTACCCGTCGTGGTCGATGCCGAGACCGAAGCGAACCGCTTCAGCCGCTCTCTCTTGTCCGGGAATCTCGCCGGGTTCTTCCAGATCCGCAGTTGTTGTGAATGTGAAATCCTCATCCTTGCACGCCCGGTAAAGCGCCTTTGGCCGAAGTTCCTTCACCCTTTCCGTCATCTCGCACCTCTAACCTGGTTCTGCAAGAGGTCTGCCAAACTCGCCGGAATGGCAAACACGAGACCTGTTGTCCGTCTGGTGTGGCCCGCAGGAATGCGCGCCGTCATATTGGCGAAGACTGGCCCTCGCGCAACGATCGGTCTGCCGATATGGCAAAGGCTTCCCCTTCTCTCCGAGCAGGGGTGGCTGCGGCATCAATTAAATGGTCCCGTTCCGAAGCGCCGCAGACACGGAGAGGAGGGGAAGAATGGTTCGCAAACTGCAAGGAACAGCGCCGGAAGGTGCTTCATGAATGCTATGAATGCTCAAATCGAACCGAAACGTATCGTCCTGGAACCGGAAAAAAGAAGTGCGGAGGTTCTAAAGTTCGAAACGCAGCTATGCGGCAAGATCATTGGGCAGGATGAGGCAGTCACGCAGCTTGTGAATGTCTATCAGATTGTTGCGGCAGGAATGGCCGTGCCGGGCCGCCCCATTGCGAACCTCCTGTTCCTGGGTCCGACAGGATCGGGGAAAACGCGCTTGGTGGAAGCGTCAGCGGAGATCCTTTTCGGCAGTCCGGACGCTGTCATCAAAGTAGATTGCGCTGAGTTCCAGCATAGCCATGAAATTGCGAAATTGATTGGATCGCCTCCCGGCTACCTTGGCCATCGTGAAACACCGCCGGTGCTCACGCAGGAACGGCTCGACGCGTTTCACACGGATAAGCAGAAACTGTCGCTTGTCTTGTTCGACGAGATCGAAAAAGCTAGCGACGCGCTGTGGCAGTTGCTGCTGGGCATCCTCGACAAAGCAACGCTGACGCTCGGTGACAACCGGAAAGTGGATTTCTCGCGAGCGATCGTGTTCATGACCTCCAACCTTGGAGCCAGTGAAATGGGCCGGCTCACGTCGGGCGGCATTGGCTTTGCGCCCCGGCCGGGACCGGACGAACTGGCGGACCTCGATCGAAAGATTTATCGCGTGGCGCTGGAGGCGGCAAAGCGCAAATTCTCTCCTGAATTCATGAATCGCATCGACAAAGCTGTCGTGTTCAGGACGCTGAGCAAAGCCCAGCTTGGCGAGATTCTCGGTATCGAACTCGACCGGGTGCAGAGTCGAATTCTCCAAACCGAGCCCGAGCGCATCTTCGGCTTTCATTGCACTCCCGCGGCGAAGGCGTTTTTGCTGAAGGAAGGAACCGATACGAAGTACGGAGCGAGGCATTTGAAGCGCGCCATTGAGCGGCACCTCGTTTTTCCTCTGTCGAGTCTCATGTCCACCGGGCAGGTGGGAGCGGGCGACAGCGTCACTGTCGACGTGGCCGAAGATGAGCAAAGCCTGATTTTCACCAAAGAGAGTTACGACCGGTTTTCAGGCGGTGGTGGCTCAGACTACTCCACTACGGGACGTGACCCGCTGGCGCGCGTCCCCTCGTCACGCGTGTTCACCTGGAGGGCGGCCGGACGTTAGCAGTTTGGCAAGGCGCATTTGGATGTCCGCCGAAGCCCCGAAATTCCGGGCGGCCTCATAGAGCCGTTCGAAGTGCGCCGCAACCGATAGCTCCATTTTCTTCCTCATCATATGGGCGGGACCTTCGATCGGCGCCGTGAGCTTGCTGTAGATATCGTTGATCTCGGAGCTTTCGAGCTTTATGGCGCAATCGAAGGCGTCGTCCAGCGTCAGACCGGCCGCGCCGATCCGTAGCTCCATTTTCTTGAAGAGGCCATCCAACCTCTGCACCTCTTCATTTCCCGGCAGTTCCTCTGCAAACACGCCCGCTTCGCGGCAATGCTGAAGCATACCGGCGTGCTGTTTTTCTTCCATCGCCATGTCGACAAAGAACCAGCGCAACGCCGGGTCGTCGGCGAACCGGACAGATAGGTCGAGATACAGTCCGGCCGAGCGTTCCTCAAAACCGATGAACCCTTCGTAGATCTGTTCCGCTTTCATCGCGCGAACCCCAGGGCGCCGGTGCACGATGGTGTCCATTTCCGCAACTCC
>JACQWK010000630.1 GCA_016209525.1 Verrucomicrobiota bacterium
GGCGCAAGCCAACTTGCTACCGCAATCGGCCTTGCGGCTCTTGAGCTAAGCTCGAAGCTGGATTGCTTCCAGCCTCACAGCACAGGCGGCACGATCAGTGCCGCCTTCTTTTTTGGACATCATTGAACCGCCGGCTCGCAGCCGACGAGGTGACGAGGCGGACACTCTGGTTCAAACTGAAATCCGCCTCCTCACGTCGGCGGCTACGGCTCAAGGTTCAACGCTCACAAGGCATCGATTTTCGCCGCGAGGATGAAGTCGCTTTCGGTGAGACCATCGATCTTATGGGTCCAAATCGTGACCTTGACCCTGCCCCAGGCGAGATAGAGGTCCGGATGGTGGCCCACCTTCTCCGCCAGTTCGCCGACTTGGTTGGTGAATTCGAGCGCCCGGCGAAAATCTTTGAACTGAAACTCCTTCTCCAGGTGGTGTTCGCCGATGACCTTCCACAGGTTTCCAAGCTCTTTCCGCAGTTTCTTCAGGGCGCTTCCCTTCAGCGCGGGAACGCCGCCTTTGCAAGGGACGCATTCTTTGGCCGCAAGTTCATTCATAACGCCAGGACGGTTTACCAGGCGAGAGCTCGATCGCCAACGCTGTTTTTATTTCTTTCCGTGACTTAGCCGACGGCTTTGGCATAACTACGCGCCATGCACGATTTCCGCTACGTCGGCGACACGCTCTACTGCGAGCGCGTGCCTCTGCGTGCGTTGGTTGCGGAGCACGGCACGCCGCTCTACGTCTATTCCCAACGCACCCTGAGCAATCACTTCGCGAGGCTGGCCAACGCGCTGGCGCCGCTCGACCATCTGATCTGTTTTGCGGTCAAGTCCAACGCAAATCTCGCGATCTTGCGGATCCTTGGAAATCTGGGCGCCGGATTCGATATCGTCAGCGAAGGCGAACTTCGCCGGGTCATCGAGGCCGGAGGCGATCCCAAGAAGTGCGCCTTTGCCGGCGTGGGCAAGTCGGAAAGCGAAATTGCGTTTGCCCTGCGCCGGGGGATTCACACGTTTAACGTGGAAAGCGAGCCGGAATTGCAGCGAATCAACGCGGTGGCGGCCCGTCTCAAAAAAATCGCGCCCATCGCGGTCCGCGTAAATCCCAACGTGGATGCCCACACCCACGCCAAGATCACCACAGGCACTTACCAGAACAAATTCGGCATTGCTTTGGAGGAGGTCGAGCGCGTTTATGCCCGCGCGAGCCGGTTGAAGAATCTTCGATTGCGCGGCCTCCAGATGCACATCGGCTCGCAACTCACCGCGGCACGTCCCTTTGTGGACGCCGTGCGCAAGGTCGCGCCTTTGGTCTCCAAGTTGTCCCGGAAATACGGGTTTGATTTCTTCAGCATCGGGGGCGGCTTGGGCATTGTGTATCGCCAGGCGCTCGCCAGCGGATCCGAGAAATGGTGGTCGTCGCCCGAAGCAAGAGGTGTTCTGACCCCGGAAAAATACGCGGCGGCGCTCCTGCCGTTGCTGCGACCTTTGGGCTTGCGGATTCTCCTGGAGCCAGGCCGTTTCATCACGGGCAACGCGGGAATTCTGGTGACGCGAGTCGAATACGTGAAGCAAACCGGTAAGAAGACTTTCGCGATTGTGGACGCGGCCATGAACGACTTGATCCGCCCCGCCTTCTACGACGCGTACCACGAAATCGTTCCGATTCGGCGGAAGAACGGCGCCTTGGTTTCGACCGACGTGGTGGGGCCGATCTGTGAGTCGAGCGATTTTTTCTGCAAGGATCGGCCATTGCCGAAAGCGGCCCCCGGCGACTGCCTCGCCTTGCTCAGCGCCGGAGCCTACGGATTCGTCATGGCCTCGAATTACAACACTCGCCCCATGGCGGCCGAAGTATTGGTCAACGGACACAAGGCGACACTCGTGCGGGAGCGCCAGCCGATGGCGAAGCTGTGGGAAGGCGAGAAAGTGCCGCGGTGGTTGTGGGTTTGACTCTCAGTACACCCCTTCCACAATCTGCTTTTCCATCGCGCCGAATGGCCGGACATCGCCCACGCCATCCCACGCATACGGCTCGCGCGGAGGCCGGCGGATGGCCTCGTCGCGCTCCAGGAAGCGCGGCATGAAGAATTCCTGGGTCAACGTGGTCAATTCCACCCGGCCCCATTCCCCGTGGTTCTTGAGCTGATTCGTCTGCTTCGGGTCAACGACGCGCAAGACCGCGCGAGGCTGAGGAGCGTAGTAAGTGATGGAAAAGTTGTCCTCCGGTTTTAACGGGACGCTTGCCGCGAGGCCCATCAGCGTATTTCCGTAAGTGGGATAGAAGCCAATCCGGTTCTCCAGGACTTCCTCGATCAGAAACCGCACATACTGCGGCGACATGGAAGTGCCTCCGCAAAAGACTCCTCGGATACCGGCCTCCCAGAGGTCCGTCTTCTCGCCGAGCGCCTCCAACAGTTTGGGGGTCGTGAAAAGGCCGCTCACCTTCCGATATTTCAAGATCGTCACCGCCTGATCCACGACGTGTTCCATGTAGGCCTTGGCCACGTCGAACTTCTTCTCGCCGATAACCTTCTTCACCCAACGCGGGTCAAGATCGACGAAATAGCAGGAGCTGCCCCGGTAATTCGCCAAGTGTTCGATTGCCAAACGCAGCCGGCGCGGACCGGTGGGGCCAACCATCAGCCACGCGGCACCGCGCGGGAAGTGAGAGTCCGAGATTTTCGCTGAGAACTCCTCGTAATCGACCTTATAGTCATTCCAGCCAATGCGCTGCTTCGGCATGCCGGTCGTGCCGCCGGTTTCGAAGATATTGTAAGGGCGGCCTTGGAACGCTTTGGGCACCCACACATCCGGCTGGAGGTCGCGCAGCCATTCGTCCTGGAAATGCGGGAACCGCAGCAAATCGTCGAAACACTTGACTTCTTTGGCTGGGCTCCAGCCGGCTTTCTTGGCCCAATCGAGCCAGAAGGCACAGCCGGTTTCAGGCGAAAAATGCCACTGCACAATCTCGCGGACGTGGGCGTCGAGTTGGTCTTGAGCAGATCGGATAACGAATGGATCGGCAGGCATAAATTTTCGCGAATGATTATTTTGTTAAAACTTCCCGGCGAATGAGACCATGAACCGTAGCCGCCGGCGTGAGGAGGCGGACTTCGGTTTTGACCAAGGTGTCCGCCTCGTTATCTCGGCGGCTACGAATCCACGGTTCATAGCGAGGCGCGCGTGGGGACATTCAATATCAGCTCATTATTAGGTGGACATGAGAAAAGCCCCTCACCCGCGCCCCTCTCCCCATCCGATGGGGAGAGGGTGGCCGAAGGCCGGGAGAGGGGTGTGCGGCAACTTCTGAACTCATCAGTAATTCTTCCGTTCGGGTTTCGTCGGATTCAAATCCACTTTGGGAACCTCATCCCGCCCGGTGGCACTGCGCGTTGAGTCATAGAACGCATACAAGTGCGTGTTGCATGTGACGTAGATCGTCCCATTCGCCACGACCGGCGTCGAGTACACCGGGGCGGGCAGGTTGGTTTCGCTGAGGAGCTTCTTCTCTTTGCTCGCCGCGAGGATGGCAAAATCTCCATCTTCATCGCCGATATAGACCTTGCCGTCGGCAACGAGCGTCGAGCCCCAAATGTGGGCTTTCATGTCGTGCGTCCAGTAGTGTTTTCCGGTTTCGGCATCCAGGCAATGAACGAAGCCTGAAAAATCGCCGATGAACAGCAAGCCGGTCGCGGGATCAATCGAGACGGTGGAAATGCTGCGATGGATGCCTTTGTAACTCCAAAGGGCGCCTGACTTCGTGACGTCGCCGGTCTTGGTGGCGTCGATGCAAACCAGATGACCGACGCCCTCGCCATGCTCCGGATCCTGGCCGACCGCGACATAGATCCGGTTTTTGTAGAAGACAGGCGTGGCATTGATTTCACTGGGGCCGTTAGCGTCCGGGTATTTGATCGGTTTGCCGTCTTTGATTTTGTATTCGGGTGGGTTGCAGTCGTATTTCCAGGCGATTTTCAGGAAACTCGTGTCGCCCTCTTTGGCGGGCTTGGCGTCGAACGCGTAACACCAGCCGTCGCCGCCGCCAAAAAAGACCAGCCACCGGTCGCCAATCTTCCCCGCCGACGCGGAACTCCACTGGCCGTGATAGATGCGAGGACCAATGCTGGCCTCGTCTTCGCCCGCCAGTTGGCCGGACTTCTTATCCAGAGCGATAAAACTCGGAGAGAGCGGCGATGGAATGTTCGAGTGCGTCCAGTCCTGTCCATTCGAGGTGCACACATAGACCAGATCGCCCACGATCAACGGGGAGCTGTTGGACGCATTATGGGGAAAGACGCCCAGTTCATCCATCATGTCGTATTTCCAAATGATGTCCGCGTCCTTGGGCCCGAGCTTGGCCTTGGGTCTGCCGGAGCCAACGACGTATTGCGCTTCGTCGGTGAAAGGACCGTCGTTGCCGTTCGCGAGGCCGTTCACGTCCAAACACATGACTTCGCACCGGCTGGTCACGACATAGACGCGGTCGCCCTCCACCGTGGGCGACGAGAGCAAACCCAGGTTTTCCCAATCGTTGACTTTTCCAGAAGCGAGTTTGGGGATGATCAATTGCCAGAGAAACGCTCCGGATTTTTCCTCGAAGACCATCAAAACGCTGCGGTCGCCTTGGTGTTGGAGATCGCGTGGCGAGTCGTTGTTCGTGCCCACGAAGATTTTGCCGCCGGCGACTGTGGTATTGCCATAGCTTTGCGAACCAATTTTGTCCGCCCACATCACATTTTTGGTCGTCGCCAAATCCACTTCTTCCGTCCCCGATTTGAGCTTGCCCGCATCCAGCCGATCCGGCAGTCCTTTGGCGGAGGAGTACATGTTGCGGCCCAGGCTGGTGCCGCCCCATTGGGGCCAGTCGTCGGCCCGGGCGGTCAGGCAGCAAACTGCGAGCGCGGAGCTTACAATCGGAAATATGTTCATGAGGAAGAAGGTTTGTCGTTCAAGGTGAGTGCGGAACTTGTTGGTGCGTTGGTTCCTGGGTCCAAAGCGGCATTGAGCTCGTGATCAGCACAAACACGACCGATCTCGCAGTAATAACGAAGGACATCAGAACAAATATCATACGAATTTGGCCAGGAGAGCGTCCCTTCATCAAGGAAAGCCTTCTGAAAAAAGGACGGATCGCGGAATGGCTCCGTCAAAGGTCCCTTAGGTTTCTCGAACAGCGCCCACAGGTCCACCTCACCAGTATATCCATCGCGGAAAGCCACCCTGATCCGGTAGCCGCCCAGCAGTGAGAACTCTTTAACTTTGTTCAGGTATCGCATATGTTGTCGTCAGAGAAATGATCTCCAATGTTCATCGTAATTCGAATCCCGTAAAATCTTGAGACTTCCGGCATGAATCATTTCTGATTTCAATTGGGAGTCACGCTGATGTTATCAATAAAAACCCGCATGTCCTGCGGCGCGAAACCGAACAAACCCGGCGACCCGCTCTGGTGCGCATGCCGGTGGGGCGCTTCCAGCGTCCATTGCGCCGGCTCCGGATCACCCCGCTTCCATGTCTTAGCCCGCACCACACCCGAACCGTCCGGAGCCGTATCCACACGGGCTTTCAGAGTGTACCACACGTTTGGTTGCCAGGCGAAGTTCGGCGAAGCCTCCTTGGGAGGCACGCAGAACCGCTCTTCGTTCGAAGTAACTTGGAGCTTCTGGGCGTTGCCTTGCAGCACGATGACATACCGCTGATTAATCAGCCCGACCTCCGACATCTTCAAGACCTTCTTTCCGCGCATCCGGCCTTCGCTCATCACGTCGGCCTGAATCGTGTAATTCTTTGCCTCGGCCGAACCGATGAAGACCGTCGCGCGTTGGAAGAATTTGTTATCGATCGTCTTGGTCAATGCTTTGGTCCCATCCTGCTCGCGGACTTCGAACTTGAACCGCGCGCCGATCCAAGGCAGCGGCGGGTAAGCGAATCGGGTCGGCTCCTCCACCGTGTTGGTCGTGGTCTCGTTGAGCGCGAACGACTCGAAGTTCTGTTGAATGGGCAAGTACGGCAGCACACGGCCCCGAATGTATCCCTTGAGTTGGCCGAGCGTCGCTTGAAATGCTCCCGCCGATGGAACCGGATCGTTCGCCGCGACCAGTTGGCCGTTGGCGTTGAAGGATCCTTTCAGTGTGGATTTCACCTTCGCGGTGGGCGGCACATAACTGGCCCAGGAGAGCTTCTTTACCTCGTGGATTTCCTCAGCCGTGAAGCCGTTCGCGTCCAGGGATCGGACGCGGAACGCAGCGGACTGCCCGGGGCGCAACAGGACTTCGGACGGGATGATCTGGAGTTGTGCGGCCGGGCCGGGCGCCGGCCATTTCTCGGGGGCTGGATCCGGCGCGAGCCCCGGGTTGTTTCCTTTTTTTCCAAAGCAATAGATTTTTTTGGCGGTCTGAATATAAATCTTGCCATTGTAAGTTGTCGGGGTTCCGAAACAACGGCCGTCCAGAGACAACTGACTCACCTTGACGCCTTGGGCGTCATTCGGTTGAAGTTTGATGACGTAAAGCGCGCCCTTTGTCCCAGCCTCGCTGCCGACTCCTTCAGCCTTGGCATCCGGATCGTCCAACATCGGGACATAAAGCTTGCCGTCGGCGGAGAGGGGGCAGGAATTACGTTGCTCGATGCCGATTTTCAAGTCCCACAGAATCTTTCCATTGTTCACATCCAAGGCAACGAGGTCGCCCTTTTCCGCAACGACATAGATGCGGTCGCCGACGAGAATGGGAGAGCTGGTCGATGTTGAAATGTCCTGGCTCCAGAGCTCAACCTGGGACCGCTCGACGATCACCGGAGCGGAAGCCGCATCGGCCGGTTTCACCTTTGGAATCCTGAACGCCACCATCTGGCCCGGCTCATACGGCGTGCCGTAAACCGCGACCACTTTGTCGTGGTTGTGCACCAGCACGGTCGCATTGATCCCCGCCTTGCCCAGCGGCACGCGCCAAATCGGTTCGCCCGTGCGCGCGTTCACGCACACGACGCTGCCGTCGCCCGCGGTCGCGATCAACACCCGTTTGCCGTCCAAAAAGCAAAGGTACGGGAACGAGTAGGAATTGTCTTTGGGCCGGTCGCCGGGGCTCGAGGACCAAACCAGTTCTCCGGTTTGCTTGTCAAACGCATAGAAACGGTCGCTCGCCGGACCGTGCGCGCCCCAATTGGCTGTGATGCCGCGCGTGATGACCAAATCGCCGTCGATGACCGGCGAAGCGGTGCGGCCGTTGGGAAAGGTCAGCCGGCCAAACTCCTCCATCATAGAGTGAAGCCAGAGCCGCTTCCCTTCCCGTGTGAACGCGGCGAGGATCCCTTGGGTGCCTTGCACATAGACATTGCCCGTTTCCGCGTCCACCGTTGGACTCGATGTCGCATAGCGCCTGTAAATGATGTCGCTGAGAAAATCGCTGAAGAGTTGCTGCCAAAGCTTCACGCCGGTCTCCGCGTCGAAGCAGGCAATCCCTTCCCGAAGCTCTTCGGCATCCCCAAGGTAGCCCATGATATAGAGCTGGCCGTTGGCGATGACGGGTGTGGATGCTCCGGGGAAGTCCGCGGTCCAAAGCGCCTGATTCACGGCCAGTTTTTCCGGCAAGCCGGTCTCGCGAGACGTCCCGTTTTGTTCGGGTCCCCGCCAACTGAGCCAACCGCGAGCCGGAGCGGCATTCACGGCGGCCGAAGGAGCGATCGAATCAAAGAGGGCAATGCCACCCGCGATGGCTGCAACCAGTGATGTTGATTTCATGGCAAACATTTGAATAGAGCGAGTCTCGGTTCTGCGAGATGCCGGCGCCTGGCTCTGCAAATTTCCTTCCCATCGGGCAGAAGCTATCCTACACCGGAGGAAGTTTCGCACCGAGATAATACCTACACGTATCAATTGTCAAACGCCAAAATCATTTCATGCCCGGTCCAGCTCGCAAATCCACTCCTGCCTTCATTCCCATCGATTCCCCGGAACGGCGGCGATTCCCCCCGCTCCTCCGCCGCGCCTGGTACGGACTCAACCAGGCCTTCCGCAGACGCATCTCCCATACCGGCGTCACTCCCGATCAATTTACCGCGCTGCGGACTTTGTTGGAGGGCGATCCAAAGGGAATGACCCAGCGCGAATTGACTCAAGTCATCAGCAGCGATCCGAACACCGTCGCTTCGTTGTTGGAGCGAATGGAGAAGGCCGGCTGGGTGGAGCGAAAAAAGCATGAGAAAGACCGGCGCGCGCATCGAATCCGGATCCTGCCGCTCGGAATCCGAAAATACCGGGAAGTTCGAGAGGTGGCCGTCGCCTTGCAGACCGATATTCTTTCTGTGCTTCCCGAACAAGACCGCGAGCGTTTTCTCGAGAACTTGGCGACCGTGGCCGATGCATGCCGGATAGCCGCTGATTCGGGGAATCCCAAATAATAGGAGTGAAGGTGCTGTGGACGCGGCGTCAAGTTCGGGCAGGTTTCTCCGTAAACAGCAACCTCTCTCACGCTGATACCAGCAATTCTTATTTTGGGAACGGGCGCGGTTCGTGACCGTAAGGCGGACACTCCTGTCCGCACATTTTCGGAGGTTTTGCGGACAGGAGTGTCCGCCTTACGGCCAGAATGAGAATCGCTGCGCCGATACTGCCGATGGCGGCGCATTCGGTTTTTGTCGCATTCAAAGCGTGCTTCATGGTTGGATTCAGCGCGGGATGTTATCGATCAGTTCATAAGTAAGTTAATCAGTTCATAAGTAAGTTAAAATGAGGAATGCCCCTCACCCCAACCCTCTCCCCATCAGATGGGGAGAGGGTGTCCGTAGGAC